>JBJENW010000022.1:0-27134 GCA_051880395.1 Lachnospiraceae bacterium | reverse complement strand
CTGTTTCATTTCCATTCCCTTCCTCCCGTTTACGCAAAAAATCCGCTATACATCTTGTTTCTTTTAGTATAGCGGATTTTCTTCTTTATTACAATTTTTGTTTCTCTTTTCTATTTTTCAAGAGAACTACTTTCCCTTAATGCTCACATTTTTCTTCAATCCCGCCTTCCGAAACAGGCTCGTATAAGCGCGGACTTTTTCTTTCGGGCACTGGATCGTCACATCTTTCGAAATTCTGATGAAGGTATTTTATTTTTTATTTTCCCTCGGTTCTTCACAAAATCTCTCATAAAAAGCATAGCAGTTTAAAATTCGAAAAACAAGGTGTCGTTTCTTAAGTTTTCTTTAAGACTTTTTTTCAAACAACATTTTACCTAAATTTTACAAGACGGGATAATAAATTTTACGGAGTGGGACCTATAATGGTAGAAAGGAACTATCATTAACTGCAAAGGCGCAGTGGAGACGAGAATAGCACAAAAGAGCAGTCTTGCAGAAGAAAGATTGAGAGGTAATGTTATGAAAGAGAATGCAATCTATGTAAACAGAGAATTATCCTGGTTGAAGTTTAACGAGCGTGTGCTGGAAGAAGCAGCAGATCCGGAGGTGCCATTGTGTGAGCGCCTTTCTTTTATTTCTATTTTTCAAAGCAACTTAGAAGAATTTTATATGGTACGTGTCGGTACGCTTCAGGATCAGACACTTCTGCAGGAAGTGGTTGAGGACAACAAAACGAAGATGACGAGTCAGGAGCAGATCGATGCGATCGTGGCAGAGACAAGAAGACTTTGCCAGAAACGGGATCAGATTTACGCAGAGATCATGCAGAAGATCGCAGAGGAATATGGAATGCGAGAAGTAAAATTTGCGGATTTAAATTCACAGCAGGCAAATTTTGTAGAACAATATTTCGAGGTGGAGATCGCACCGTTATTGTCTCCGATGATCGTCGGAAAAAAACAGTCTTTCCCATTTATGAGTAATAAATCCGTGTATGCAGTTGTTGTGATGGAGACGAGTCACGGAAAAGAAAAGATCGGTATCATTCCATGTACGAACCATGGAATCGAGCGGTTGGTTACCATTCCGAATGGTGAGAAAAAGGAATATATGCGCGTGGAAGAGATCATTTTACATTTTGTCCCAAAGATTTTTGACGGGTACAATATCAAAAGTAAATCGCTGGTTCGTATCACGCGAAATGCAGATATTGATGTGAGCATTATTAACGATGAAGATTTGAATTACCGTGATGCGATGAGCGAAGTCATTCGCCGGAGAAAGAAACTGGCACCGGTGCGCATGGAAATGACGCGGACATTGGATGAAGAGTGTATTGAAGTGCTGTGTACGCAGTTGGGATTAGAGCGTTCCCGTGTGTTCCAGTGTGATACGCCGCTGGAGATGAGTTTTGTTTCCCGTGTACGTGACTGCCTGCGGGATCATACAGAGCTGTTTTATAAACGTCGGGTTCCGAAGTGGCCGGAGGAATTGGAGCGCAATAAACGTCTGATTCCGCAGATCGAGAAAAAAGATGTATTATTAAGCTATCCGTATCATACGATCCGTCCATTCATTGAAATGCTGCGGGAGGCTGCCTATGATGATTCGGTTGTTTCCATCAAGATGACGTTATATCGTCTGGCAAAAAACAGTAAGATCGTAGAAGCTTTAGAGGAAGCAGCCGAAAATGGAAAAGAGGTCGTGGTATTAGTAGAACTGAAAGCGCGTTTTGACGAGGAGAATAATATTGAATGGTCCCGCCGTCTGGAACACGCAGGCTGTCAGGTTATCTATGGAATCGACGGGGTAAAAGTGCATTCAAAACTCTGTCTGATCACGAAGAAAAACGGAAAAAATCTGGAATATATCACGCAGATCGGAACCGGAAATTATAATGAAAAAACGGCAGAATTGTATACGGATCTATCTTTGATCACAGCGGACCATACCATTGGAACGGAGCTTGCATCCCTCTTTCAGCAAATTGGAGTGGGACAGCTTGCAGCACCACAGAAACATCTCCTTGTGGCACCGAAAGGATTACAGAATCGTTTGATCGAAATGATCGATGAGCAGATCGGTCTGGCAAAAGACGGGAAAAAATCGTATATTGGAATCAAGATCAATTCCCTGACGGATATTCGTCTGATCAAAAAACTGGTAGAAGCATCGAAAGCCGGAGTAAAAATTGATATGATCGTCCGTGGTATCTGTTGTCTGGTTCCGGGTGTCAAAGGAGAAACAGAGAATATTCGTGTCGTAAGCATTGTAGGACGTTATCTGGAGCATTCCCGTATCTATATTTTTGGACCGGAGAAAGAAAAAATTTATATAGGATCAGCCGATTGGATGACTCGAAACACGTTAAAGAGAATCGAGGTTGCTGTGCCGATTCAGGATAAAGATATTAAGAAAAAATTGAGAAAAATGTTTCAGATCATGCTCGATGACAATACAAAAGCAAGAAAGATGCAGTCGGATGGAACCTATAAACGGGTTAAGAAAGGAAAAGAGCCGCTGAATTCCCAGGAATTTTTCGGAAAAAATATTGATAAACTTACAAAAAAATAGAAATTTTTGCTACAACACTAACGTTTTTCTCCAAAAGAACCGAAATAAGCATTGATACACTAGAAGAAGTATCATGATGCGAGGAGGTTGAAGGCAAAGGATGTCAGGAGGAAAAAGACGAATGACGATTGGGGTGCTGGTAAGCGGTATCCGTGATGAATTTACAAAGTATCTCTGCAAAGGAGTATTTCAGCAAGCCAGACAAATGGAAGTCAACATCGTTGTCTTTCCGGGTAAATATATTGACAGGGATTTGTCGGTAGATCGAAATCTGGCATATGAGTATCAGTATGAGACAGCGTTCGCTTTTGCAAATAAGGAAAATCTGGATGCACTGGTCGTAGCAGCAGGAAGTATCGGCTGTTTTACAACAGAAGAGCGAATCAGAAAAATGTTGTCCCGGTATAAGGATATTCCGGTAATTCTGGTGGCATCAAAGATAGAGGGCTATCCATGTATTGTTTTTGATAACTACCAAGGAATTAAAGAGGGGTTAGAGTATCTGATTGAAAAACGCGGATATACGAAATTCGGTATGGTCGGCGGATCAGATGAAAACTCTGATGCAAGAGAAAGAAAAGAAACATTTAAACGGGTGTTAGAGGCACATGGAATTCCGTTTCATGAAAGCATGTTTGTGGAGGGAGACCTGTCACGACGGAGTTCCGGTGTATGTAGAAAGTTGTTGACAGATAATCCGGACATCGAGGCAATTTTCTGTGTCAACGATGAAACAGCAATGGGATTGTATGAGGAGCTTCGTCTGCGTGGGATACAGATTGGGAAGGATGTCTCTGTTTTTGGATATGATGATACTGTTGTTTCTGCAAAAGCAGCACCGTCTTTATCGTCTGTTCGTGCGGACCCGGGAAAATTGGGAGAAGAAGCGATCAAACTGGCGATTCGAATGGCGAATGGAGATCCGGGTGAAAACCTGGTAATTCCGACACGGTTTGTAAAACGGGATTCTTTTTGCCATACAGCAAGTGAAGAGGGAAGCCGGCAGCAGGTAATGGTGGATCGGGAAAACAGCTTTAACGACATCTTTTATCATTATTGCCACGATGAAATGCAAAAAGAAATGAAGCAGCTTCGTGAGAGTTATGATAAGTTACTTGAGGCATTGACGGTTGATTTTGCGGAGGAAGATGACAGTATTTCAAAATACATAGATATTACAGCACGTATGGAAGAATTTATCAGTCTGGGCGGCGTGAAATATGCGGATCCGGATAATTTGTTGACTGTTTTAGAAGAGATTTACCGCTGGATGCGTCAAAAACAGACAGACGAAGGGAAGAAATACCGACTTAGAGATATTTTTTCTATTTTATATATTAAAATCATACGTGCCATGAACAATGAAATTGGAAATATGCAGGAAAGTAAGAATTCGGAAAATGAAGATCTTCGAGTATTTGTTCAGGCAATGCTGAAATTTGAAAAAGGCCGGGATGAGAGTTATTGTATGCTTTTAGAACGACTTGACTGGATGGATATCAAAAATGCGGCGATCTATACGCTGCCAAAGCCGATTCTGCATCTGCAGAACGAACCGTTTGATTCGCCGGAATACATGGATTTGAAGGCGGTTTTACGGGATGGAATTGTTTATCCGGTTTCAATGATGAAACAGAAAAAGAAACTGGGACAGCTGTTTTGTAATTCGCAGGTGTTAAGTGAAAAACGATGTGATAGAGTGGTATTTCCTTTGTTTTTCAATGAAATGGTGTATGGCATGCTGTTGTGTGATATGTCGGAGAGCGTGTATGAGAACGGAGAATTTATGGCAAACCAGATGAGTTCAGCAGCGAAGATGATCACACTTTTAAAATCGAATGAAAAGATTCAGCAGCAGTTAGAGGATAATCTGGCTACGCTTCGAAATTATAATATTCAGCTGGATACCATTTCAAAATCAGATCCGTTGACCGGAATCTTAAATCGAAGGGGCTTTTATTCAGAAGCAGAAAAATGTCTGCAGGAGTGTCGAAGAGATGGAAAAAATTTGCTCGTAATCTATGCGGATATGAATAACTTGAAGATCATCAATGACCGTTACGGACATGACGAAGGAGATTTTTCGTTAAAGTTGATCGGAGAGACATTATTGAATTTTGTCAAAGGAAAAGGATTTGCGGGCCGAATCGGAGGCGATGAGTATGCGTGTGCACTTATATATGAGCAGCTCGGCGATGGAACGGAATTCTTAGATATGTTATACCGATGGTTTGACAAATATAATCATGAAAGTGAGAAGGAATATACGATTACGATCTCAGCCGGTTGCTATATGATCAAAACGACAGATATGATCACACTAAAAGAGGCAATGCAGCAGGCGGATGAGAAGCTGTATGTGCGAAAACAGCTACGAAAAAAAGAGGTTACAAAGAGAAAACTTCCGGGGTTCAATTAAAATAATAAGAAAGAACCACTTGACAATTTCAAGAGAAGTGTATAAACTAAAGTTAAGCGGACAAAGGAGTTGGCATTTTGCCAACTCCTTTTTTATATCTTTAAAAGTTTTGTGAAAAAAAGAACAAAAGAGGTACACCGCGTGTTAGTTTGCGCATTTGCCGCAAGAAAAATTCCGAAAAATACATATTAGAGAAAGGGAGGAATTGTTATGGCAGAATTAGACTTATACGAGAGAACGGACACTGTTAACGAACTACTCGCGCGCTATGGAGTAAAGTTTGGCATTTATAAAAATAATACATTTAAGGAGCAGCTATTTCCATTTGACGCAATTCCAAGGGTAATTGAGAAAGAGGACTTTGATTATCTGGAAAAAGGATTGAAACAGCGTGTAAAAGCGCTCAACTTATTTTTAAAGGATATTTATGGTGACAAGAAGATTCTGCATGACAAGGTGATCCCGGAAGAGTTTATTTATGCGTCGAGTGGGTATGCGGTAGAATGCGAGGGCGTCGTACCGCCGAAGGATGTTTATTCCCATATTTCCGGTATTGATCTGGTACAGGGCAAGGATAAAAACTGGTACATTTTAGAGGACAACTTGAGAGTACCGTCGGGAGCATCTTATCCGATGATCGCAAGAGAACTTTGCCGGAGAAGTTCACCGAAAACATTTCGGGAAAACCGAATCGAAGATAACCGAAATTATGCAGATTTGTTATCTCACGTGATGGAATACGCAAATCCGGGTGGTATCTCCGTTGTGTTGACACCGGGACGTTATAATGCCGCATATTTTGAACATTCCTATCTGGCAGAACGCATGCATGTGCCGCTTGTCAGCAGTGAGGATCTGATCGTGCAGAACAGTCACTTATATTTAAAGGATTATAGTGGAAAGAAGATACAGGTCGGTGCTGTTTACCGCCGTATTTCTGATGAATTCCTGGATCCGATGACATTTAACGCAGAATCCGTGATCGGTGTACCACACATATATGATGTGTATAGAAAAGGAAATGTCGCATTGATCAATGCACCGGGAAATGGAATTGCGGATGATAAAGGCATTTACTATTTTGTACCGAAGATGATCAAATATTATCTGGGCGAGGAACCGATTTTACGAAATGCGCCGACATACCTTCCATATTATGAGGAGGATATGAAATACACCTTAGAGCATTTTGATGAACTGGTTTGGAAGGACGTGGCTGAAGCCGGCGGATATGGTGTACAGTTCGGCAGCAGTATGACAAAACAGGAAAAAGAGGACTTTATTGCTCTGTTAAAGAGTGAACCGCGTCGTTTCATCGCACAGGAAGTCATTGATTTCTTAGACCTTGGTATTATGGATAATGGAGAGATCGTAGAGCGAAAAGCAGATCTTCGGGCATTTGTTTTAATGAGTGAGGAGCCGGTTGTCTGGAAGAGTGGACTGACACGGTTTTCACGTAACCCGGATTCGTTTATTGTAAACTCATCACAAGGAGGAGGCTTTAAAGATACATGGATTTTAAGTCGATAGTAAAAACAGACCGCCTGTACTGGCTGGGTCGATATACAGAAAGAGTATATACAACAGTGATGCATTTTGAGAAAAGTTATGATAAAATGATCGAGGAAGGTGCGGAGTATGCTTCGTTTTGTGAATCGTTGGATATTCCGAATATTTATACTTCATCGGATGATTTTCTGGAAAAATATCCGTTTGATCCAGAAAACCCGGACTCGATCATGAGCAATATGACACGGGCATATGATAATGCGATTGAGCTTCGAGAAGAAATCGGCAGCGAATCATTAGCATTTATTCAACTTGCCTGCTATGCACTGAATCGTGCGGCTGTCAGTGAGGCACCGATTCCGGAGTTTCAGAAAGTAACGGATAATATATTGGCTTTTTATGGATGCTCGGATGACCAGATTGAGGATGAGAATACCCGAAATCTGATCAAAGTCGGAAAACGAATCGAGCGCATCGATTTATATGGAAGGCTAAAGATGCCGGCATCGGATTTAAAAAGGGAAGTTCATCGTTTGACAGGTAGAATCAAACGTTGTAGTATCCATTATAGTGAGGAAGTCATAGAAAATCTGAACCGATTGGTGGAAGCACCCCAAATAGATTACCGACAGATTGTATATGAAATAGACCGGATAGTGGAGGTTTAAAATTTGAAAGAAGTAACATTTGATTATCATTTAAAAATCAGTTTCAGTCAACCGGTAACAAATCATCGGTTTACGGTACGAAGTTTTCCTGTATCAGATGAACGACAGGAAATTTTAGAACTGCATGAGAAAATTTTCCCAAACTTTTTCTTGGAGGAGGGATTAGATTCATTTGGTAATCGATGTGTATATGGCAGTGCAGATGAGGCACATCAATTATTTGAAGTAGAAGTAAAGGGAAAAGCAAAAGTGGGACTGAGCCCTTATACACAATCCCTGAGAGAATATGAGGCGGGGGTATTTCGATCCCCGTCGAAATTCACTCATATGGGGCCGAAACTGAAAGAATTATATGACAGTATTCCGATTATGCGTAATGAGTGTAATCTCGATAAGAGCAGAAAGATCATGGAAGCGGTGCATGGAGCAATTGAATATTGTTCTGGCTCTACAAATATTTATACAAATGCAGAGCAGGCCTTAGAGGGCGGGCGAGGCGTGTGCCAGGATTATTCACACGTCATGCTGGCTCTTTGTCGTCATGCCGGCATTCCATGCCGTTATGTAGTCGGAATGCTGATCGGAGAGGGAGCCAGCCATGCATGGGTGGAAATATATGATACGAAGCGCTGGTTTGGATTTGACCCGACAAACCTGTTAGAGGTTACGGACAGTCATATTAAGCTTTCAAGCGGTAGGGATTATGCAGATTGTCTTTTAAATCGAGGAATTTTTTCCGGTGGAGCCGGACAAACACAGGATGTCACAGTAAAAGTAGAAGAAATCCTGTCATAGATACAGACAGAAACGAGAGAAAAAGAAAGGCACAATGATGTGTCGAAATCTAAAAAAGAAAGGATTTGGAAACTATGGTACAGACGATTACATCTGTAATGCTCCCAGTGGATGAGCAGCTGATGATTCAGAAGAACCACATCACCCCGAAGGATGGAGGGAACGGAAAACGCATTAGCATTGTAACCGGTACACATGGCGATGAGCTGGAGGGACAGTATGTCTGTTATGCAGTGCAGAAACGAATCAAGGAGCATCCGGAATATCTGAAAGGAACCGTGGATATTTATCCGGCACTTAATCCTTTGGGAATCGATTCGGTCAATCGTGGAATTCCGGGATTTGATATTGACATGAATCGATTATTTCCAGGTTCCCAGGATGGGGCAATGATCGAGTATATTGCATCCGGTATTATCAAGGATCTGGAAGGCAGTCAGTTGTGTGTGGATATTCATGCCAGCAATATCTATTTGACAGAGATGCCGCAGATTCGCATTAATGAGCTGCACAAAAATATGCTTGTGCCGTTTGCTCGAAAGGCAAATGTTGATTTTGTCTGGATTCACGGGGCAAATACAGTGTTGGAGTCGACGTTGGCACACAGTATGAACAGCCGAAATGTGCCGACACTTGTGGTTGAAATGGGCGTGGGAATGCGTATCACAAAAGAATATGGAGATCAGCTCACAGAAGGATTGTTTTCTCTGATGAAATCATTAGGTATCTGGAGCGGACCGGCAGAAAATGATCATATACCAGTGTTTAGTCATCAGGACGGAGAGGTCAGCTTTTTGAATGCGCCGGTGTCAGGTATTTTCTTAAAAGAAAGCCGACATGGAATCTGGGTAAAAAAAGGAGAAAGCATTGGAAAGATCATCAATCCTTTGACGGGTGAGTTGATGTCTGACGTTACAGCATCGGAAAGCGGGCTCTTGTTTACGATCCGAGAATATCCGGTTGTATCGGAAGGCTCTTTGCTAGGGCGTATTTTGCGGATGAGTCACAGCAAATGGGAAAGAACGATCGGAAAAGGAGGAAATTAAAAATGGAAAAGATAACCGTATTTCAAATACCGGCGCTGTATCGTGATGATTTCCGTATTACCGGCTTTCGATTTGGAAAGGGAGAAAAAAGCCTGGCGATTGTCGGAAGCCTGCGCGGGGATGAGTATCAGCAGATATATATGAGTTCTCTCCTGGTCAACCGCTTGAAAAAATTAGAGGCTGAAGGACTTTTGGCAGAAGATCAGGAAATTCTGGTGATACCATCGTTAAATCCGTATTCCATGAATATCAAAAAGAGATTTTGGCCGACAGATAACACAGACATTAACAGAATGTTTCCAGGATATGCTTTGGGAGAAACGACACAGCGGATTGCCGCGGGCGTATTTGAAGTGATTTCAGAGTATCGATGTGGAATACAGTTTGCTTCATTTTATATGCCGGGACGTTTTCTTCCACATGTCAACATTATGAGAACGGAGTTGGATGAAACGGATAAAGCAGCAGAATTTGGTATGCCGTATATTATGGTGAGGGAGCCGAGACCGTTTGATACGACAACATTAAACTATAACTGGCAGATCTGGGATACGGAGGCATACAGCCTTTACAGTACAACGACAAATCAGCTGGACGAAAAAAGTGCAGAAGCAGCCGTTGACAGTGTGGTTCGTTTTATGATGTCAGAAGGATTGGTGGAAGGAGAGAAACCTCCGATTGAAGAATCGAGAATTCTCTTGACTGACGAACTGGTATCAGTGCGTTCCATGAAAGCGGGTATTTTTTCACAGCTGGCGGAAGTTGGAGACAAAGTGGAAAAAGATCAGCCAATCGCGCGAATCATTGATGTTTATGAAGGAGAGGTGTTGGAAGAAATTAAAGCACCATGCAAGGGAATCATATTCTTTCGTCATGATGAAGCGCTTACGTATGCAAATGCAGCTGTTTTTAAGTTAATTCCGATAGACTAGAATGTGTTGGGTATATTATCCTATTGAAGTGTAAAAGGCAGAGTGATAGAATTACACTCAAATTGGGTAGATATTGAAACCGCTCGAAATCGCCGAGAGGAAGAATCTATATTCTTTTTCCGGCGATTTTGTTTTTCATGAATTTCTGACTTATTTAGAAGCAGGAGGGACAAGTATGATCGGAAAAATGCAGAAAAAGATAGTGAGAGAAAAAGGAATAAGAGTCATCGGTCTGTTGATGCTTTCTGTATTTATATTTTTAGGACCAACGCGAGGACTAGAGACGATGTATACCATACGGTACGGCGCAGAAGGTGATCGTGAATTTTTTGCGTTACTGTTATATCTATTGCTGGCATTTGCAGATGGTGTCTGCATCTATCAGTTTATACAAGCAGTCCGTGGTGTCTATATGCGTCCGTTTTCCGAGTGGTGTCAGGCACAGAGAAATCCCGAGAAGGCAAAGCAGGAATTAAATGATTTGTACGATCATACAGTCGAGCATTTTCAGTTTCGTATCAACCAAAAACTTGTGATGTATGCCGGTAGAAACGGCAGTTTTGTGGCAAATAAAGATGATATTATCTGGGTATATTCCTCCACATCGAAACCATACACAGGGAATATGCAGCCACAAAAAGCACCAACCATCCATTTTCATTATAGTACGGCAGCTCCGGAAAATGTTGTTGAAGTCGAAGGTGGAGACGAGATGTGTAAACAAGTTATGCGTTACTTACAATCAGCGATACCAGAGGCTGTTTTCGGATATTCGGATGACATGGAAAGTATGTATGAAACTGCGCATGAGTTTAAGGAACATGCATTTGAAAAATAAAAAATGAATGTGATCGAAAAAAAAACACCAAAATATCGAAAAATAGTACAAATTATACAAAAAATACGTTATAATAGAGAAAAAGTAGTGTAATCAGTCGATAATAGGTGAGGAGAGGTAGTAGTATGCGGCGTGCAAACGATAAAACGATCACATTTAAAGGCAGCAAAGCATATGCGGAGTATTTTCAAACCCTCGTCTTTTTAAATAAAAGTACAGAGGGCTATTTTTTTCTTTGGGATTATCAATTAGAGAGAGTTTTTTTTGCAAGCGAGATTGAGTCACAATATGCATTAGACAAAACGGTCGGAGAAGGATATTCTATGGAAGAGTGTATGCATATTGTCTATAAGCGGGATATGACAAAATGGGCGCAGGACTTGTGGAAAGTTCATGAGATGGAAAGTGATATCGAAAAGATGGAGTTTCGTCTGGTGGATCGCGATGGACGCCTGGTGTGGGTCAGCTGTCGGGGAAGAGTTGTGCGTGATAAATGGGACAAACCGCTTGTAATGACCGGTTCTTTAACGGAAGCGGATTTAATGCATAAAACAGATTCTCTGACAGGATTAATGAACACGTCAAAATTGTTTGAAGTATTAGAAGACGGTATACAGAAAAAGGAAGAGGGAATACTTCTGCTTTTGGGGATTGATAATTTTAAAAATTTAAATAAACGGTATGGACGGAATCGGGGAAACGAGATTTTGAAAAAGACAGCGCGTGTGTTAGAACTTTGCGTAGATTCACAGTATCAAGTTTATCGTTTGGACGGAGATCGGTTTGCAGTGGATTTTTTGGGATGTCATAGGGATACCGTTGTAGAAGTGTATCATCGCGTGCAAAAGAAAATGAAAGAATTTTGTACGCTTTCAGGTGGTGGCGTACACTATTCGAGTCGTGAATGCAAAGACGCCAGCACGTTATTTTTGTATGCAGAAAGTGCTTTGGACCGTGCAAAGAAAAATGGAAAAAACCGGTTATTATTCTTCTCGCCGGAGGATTATAAAAAGCAGTTGTACCTGATCGAATTGACGGAGGAAATGCAGGCAAGTATTAATAACGGATTTAAGGGATTTTCACTCTGCTATCAGCCGCAAGTGCGCATGAATGATTATCAGATCGCGGGTGCAGAGGCATTGCTTCGGTTTCACTCCGAAAAGTATGGGCTGGTATCACCAGAAGAATTTATTGGTCTGTTGGAGCAAAACGGAATGATCATTCCAGTTGGTGCGTGGGTATTAAAAGAAGGCATCCGTCAGTGTAAGGAATGGAGAAAATTGCAGCCGAATTTCCATATGAGCATCAACGTTTCTTATATACAATTGCAGGAGTCGGGGCTGACAGAGTATATTTATCAATTGCTTGATGAACAGCAATTGCCGGGTGGTGCAATTACACTGGAAGTGACGGAAAGTATGCAATTGCAGGAATATACGACATTCAATCAGCTATTTTATCAGTGGGGAAGCCGAGGAATTGAAATATCGATTGATGATTTCGGGACAGGATATTCCAGCCTGAGCTATTTAAAGAGCCTTGCAATTGATGAAATTAAGATCGATCGCTGTTTTGTAAGCCACATTCACTTGAGTTCATACAATTTTCGACTGTTGAATAATATTCTGGAACTGGCAAAAAGTGCGAAGATCCGTGTCTGCTGTGAGGGCGTGGAAACGGAGGAAGAGTTACAGACATTGGAACGATTAATGCCAGGGATACTTCAGGGATATTATTTTAGCAAGCCGCTGGAAAAAGAAATGTTTGAGCAATTGTATCTGAAAAGTCATGAGAGACAGAAAGAGTGGGAAAAGAAATTAGAGCAGCGTGCTCAGCAAACGACTGAGGAACCGGTAGAGGATGCAGATTATAAAAAAATGCTCGACCTAATGGAAGAAATTGTTTATGTTGTAGATATGGATACATATGAATTATATTATATGAACCCAGCGGCGAGACATCTGACCGGACACAATGATTATATGGGGGAAAAATGCTACCAGGCAATTTACGGATTAAATCATCCGTGTCCGTACTGTTGTAACGAAAAAATGATGCGTAAACAGACCGTATTTCATGCAAATGATACGGAGCTTGGAAAACGGTTGTTGATGCAGAATAAAATGATTCACTGGAAAGATAAAACGGCAAAATTAGAAGTTGGTATTGATACATCCATGCTTGATGACAAATGGAATACGATGGAATGCGAGCGTGAAATATCAGAAACTGCAGTGTCGCTTTTGGAAGAATTGAGTGACATTCGAAATATGCAGCAGGCTGTTCAGAAAATACTTGACACCATTGGACGATTTTATCAGGCACAGCGTAGCATACTTTTTATCCATGCACAAGAGGAAGCTGCCTGGCGAGGGCTTTTTGTGTGGAATGGAGAGCACACAGGTGTGCAGAGTGAGGTGATCGTCGTTCCAGATGTCTGCTTTGAACCGTGGAAAGAGGAATTTGAGGAAGAAAAAGGGGTTGCAATTGATGATATCGAGCAGTGTTGTGAATATGACAAACAAAAGCAGCAGATTTTAGACCTGTTGGAAGTGCGTAGCCTTTTGCTCGTACCGGTCTGGCTGGAACAGAAAGCAATCGGAATGCTTTGCGTGGAAAATGCAGATTACATGCCGACGGATACACGTTTGATGGAAAAAATGGCACCGTTTATGGCAAAAATCCTGAAAAACGGAGGACTTTTGGATGCGCGCGATGAATCATTATCGAAGATGTCTTCCGATTTAATGGATGCGGATGTTTTAGGGGCATTGAAAGTCGGACTTTGGACATTGGAGAGCGATACAAATGCACAAGTAACTCGTATGAGTGTAGATAAAAATATGGATCATCTTCTTGGTGTGACAAAAGTGCTCGATCCGGAGGATTACTATCTGTACTGGTATCAGCACATTCAAGAAGAATATAAAGATTATGTTGGGCAGTCATTGAATGAGATGGTGCGGTCGGGAGAAATTGTGGAAATGGAATATATCTGGAACCATCCGCAGCAGGGAAAAATCTCCGTATGTTGTGTTGGAGTCTGCAGTCAGCAAAAAAATGGCGTGTATACAATGAAAGGCTACCATTATCAAAGTACCAGGATACAGAGGAAAGCTGTGTCAGAAAATAAAACGCTGCAGCGTGCAACGTTGCGACGCAATGATTTTTATTCTGCTGTTTTAAAAGAGCTGGCGGCGTATGCGGAAGTAGATCTGCAGACGGGAATTCTGACGGATGCAGGGGGGATTTGGAGTGATTATAAACCCGATTTGGATAAAGATACCTGTTCATTGGATACATTGTTTGAGCAGCAAATTTGGATGACGGTCTTGCCGGAAGATTCAAAGCTGTGCCAGCAGAATCTGACATTGGAGAATTTCAAACAAGCGTTTCAGGAAGGAACAGATACGTTATCGTTTCAGTTTCGCTGCATGATGGATCGAATATCTTATCATTGGATGGAGCTGCATGTGCATATGTATCAGGAGTCTGGAACAAAAAAAGCATACGCACTTTGTTATTTAAAGGATATTGATTCGGTAAAACGGCATTCTATGGAACGGGAACTGACAGCCAGCCGCGATTTGCTTACCAATGTTTTGACACGCCGGATGTTTGAATATCATGTGGTGCAGTATATGCGGGAAGAGACGATCGAGGGTGAACAAGCGGCATTGTTATTGTTTGATATCTCACAGTTGCAAAAAATAAATGAACATATGGGACATCAAGTGGGAGATATTGTGTTGACGCGGTTTGCCGGAACGCTGCGCGATACATTTCGAAAGAGCGATTATATCGGTCGTCTGGGCGGAGATGAGTTTATTGTCTTTTTGAAAGCACCGATTTTGAAAGAGATGCTGGATTGGAGAATTGAGCAATTGATCGAAAAAATGCAGCAGAAGACCCCGATGGAATTTTCCTGTCATATAGGAATTGATCTGTTAAAGAAGGAAGAGTTCAACTACGAACGAAATATTCGTCATGTGGAAAAAGCGATGAAAGCCAGCTGTGAAAAGGGAAAAAACACATTTGTATATTATGAGGAATTGAAGGCGAAATAAACGTTTGCTTGCAAATTTACATGAGGAGATTTATACTAAAATTAGAATTATGTAAATCAAATGTGAGTTGGTGAAGAAAGGAAATTTGAAGCATGAATGTGAAAAAACTGAAACGGGGAATGAAAAAAGCAGTCTTGCTTGGATTTTTGGGGGCAGCTTTTTTATCTGGAGGGCACACAGCGGCACAGGCTGCGGAACAACGTCAGATTGAATCATTGGATCGAGGATTGGTGGCCGTGAAAACATCGAATGGAGTTTACCTGTCCTGGCGTCTTTTAGGAACGGACGACTATACGGTTGGGTTTCATGTATATCGAAACGGGCAGAAAATCGCAGGACCCATCACGGATTCGACCAATTATCTGGACAAGTCGGGAAAAGAGTCTGATACCTATACCGTGCGTACGGTAGTCAATGATGTAGAAAAGACAGAATCCGACAGTGCAACAGTCTGGGGACAGAATTATCTGGATGTGCCGATTGAGAAACCGGCAGATGTTGATGGGGCAACATATTCTGCAAATGATGCAACAGTAGCGGATGTGGACAATGATGGTGATTATGAGATCATTTTAAAGTGGGACCCAAGTAATTCTAAGGATAACTCTCAAAGTGGACAAACTTCAAATGTTTATATTGACTGCTATGAGATGGATGGGACTAGACGCTGGCGCATTGATCTGGGGAAAAATATTCGGGCCGGTGCACATTATACCCAGTTCATGGTATACGATTTCAACGGCGACGGCTATGCAGAGATGGCAGTCAAAACGGCCGACGGAACCGTAGCAGGCGATGGCACTGTCATCGGAGATGCCAGCAAAGATTACCGCAATAGCAGCGGATATGTCTTAGACGGACCGGAATATCTGACTTTATTTGAAGGAAGAACCGGAAAAATCCTAGATACCATTAATTACGAACCGGCACGAGGAACCGTCAGCAGCTGGGGCGATAAATACGGAAACCGTGTGGACCGTTTCCTCGCAGGTGTCGCATACCTCGATGGAAAAAATCCATATCTCATCACATGCCGCGGATATTATACCAGAGCCGTGATTGTTGCCTATCGTTATAAAGGAGGCAAACTCAATCGTCAGTGGACTTTTGATACCAATTCCTCCGGAAACGGCGATTACGCCGGACAGGGTAATCATAACCTAACAATGGCCGATGTCGACAACGATGGAAAAGATGAGATTGTCTATGGTTCCTGCGTCATTGATGACAACGGAAAAGGTCTGTATTCTACTAAAATGGGTCACGGAGATGCTATGCATGTCAGTGATTTTGATCCGGATCACGAAGGTCTGGAAGTCTTTCAGGTACATGAAGATAAGAGCAGTAATATCGAAAGTGTACAAATGAGAGATGCAAAAACCGGTACAACAATTTGGTCACAAAAAACAGGGACGGATGTTGGACGAGGTATTATCGCGAACATTGGGCCGGACTATTATCCGTACGTTGTAAGTTGTTCGGCTGGAAATTTTGATAAAAATGGAAATAAATTAGATTTAGACCTCGGAAAATTTGGTCAGAACTTTTTGGTTTGGTGGGATGGTGATCTATATCGAGAAGGATTAGATCGAAATTATATTAATAAATATAATTATAATACCAAAGGCATTGACCGCCTTTTGACAGCGGATAATGTTCATTCTAACAACAGCACAAAAGCAACTCCATCCTTATCCGGTGATATCTTAGGGGACTGGCGAGAAGAAGTCATTTGGCCTACCGCAGATGATACGGCGCTTCGTATCTATACAACGACCACACCGACCGAGCATCGTCTTTACACATTGATGAGTGATATTCAGTACCGCACATCAATTGCATGGCAGAATGTGGCATATAATCAGCCGCCACACACGAGCTACTACATGGGCGAGGACATGAAAACACCGACCAAACCAAACGTCTGGGTGGCAGGAAAATATAAGGAAAAAGAAGTCGGTTCCGGTTCCTCAGGCGATACAGAGTCCACGATAAAAGAGGGAGCTGCAATTGAAAAAGGTCTGTATATGATTCAAAATGTGCATAGCGGGCAGTACTTAGAAGTGGCAGATGGAAAAGCGGAAAATGCAGCAAATGTGCAGCAGTGGGGAGCCAACGGAAGTGCATCTCACAACACCTGGTGGCTGGAGCCGACAACAGATGGATATTATCATCTGTATTCCCAGGTGGGCGATAAGAGTTATCTGTTGGATCTGGATTACGGAAAAAAGGAAGACGGAACAAACATCCAGATTTATCAGGATACAAAAGCGACCGCGCAGGAATTTAAATTTGTAAAAAACAGTGATGATACCTATAAGATCGTAACACGGGCAACCGATGACGCATCTGCGCTTGTAGTGGCAGACGACAGTACAAAAAGTGGAGCCAATATCTGTCAGTGGACATATGGCCAGATGGACAGCGAAAACTGGAAGTTGATTCCGGTCACAGAGGATGAAAATCCGTCACATATACATACATCGTCGGAAGCATGGAGGACAAATGAAACAGAGCACTGGCATGTTTGTACAGAATGTGGAGAAGTGACAGACAAGGCTGCACACACAATGGTGTGGGTAATAGACAAAGAGCCGACCGTGACAACAGAAGGCAGACGTCATGAACAGTGCAGCGTCTGTGGACGCAAGGGAAAAATAGAAGTACTGGAAAAACTTGTATGCACACATGCGAATACCGAAATACGAAAAGCAAAAAATGCGACGGACAAAAAAGCTGGATACAGCGGAGATGTCTATTGCAAGGATTGCGGAAAATGTATAGAAAAAGGGCATAAAATTCCAAAGACAAAACTGATAAAAGGCGATGTATTTGAAACTTATGCAGAACGTACGATGTGTTATAAAGTTGTCAATGCAGATACAAGCGGCAAAGGCACGCTGAAACTTGTCGGTACAAAAGGAGACTCTTTAAAAATAGAAATACCTTCTACAGTAACAGTTAACAGTGTGACATATAAAGTGACAGGAATTGCAGATAAGGCATGTAAAGGCGATGCAGCAGTCGAGACAGTGACAATCGCAGATTCTGTGAAAGTAATCGGAGACAGTGCTTTTGAGGCATGTACAAAGCTCAAAAAAGTGACAATTGGAAAAAATGTGACGTCTATCGGAGAAAAAGCATTTTATAAGGACAAGAAACTTGCGGATCTGACGATAAAAGGGGAAAAAGTAAAAGTGATTGAAAAGAATGCCATCGGCTCAATCTCTTCAAAAGCTGTGATCACAGTTCCAAGTGCAAAAAAGAAAGCCTATAAAAAGCTGTTTACAAAACAGACCGGATATCGTAGTATGATGACCTTAAAATAATAGAAACCGGCGCAGGAAAAAACTGTGCCGGTTTTTTGTGGAGAAAAACGGTTTTCTTGTGTTATACTAAATCAGAACGATATCTTGATCTTGTGTAGAACTTATACAGTTAGTGGAAATAATATTTGCTAGGAAAGAAAGGAAACGGAAATGATACAGGCAGATACAGTGATTTTTGATATGGATGGAGTGATCTTTGACAGTGAGCAGATCGTGTTGGACAGTTGGAGAAAAGTTGCAGAGGAGTTTGAAATACCTAATATAGAGAAAACCGCGCGTAAGCTTATCGGTCTGACTTATCAAGCGGCACGGGATGTGTTTTCAAAAGCTTATGAGGGAGCCTATGATTTTGATGAATTAAAGCCACATACGTCAAAATATTATTATGCATATGTGAAAAAAAACGGTCTGCCGTTAAAAAAGGGAATTCGAGAGCTGTTATCATATCTGCGGGAAAATGGTTATCGGACAGCAGTTGCATCTTCCACTCGTATAGAAGTGGTGAAAAAAGAGATTGCTGATGCGGGGCTGACAGAATATTTTGATCGCCTGGTGGGTGGTGACATGTTAAAACGCAGTAAACCGGCACCGGATATTTTTCTTATGGCGGCAAAACAGCTGCAGGCACAACCCAAAAACTGTTATGTGATCGAAGATTCTTATAACGGGATCCGTGCCGCATCCGCCGCCGGTATGATACCATTGATGGTTCCCGATCTTTTGCCTAAGACAGAGGAAATGGAACAGATGGCAGAAGGCATTTTTGAAGATCTTCTCCAGGTGATGCGGTTTCTTCGGACCAAAAAGGATGCAAAGTAAAGAATAATATTGGTATAAATGTCAGATACTAACCGGGCATAGCGAAAAATGCTGTGTGGAAGGAAATGGATAAAATGAATAATGAGAAAAAAACGACAAACGAGCAGGAAGAACTTCCGGTTGGTCTGGCATTTTCCATGGCCATGCATCCAAAGGCGATGGAACGATTTTCTACGATGACACCAGAACAGAAGCACCGAGTTGTAACAGAAAGCAAACTGGCACAGAGCAAAGATGAGATGAGTCAGCTGGTAGACAGAATCGCTACAGACAGCTGGCAGTAGCGAAAAAAATAAAAAAGCAAGCTTTTTTAGAAAAAAAGCTTGCTTTTTTTGCACGTATATGTTAGAGTAAAAAACTGTGATATATTAATTCCTTGCTCCCTGTGTGAAAAAGCAAGGGGCCAGAGACCAAAAGGAGGTAACGATTGATGAACAAGTATGAATTAGCACTGATTGTGAGCGCAAAAGTCGAAGATGATGTAAGAACAGCTACTGTTGAGAAAGCAAAAGAATACATCACACGTGCAGGCGGAACCGTCACAAACGTAGAAGATTGGGGTAAGAAAAAATTAGCTTACGAAATTCAGAAAATGAAAGAAGCTTTCTATTATTTCATCCAGTTTGACGCTGATGCAACAGTACCGGCAAAGGTAGAAGCTGATGTCCGTATTATGGACAATGTCATCCGTTTCTTATGCGTAAAACAAGAGGCTTAAGATAAGGAGATATCAGGTATGAATAAAGTAATACTGATGGGACGTTTGACAAGAGATCCGGAGGTTCGGTATTCTCAGGGCGAACAAGCATTAGCAATCGCACGTTACACATTGGCAGTAGACCGTCGTTTTAAACGGGACAATGATCAGCAGACCGCAGATTTTATCAACTGCGTCGCATTTGGACGTGCAGGCGAGTTCGCCGAGAAATATTTTCGCAAAGGCATTAAGATTGCCGTAACGGGAAGAATCCAGACCGGAAGTTATACAAATAAAGATGGCCAGAAGGTCTACACGACCGAGGTCGTAGTCGAGGATCAGGAATTTGCAGAGAGTAAAGCCGCAAGTGATCAGAACAGCGCAGCCTATTCTGCACCGGCGGATCGTCCATCCCCAAGCGCAGCAGTGGGAGACGGTTTCATGAATATTCCTGACAGTATCGAAGAAGAATTACCGTTTAATTAGAATTCGAAGAAGGAGGTAACAATCATGGCTTACAACAAAAATGAAAGAAGCGATTCTCCAATGAAGAGAAGAGGCGGACGTAGAAGAAAGAAAGTTTGTGTTTTCTGTGGAAAAGACAATGTGATTGATTATAAAGATACAAAGAAGTTATCCAGATATATCTCTGAAAGAGGTAAAATTCTTCCTAGAAGAATTACTGGAAACTGTGCAAAACATCAGAGAGCATTGACCGTTGCAATCAAACGTGCACGTCACATCGCTTTGATGCCATATGTAACAGAATAAAGAGACTTGAAGTAAAAACCCTTTTAGACACCCAGGACGGGTCTAAAAGGGTTTTTTTTCGAAAAATGCGACAGTATGGTACAATCTCAAAATATAACTTGACAACCATTCCCTTTAGGAATTATCATACATAATAGAAGCGCTTTTCAGAAGTGTTTCTGGACAGAAAAAACGGACAGAAGACAAGAGCGGAACTAAGGAACAGCATAGGAAACGAGGTTTAGGTAGATGAAGAGAAAACTTGTAGTTAGCCTGCTCGCGGTGATGGTCTCAATGACCGGAATTGGCTGTGGCATGAATCCGTATCTATCTGCAAGCAATGTAGTGGAAGCCGGCAATGAAGAGACAAGTGGAAGTGCAGAAAAACAGGAAAGAGAACGGATTGAAGTCTCACAGGGGAATTCGCAAGTGGCAGGAGAGGGTGACGAGGGGAGACAAGAGCAAGAGAGGAATTCAGAGCAGAAGGGTGCAAAGAATGAGGTACTTTCGTCGAACTGGGGTGAGTTGGAGTATATATTTGATGGAAAAAAATATCAGCTGCCAACTTCCTACAAGGAGTTAGAGAAGAATGGATGGAGCGTAGACTTGTCCGAGTATGGATATGAAGATGGTTACACGTTAAACCCAGGAGATCAGACGTTTGGAAGTATCTGCCTGAAAAACAAAAAGTATAATAAAAAAGTATCTGTAAAGATTGGATTTGTGAATCATACAGAAAAAGCACAAGACATTCTCGATTGTGATATCTGGTGTATGGATGTGGATGTGAGTTTCGGATTTGAAAAACTGGATAATACGCCGGATATGCAGATTGCAAATGGAATTCAGATCGGAAGCAGTGAAGATGCTGTAATCGCGGCCTTTGGGGAACCGGAAGAAAAATATGTGGATAAAGAATACAATTATAGAACATATTACTATCGAAATCCGGAGACATATCAGCGAATGACGCTGAACATTGACGGAAAAGAAGGCGTGACACGAATCGCATTAGAGAAGTATTAGATGAAAGGGCGGACAGGAGACTGTTTGCTCTTTTCCTGTTTTAAACCATTTTGTACAATAATAAAAATAATCTTTTTTGCCGATAAAACATAGAGAAAAAATTTTCTTTTCTCTATAGAGCGAAAATGGTATAATATAGACAGTGAAAGGTGGAACAGGAGAATTATATGAAATATAATAAAATCAAACTGAAGGGAAGATTGAAAAACACGATGAGCTGGCCGTTGATTCTGACATTCTTTCTGATTGTGATGAATATCGCAGTGTATCAGACAGATATCACGGCAGGTGTCACTGTTACAGGTTTTACAATCGTATATTTTATCGTCGTTTCTGCCTCATATCTTTTTTATAAAGAAAGGATCGGAAGTGATCTGATCAATTTTGCAACACAGTACGGAACGGTCCAGAAAAGGCTTTTGCGTGAATTCGAAATACCATATGCATTATTGGATTATGATGGGAAAGTGCTGTGGATGAACGATGCGTTTATGGAAGTGACGGAGAAAAAGAAAGAATACCATAAATCGATTACGGCTTTATTTCCAGTTGTAACGCGTGAATTATTGCATCGCGAACAAAAACAGATGGATTTTACGGTACGTTTAAAGGATAAGATTTATCGGTTGAAATTAGATCGCATTTCTTTTGAAGCAATGGGCGGCGAAAATAATCTGATCGAAATGGATCAGACGCAGGAGTTTTTGACGGCAGTTTATCTGTTTGACGAGACGAAGCTTCAATATTACATGAAAGTGAATAAGGAACAGCAGCTGGTGTCCGCGTTGGTGTATATCGATAACTATGATGAAGCATTGGAAAGTATTGAACAGGTAAAACGATCCCTGCTGGTAGCACTGGTAGATCGAAAAGTAAACAAATATTTTCAAAATATGGATGGTCTGGTGCGAAAGCTGGAGAAGGATAAATATTTTGTTGTTTTTCGCAGTAAATATCTTTCACAAATGGAGGAAGATCGTTTCAGTCTGATCGAGGATGTAAAAACAGTGAAGGTTGGAAACGAGATGGCTGTAACGCTGAGTATCGGTATTGGTGTAAATGGTGATGGATATAATCAGACCTATGAGTATGCACGGATGGCGATGGACCTTGCGCTGGGACGAGGTGGCGATCAGGTCGTTGTAAAAGAAAAAGAAAATGTTTCTTATTATGGCGGAAAGAGCAAACAGGTGGAAAAAAACACGCGCGTGAAAGCAAGGGTGAAAGCACATGCATTGCGGGAAATCATGGAGAGTCGTGAGCGTGTGATCATCATGGGACACAGTATACCGGATGCGGATGCATTTGGAGCTGCAATTGGTGTGTATTGTGCGGCTCGTGTGCTCGGGAAAAAAGCACAGATTGTTTTGAACACAATTTCGTCGTCGCTGCGTCCGATCAAAGAGCAGTTTACCGAGGAAAGAGGCTATCCGCCTGATATGTTTATTAACAGTGAAGAGGCGGATGAAATTGTGGACGATTCGACTTTGCTTATGGTGGTAGACTGTAATCGGCCAAGTTATACGGAATATCCGGCACTTTTGCGCCGAGTAAATACCGTCGTTGTATTTGATCATCACAGGCAGGGCAATGAGGTGATCAAGAATGCGGTTCTTTCTTACATTGAACCGTATGCGTCTTCGACTTGTGAAATGATCGCGGAAGTATTACAATATTTCACAGAAAATATTCATTTAGAATCCTGTGAAGCGGATGCGATTTATGCCGGAATTTTAATCGATACCAATAACTATATGACAAAGACTGGTGTGCGAACGTTTGAGGCGGCTGCGTATCTGCGCCGTTGTGGTGCAGAGGTGACCCGTGTGCGGAAACTTTTGCAGGAGGATCTGAATGCGTATAAGGCGCGTGCGGAAGTGGTCCGCCACGCAGAAGTGTATCATCGCGTATTTGCGATATCTGTTTGTACGGCAGAGGATGTGGAGAGTCCGAATATTGTGTGTGCACAGGCGGCAAATGAGCTTTTGAATATTGTGGGAATCAAGGCTTCGTTTGTGTTGGCACAATACCAGGGAAAAATATTTGTCAGTTCCCGTTCCATTGATGAGATCAATGTACAGTTGATCATGGAACGCATAGGTGGCGGAGGTCATTTAAACACGGCCGGTGCCCAATTGACAGGATGCACGATGGAAGAAGCAAAAAAAATTGTCAAACGTACAATTGACGAAATGATGAAAGAAGGAGACATTACAGAATGAAAGTAATTTTATTGCAGGATGTGAAATCACTTGGAAAAAAGGGAGATATCGTAAACGTTAGCGACGGGTATGCACGTAACAAAATTTTGCCGGGAAAATTAGGTGTAGAAGCAACCGGGAAAAATATGAATGATCTGAAACTACAACAAAAGCATACAGAAAAAGTGGCACAGGAGCAGTTAGAAGCTGCGCAGAAATTGGCAGAGGATTTAAAAGAAAAACAGGTAGTGGTGAAGATGAAATCCGGAGCAGGTGGACGCACATTTGGCTCTATTTCCACAAAAGAGATCTCTGAGGCTGCAAAAGAACAGCTTCATTTGGAACTGGACAAAAAGAAAATGCAGTTGACAGAACCGATTCGGAGTCTGGGATTTCATGAGGTGCCGATTCGTCTGCACGCGAAAGTAACAGCAACATTACGCGTAAAAGTAGAGGAAGCATAGATTTATGGAAGAAACAGTCATTAAACGTGTGATGCCGAATAGTTTGGAGGCAGAACAGTCGGTCATTGGCGCGATGCTGATGGATCGTGATGCAATCGTTACAGCATCGGAGATTCTTGTAAAAGAAGACTTTTATCAGCAACAATATGGGGTTTTATTCGAGGCAATGGTAGAATTGTTTAACGAAGGAAGCCCGGTAGATCCAGTGACACTGCAGGAGCGTCTGCGGGAGAAGGATCTTCCGCCACAGATCAGTAGTCTGGATTATGTTGCTTCGTTGGTGGCTGCGGTACCGACGTCTGCAAATATTAAATATTATGCAGAAATTGTAAGAGATAAATCAGTTTTACGTCGTATGATTCATGTGACACAAGAGATTGAGAATGCTTGTTATGCGGCAACGGAAGATGTTGATGTCATTATGGAGAATACCGAAAAAAAAGTATTTGATCTAATTCAGAGTCGTGGCAGCAGCAGCGATTATGTTCCAATCCGGGAGGTCGTGATGAATGCACTGGAGCGCATTGAAAAAGCGTCTCAAAGCGACGGAAATATTACCGGAATAGCAACAGGATTTGTGGATCTGGACTATCGAACAGCTGGTTTGCAGCCGTCTGATCTGATTCTTGTTGCAGCGCGTCCTTCTATGGGAAAGACAGCGTTTGTTTTGAATATTGCGCAGTATGTGGCATTTCACAGCGATCTGTGCACAGCAATTTTTAGTTTGGAAATGTCAAAAGAACAGTTGGTCAATCGTCTGTTTTCGTTGGAATCGCGAGTGGATGCGCAGGTACTTCGTTCTGGCAATCTGGTGGATACGGATTGGGAAAAACTGATTGAGGGTGCCGGTGTGGTAGGAAACTCAAAACTGATCATTGATGATACGCCTGGTATTTCTATTTCGGAATTGCGTTCAAAGTGTCGAAAATATAAACTGGAGCATGATCTGAAGCTGATCATCATTGATTACCTGCAGCTTATGTCAGGAAATGGGAGAAGTGATTCGCGCCAGCAGGAAATTTCTGAAATTTCCCGATCTTTAAAAGCACTGGCACGTGAAATAAATGTGCCAGTCATCGCTCTTTCGCAGTTGAGTCGTCAAGTGGAGCAGCGACCGGATCATCGTCCGATGCTCTCGGATTTACGTGAGTCGGGAGCAATCGAGCAGGACGCCGACGTGGTAATGTTTATTTATCGTGATGATTATTACAATAAAGATACTGATATGAAGAACATTGCCGAGATCATTATCGCAAAACAGCGAAATGGTCCGATCGGAACAGTTAATCTGGTGTGGCTGCCACAATATACAAAGTTTGCAAATATGGAAAAATAAAAGTATCCAAAAGATTTTAGGGAGAAAAGATAGTGCGAAAGTGTTTAAAAAAGTTTTTGTGGGTTATGTGTGTGGGGATGCTACTTTCCCTCATGGTACCGATGCCTGTTTGGGCAAACACAAAAACGAAGGTTTTAAAGTATCAACAGTATGATCAGACATTGACAATGGAGCGGGGCACGCGTGTACAATTGCAGGTAAAAAAATTGCCAAAGAAATTAGAAGGTAGAAAGCTGCAGTGGGGTTCGAATCATAAAAATGTAGTTTCTGTTACAAAAAGCGGTGTGATCAAATCTTTAAAAAACGGAAAAGCCGTTATTTCGGTTAGGGTAAAAACAAAGAATGGTTTTAAGCGAATATCGAAATTAAATGTGACAGTAAAGACAACAGTTTCTTCTGTTCTGTTTGCAAATGCAGATGAGATAAACGAATTGAAAGATGGAGAAAGTTTTCGGTTGCAGACAAAAGTATTGCCAGCGCAGGCTTCCAACAAAAAACTTATGTGGTCAAGCAGCAATACAGAGGTTGCCACAGTGGACCAGAATGGAAAGATTACTGCCATAGCAAGTGGTAGAGTAAAGATCACTGCAACTGCGACAGATGGAAGCGGGAAAAAGGCGACAAAGAGTATAGATGTCCTTTCTTACATACAATCTATAAAACTCTCGTTGCATTCGAAGTCGGCATATTGTACGCCAATCAACACCAAGGGTGTTTATACAAAAAAAGGAACAGCTTTTACATTGGATGCAAAGTTGCAGCCCCAAAAAGTAATAGATTCGACATTGAGTTGGACAACCAGCAATCCACAGGTGGCAACGGTAGATGAGGAAGGCAATGTAATTGCGACAGGAAGTGGCATTGCGATGATCACTGCATCTGCGATAGATGGAAGTAAAAAACAAGGAACGTTTAACGTGTATGTTGGAAAATTGCAGAAAGAGGATTGCATGTTTATTGCGCATAGAGGGCGTAGTGAAATTGCACCGGAAAATTCATTGTCTGCATTTCAGCTTGCTCTGCAGGATAATTATGATGCTGTAGAATTGGATATCTGGAAGACAGCAGATGATGATTTTGTGGTTTCACATGATCAAAACTTAAAGAACAGTTGTGGATTGGATGTGAAAGTAACAGACATGACACTTGCAGAGGCAATGCAATGCCGGATCACTAGTGGAAGTAATATAGAAATCTATTCAAATGAATATATACCTTCCCTGGAGCAAGTGTTGACAATAGCCTCGGCTTATCCGGATAAGGAGCTGTTTATAGAGTTAAAACAGGTGATGTCGCAGCAAACTCTAGAAAAATTTCTGACGCTCATTCGTAAGTATGGAATGGAAGATCGAGTGAAAGTGATTTCGTTTTATACACAGAATATGGCGACGATTCGGGCACTTACGGAATTAGGTGGAGATACGATCTCTATGGAGTATTTATGCTCAAAGGCACCGACAGAGGAGATTCTTTCCAATTGTGTGAAATATCAGATGGGAATTGGGATAAAATATACTTGTCTTGCAGAAGATGCTGTAACGTATCT
Organism: Lachnospiraceae bacterium; assembly: GCA_051880395.1. GTDB lineage: Bacteria > Bacillota > Clostridia > Lachnospirales > Lachnospiraceae > JBJENW01. Next base: position 118 of record JBJENW010000022.1, on the reverse strand, counting down.
GAAAAGTAATGGTTTGTTTGTAAATGTATGGAGTGTACCGAATTACTTTGCAGCTTGTCATTTGGTGCATACGTTACATGTGGATGCAGTTTCATCTAACTATCGTTTTTTGGAATAA
>JBJENW010000021.1:0-27158 GCA_051880395.1 Lachnospiraceae bacterium | reverse complement strand
CAGGGATTAGAGGATTTCTTTGGTGATATGGACTTTAAGGTAGCAGGTACCCATGACGGTATTACAGCAATCCAGATGGATATCAAGATTCACGGTCTGACTCGTCCGATCGTGGAAGAAGCGATCGCGCGGACAAAAGAGGCGCGGGAATATATTATCAACAATGTTCTGACCCCGGCAATCGCAGAACCGAGAGCGGAAGTCGGAACTTATGCGCCGAAGATCATTCAGATGCAGATTGATCCGTCGAAGATTGGTGATGTAGTCGGACAGCGTGGAAAAACGATCAATGAGATCATTGACCGCACAGGCGTAAAGATCGACATTTCCGATGAAGGTGCGGTTTCTATTTGTGGTACTGACAAAGAAATGATGGAATACGCGGCAGATATGATCGAAATCATCACGACAGATTTCAAAGAGGGTCAGATTTTCCGCGGAAAAGTTGTCAGCATCAAGGAATTCGGTGCATTTGTGGAATTTGCGCCGAGCAAAGAGGGAATGGTACACATTTCAAAAATCTGCAAACAGCGGATCGAGCATGTGGAAGATGTCCTTTCCCTTGGCGATGAGGTGACGGTCATCTGCATGGGCAAAGATAAGATGGGCAGGACGAGCTTCAGCATTAAGGATGTTCCGCCGGAATATCTATAAGATCAAATGGAAAGGAGCCGGACACTTATTTGGAAGGATAAGTGTTCGGCTTCTTACGTTTTAGGAGGGAAAAGATGGAAAAAATCGTGGTATTTGAAAGTAATCAGACAGCGGTGATTCGAAACATTGCAGCACCGCTTCGAATCAAAGTGATGGAAGCAAAGAAAGAGATGTATGGTGCAACGGTCGGGCAGATTGCGGGGGAAGTGCCGGTAATCGGAACGGTTGAGCTGTTTTCAGGGGAAACGCCAAAGCAGTCACTGCTATTGTTTTGCAACGTGACGGATAAGCATTTAGACAAGGTTTTGGCGGAGTTAAAAAAGAAACAGGTTTCGGTAGATCTGAAAGCGATCTTAACACCGACAAATCAGAATTGGCACTTGCAGAAACTTTATTTTGAACTGCTGCGGGAAAAAGCAATGATGCAGTGACAGGAGGAAGTGTATGAAATTTTTTCATTTATCGGACCTGCATATCGGGCGCCAGCTGAATCATTACGATCTGTCAGAAATCCAGCGGGATGTGCTGCATCAAATTTTGGTACAAATGGAAGAACAGCATCCGGATGCGTTACTGATCTGCGGGGATATTTATGATAAATCTGTTCCGTCCGGGGAGGCGTATCAGTTGTTTAATGATTTTTTAGAGCAACTGAATGAGAGAAAAGAACTGGTACCGGTGTTTCTTATTGCAGGAAATCATGATTCACCGGATCGTCTGAATTATGCCAGTGCGTTTTTGCGCAAGCATCAGATTTATATTTCGGCGTATCCGCCGCATACACAAAAAGATCATTTGCAGAAGATTACATTGGAAGACGCATATGGACCGGTTGATTTTTATCTTTTGCCATTTGTGAAACCGTCAATGGTCCGTCCTCTGTTTCCGGAAGGGAATGTGGATACATATGAGGATGCTGTTCGGCAACTGATCGAGCGGGAAGAAATCGATCGGACGCGTCGAAATGTGATTTTGAGTCATCAGTTTTATGTCAATGGAACCCAGAGACCGGAGACTTGTGACTCGGAGATTGCCTCTATCAATGTGGGAGGGCTTGACAGTATTGATATCCGTGTCCTCGATGCATTTGATTACGTGGCCCTTGGTCATATTCATGGAAAACAGCAGGTAGGACGGCCGAGTGCGCGCTATTGCGGAACACCGTACAAATATTCGGTCAGTGAGGCAAATCATCAGAAAACGATTACCATGGTGACGCTACAGGAAAAAGGGACAGAACCGCTGATTGAGGAAATTCCGTTTACGTTTTTGCGGGATGTGAGAAAGGAAAAAGGAACATTGCAGGAAATCCTGGACCGTGCGACGCAAGAAAATCAGCATGATTATCTGAGTGTGACGTTGACAGATGAACAACCGCAGTTTATGGCGAAGGAAAAATTAGAGGAAGTGTATGATGCCATATTGGATCTACATGTGGAAAACCAAAGAATGCAGCAGCTGATTTATGGCGAGAGTGGTGAACGCAAGGTATTAGATCCGTTTCTTGCATTTGCCGAATTTTTCCGGGAACGGCAGGATGGCAGGGAAATGAATGAGAGTCAAAAAGAAATCATGCAAGAGATCATTGCAGATGCACGCGGGGAGGTGGAAGAATGAGACCGTTAAAAGTGGTGATGTCGGCGTTTGGTTCCTATGCAGATACAGTGACGGTGGATTTTACAAAGGCAGGGCATGGGATTTTTTTGATCACCGGAGACACCGGATCTGGAAAAACGACGATTTTTGATGCGATTACATATGCCCTGTATGACCGTACCAGTGGCGGAAAACGCGACGGACAAATGATGCGGAGTCAGTATGCAAAAGATATGGTTGAAACGTATGTGTCGTATACTTTTTCTTACGGAAATCAGGAGTACACCGTGCGACGTACGCCACTGCAGTGGGTGCGGGGAAAACGGAAAAATAAGGACGGGGTGTATCCGTTGGTAAAGCGACTGCCGACTGTAGAACTGACACTGCCGGATAAAACGGTGTTTCCGGGAAAACTGCGGGAAACAGATGCAAAGATCGTGGAGATTGTGGGTCTGGATGCCAATCAGTTTACACAGATTGCAATGATCGCACAGGATGATTTTATGGAACTTCTGCACGCAAAGTCGGAAGATCGCAAAGCAATCTTTGCCCGGATTTTTGATACCAGTATCTATCAGCGGATTCAGGATGCACTGTATAAAAAGCGAAAGGAACTGTATGCAAAGTTAGAAGAATACAAAAAACGGTGTGTGCAGGAGCTGGAGGGTGTGCAGTGTATCCCTGACAGTGTATATGCGCAAAAATGGGCGGAGACGCCGCATTTTTCGGAAGGAAATATGCAGGAGATCCTGGAACTTTTAGCACAGATCACAGAGGAGGCCAGACAGTGGGAGATGCAGCTTCACAAAGAAGCGGAAACCTGCCAGAAGCAGTTGGAAGACGCACAGAAGAAGCAGACGCAGGCAGAACAATTAAAGCGACAGTTTCTGCTTTTTGATCGGTATCAAAAGGAACGTCTTTTGCTGGAAGAGAAGAAAGAAGAGATGGTCGAAAAAGAGCGTTTGGTACAGAGTGCTCTTCGGGCAGAAAAAGTAGCGCCAAAAGAGCAGGCGTATCTGAAGTGTGAGAGAGAACTGAACGAAAAGGAGTTGCTCAAACAGCAGCAGAAGGAGCAGATTTTTGTCTGGGAAGAGAAACAAAAAGAGGAAAGAGAACAGCTGAATCTGGCCCGGAGTCAGCAGCAGGAACAATTGCCACAAATAGAAAAGGAGCAGCTGCGTCTGCAAGAGGTTCTGCCGGAATATGAAAAGAAAGCAGGATTGGAACGCGAACAGCGCACGTTGGAAGCATCGATTGCGAAGTTAGAACAGGAAACAGAAACGCTTTCGTTACAAAACCAACAGCAAAAGGCACGGCAGGCAGAACTGAAAGCACGACAGGAGGAGTTTGAAGGGGCGGCAGCGCAGGTGATTCTATATGAGCAGAAACTGCAGGATATACAGATCCGAAAAGCTCGCTGGAACGAGGTATGGAATCTTTGCAGGGATGGAGAAAAGAAAGAAGCGCAGTTGGAAGCTTACCGACCTGTTTTGCTGCAAAAAGAGGCCGAGGCGCAAAAAAAAGATGCGTGGTATCGCCAACAGAATCATTTGTTTATCGCACAACAGGCAGGAATTCTGGCGGAGGAACTTGTGGATGGAAAACCTTGTCCGGTCTGTGGTGCGACACAACATCCGAAAAAAGCCAAAAAAGAAGATGCCGGCGTCAGCCGAGAGACCGTAAAACAGGCACAGCTTGCCTCTCAGCAGGCGGACCGTGCCATGCAGTCGGCACAGCAAGAGTATCAGAAACGGCTGACAGAGACAGAGATCTTACAGGAACAGATTTTGAAAGAGGGAGAGGCTTTTTTTCAACAGTCGTTTGAAAAAGAAAAACGGCAGATGTTGTTTGAACAGGAAAAAGAAACGCTGCAAGATGAAGAAAAGCGGATTCAAAAACTGTATAAGAAAGCAAAAAATGAGAGCGAATGCTACCAAAAAGAAAAGCAGATGCTTGCAAAATTAGAGCTGCAAATGCAGGAAACGCAGCAGAAACTGAAAAATGCGCAGACGCAGATCATGCAGGATCAGACGCAGCTTCGAACACTGTTGCAAAAGCTTAAGGAATGCAGGGAGAAGCTCCCTGATTTTACGCAGGAGCAGGTAAGTGAAAGACTGACGTCTCTGGCGAACGAAAAAAAGCAATGGCAGATACGGATTCAGACGTTGTCCGAGCAGTATGAAAAAGTGTCAGAACAGCTGCAGAAACTGAAAGGACAGCAGGAAGCTGTGAAAGAGACCGTGGTACAATTAGAACATGAAAAAAAGATTCTTTTGGCAGAATTTTCGGCAGCCATTTTGCAGCAGGGATTTGCAGATGCAGAAGCTTATCAGCGGGCGATCTGTCCGGAAAAGGAAACCGCATTCGCACAGCAAGAGTGTCAAAAGTATCGCGAAAGCTGTCTGAAAAACGAGGAAAATTATAAACGGCTCAAAGAAGAATTAGAAGGAAAAGAGCCGGTTTTGGAAGAAACAGTTCAAGAAAAGATCTCGTTGTTTTCGGACAAGCTTCGGCAGTTACGAGCGGAAGAAAAGCGGGCCTATCAGATCGCTTCTAGAAATCAAGAGGCAGAAAAGAAGGCAACAAAAGAATGGGAGAAACGGCAGAAAATGTCTGAGCAGTATGCGAATGTGAATGAGTTAGAGCGGACCGCAAATGGAAGTCTGAGCGGAAAAGCAAAAATTGATTTTCAGACGTTTATTCAACGGACCTATTTTCAGGAGATGATCCATGAGGCAAATAAACGATTGAATATTATGACAAACGGGCAGTTTCTTTTGCAGTGTCGCAGTATGGATACACTTGGAACGCAGGGGGCAGTAGGACTGGATTTAGATGTGTACCAGCCGGTCAGCGGAAAGACGCGTGATGTAAAGACACTTTCCGGAGGAGAATCCTTTATGGCTGCGCTGGCACTTGCATTCGGTATGGCGGATGTGATTCAGCAGACTGCAGGAAAAGTCCATCTGGATATGATGTTCATTGATGAAGGCTTCGGCTCTTTGGATGAAGCTTCCCGTGAGCAGGCGATAAAGGTCCTGAATGACCTGACAGGAGACAGTCGTCTCATCGGCATTATTTCCCATGTAACGGAGCTGAAAGAACAGATCGGTCAGAAGCTGATCGTGTCAAAAACAGATAAGGGAAGCGCACTTTATTGGGAGTGTGAGGAAAGGTAGTTTTGTTGCAAAGTTTGGGTTGCGATAAAAAAATGTGTATGGTAGAATTGAAGAAGGCATAAGGTGCACACGGAATAGGTGCATAAAACAGATACCGGATGGAGGAAAAACCCATGGAAAAGTTAGAGATTCTGCATGGATTGCAGCAGACCATAAAAGAATTAAAGGAAAAAAGGGGTACTTTGTCGACTGAGTTAGAGACAGTCAGACGGGCACTGACTGCAGATCATTTTCTTTCGGCAGAACTCTGCAATACAATGAAATATCATTTGGAACGGATCTTAGAGCTGGAAAATACTTGTGAACAGACATACGAAACGCTGGAAAAAGAACATCTGCCTCAGACGTATGCAGCCATAGAACAGCTTTTTGAAAAAAAAGAGCTGGTTTACCAGGAACAGGAATATTATGGAACAGCCATCGATTTCTTTTTATCACTGGAATCGGAAGACTTTGAGACGCAGGAACTGTTAGAACTGCATCAGGCAGTACTTCGGGATGTTGACCGGAAAAACCCGCTTTCCGAAGAGGATAAGACCATGCTCGAAGAATATGTACAGTTCGTAGCGGCCTACCGTGAGACGGACGGTGTGAAACTAATCGAATATAGTCAGAAACTTGCAAAAACGTTTGAGAACCAATTGATCTCTAGTGCAGTGTTTAAACAGGGATTGCACCCAAAATTGGATCAGAAACCGTCTGTAGAGCAGGAGGTACATATCGAAGGATCGCCTGAGAAGAAACCGTCTCAGTTGGAAGAATTGACAGAAACGAAGTACGAGGATGTGTTGGAGCCGGTGGAACAGGTGGAGCTGAATCACGAAGAATCATTCGAAACAGAGAATCAAAATCTTGATGCGACATTTGAAACAGAAGCATCCTATTTGGAAGAATCGTTTGAAACAGAGGAGGCAGATTTCGCTGGATCGATTGACGGGCAGGATACAGACGCCGTTGTAGAAGAGCCGGAGGATACAGAGTTGTCAAATGTCTTTGGGCAGAAAACAGCGACATCGCCGGCTGGTTCAACGATCGAGATGAAAGCAGCAGCGCTGACAGATCAAAAACAAAAGAAAAAGTTTATGTTAGTTCCATGTCGGGCGTTGCGGGCAAATGCGCCACTGAACATAAAAGAATTTAAAAGAGATCTTTCCGGACCAAGTGTGGAAATACGAAAATTGATCTTAAATAAAGCGTATCAGTATGGTGGAATTACAATTGGAATTCTGGAAAATCTGACGGCAGCACCACAGGAAAAATTATCGAAAGAGTGTGAGGAATTATATAACCGCGGTTATCTGTATCGCTACGAATTAAAAGAGCGTGGTGTTTTTTACGGATTGACGGAACGTGGCGGACAGGCCTTTTCGATTGAAAATACGGCAATCTTTTTAGATGTGAAAGTTCAGCCGAAAAAATCATTTGCCATGTTGACCGAAGAAGCAGAAGCGCGAGCAACGTATTTATTGTTACAGACGATCGAACGTCTTCAGAAAAAAATCGAGATTTCGAGATTGAGCAGCCTGTCTCATACGATGCGCAACAGTTTCTTTTTAGAGATCGAACAGCGCGGCAGAGACGAAAAGGTGCTCTATACCGGTTGGGCGGCGAAAGAAGGAGAGACGATCGAGTCATATGCGATGGAACTTCGAACAGTTTTAGAAAAAGAACACTGTCAGGGGGTTGTTGTTGTAGATGAGGATTGTGAACAGGCAGGAGAGTTGAAAGCACAATTAGAACAAGCTGTGGAGGCTGTTTTTTTACAGGAGTCACAAGAGGGGGATGCTCCGATCGAAGTGCCGGAGATAAAAAGAGTGACAGGCCCGGAAAAAGAAAAGAAACATTTGCGCAGTGCGTTGGTGCAGGAAGCGGCAAATCGCACGCTAAAAATGTTTTCGGGTACTGCTGCAGATAAAAAAGAGCCGGAGACCTTTCCAATCAGTAAACAAAAACTGGAAGAGGCAGGTGTGCAGGAAATGTCGCAGGAGGATATGGATGCACTGCTTGCAGATACAAATCCGGAAACAGTGTAGCAGAACAACGGAGGGAGGAATTGGATGCGACACATTTTTGTTGATTTTGAGATGAATCCATTGGATGAAAAATATAAAGAAGAACGTGCCATCTGCCGGATGGAAATCATGGAGATCGGTGCGGTGATGTTAGATGAAGGGTTGAAAGAGATTTCTTCATTTCAATGCTATGTAAAACCGGAATATAACACGGGAATCAATACACGATATACGGATCTGACCGGTATCACGACAAGCATGGTCACATCGGCGGAGCATTTTGCGTCTGCCTTTTGTGCTTTTACAGATTGGTGTGACAGTGCAGAAGGGGAGTATCGCATTTATGCATGGAGTGATAATGATCTGCGTCAGGTTCGTCAGGAAATGAAAATGAAAAAGATCGTGCAGACGAAAAAAACGGCGTATATGATGGAAAACTGGGAGGATTTCCAGAAAACCTTTTGCCATATGATCGGTCTGGACCGGCCATTGTCTTTGGAACGGGCGCTTGGAGCGACCGGCCGAAGTTTTGAAGGACAGATGCATGACGCATTATGGGATGCACGAAATACGTCAGAGTTATTTATTTTGTCAAAAGATACCGAGAATTTTGGCGAATTGATGAAACCGATCGTGGAGGCATTGAAGCCGTCGGAACCGACGACATTTGCATTGGGCGATGTTTTTAATTTTGACCTGTTAGTTTCGCCGGCAGTTTCTTAAACATAAAGAGGTAGGAGTATGGCACAAAATACGCGACAGAAAAAAAAGAAAATAAAACGGCTCGCACTGTTGGAACGGAGCGATTTTCAAATCTACCTGAGTTTGATGATGCTTGTCATCTTTGGTCTGCTCATGGTATTTTCCGCGTCAGCCTTTAGCTGTGCGAATGATAAAGCGTATGATTATGATATGTTTGCGTTGGTAAAAAAACAGGCAATTTTTGCAGTGATGGGATTTGGGGCGATTCTTGTGATGCGTTTGATCGACTATCACCTTTTTGGAATCATATCAGGTTTTTTGTATATCGTTGGACTCTTGTTGATCTTGGCGTTAAAGACTCCGCTTGGAATTACCGTTAATAATGCAACACGTTGGCTTCCATTTCCGGGTGGCCGGTTTCAGGTGGCGGAAGTTGTGAAGATTGCGCTGATTCTCTGGCTTGCGTTTTTGATTCAGTACTATTATGCTTATCTGCATCAAAAGAGAGTTCTGTTTCTTTTGTGGGCGAGTGGAGTTTTTCCGGCGGTTTTACTGTGGAGAATCAGTAACGATTTATCATCCGCGCTTGTTTTGCTGGGAATCACATTTGGCATGACGTTTTTATTTTGTGATTTTAATAAAATACATGCGGTCATTTTGGGCGTTCTTGCGGTATGTGTTCCATGCGTATATTGGTATTATGCAAATAATCTTCCGACAGCGGAAGCATTGGCACAAAAAAGCTTTCGAATCGGTCGAATCGTATCGTGGGTCAATCCGGAACGCTATGCCAGTTCACAGGGGTATCAGACCCTGCAGGCGTTGTATGCGATCGGCTCCGGCGGTCTTGGCGGAAAGGGCATCGGAAACGGGATGCAGAAGCTGAGCAAAATACCGGAAGCGCAGAATGATATGGTATTTTCGGTTGTCTGCGAAGAACTGGGACTTGTCGGTGCCGCATTGTTGTTGTTTCTATTTGGGTATTTGACGTGGCAGTTGATAAAAGTGGCATTTAGCTGTAAAGATCCATTTGGCTCTGCACTTGTGATTGGAATTGCGCTGCAGATCAGTTTGCAGGTATTGATCAATGTGGGGGTTTGTCTGAACGTGATTCCGAATACCGGTATTTCTCTTCCGTTTATCAGTTATGGAGGAACATCACTTCTTCTTTTGCTGGCGGAAATGGGACTGGTATTTTCTGTTTTCAGGCAAATGGAAATTGGCGCGACCAGACGGCATTTGCAGAAACAAAAAGCAATGAACGAAAGGCAGCAGCGTGTGCGTGCAAAGCAGCGACGCCGGCCGGTGTAAAGAAAGCATTTAGAGGAGAAAGCAGGATGCAGAAAAAACAATTTTATAAAGAAGTATGGTCTTTGATGCTCCCATTGGCATTGCAGAATCTGATCAACGTCGGAATTTCTTCCATTGACGTCATCATGCTTGGAAAAGTCGGAGAGAATGTCCTTTCAGGGGCATCTCTCGGCAGCCAGATCAATTTTATCATGAGTCTGGTCTTATTTGGCATTATGTCAGGGGCATCGGTTTTAACTGCCCAATACTGGGGCAAACAAAATATGGAAGCGATCAAAAAAATATTTGGGATTGCCATGAAAGTGTCTGCAGCGGTAGGCATTCTTTTTTTTGCAGTGACGATGTGTATACCGGGAACACTGATGCAAATTTTTACCAATGATCCGACAGTGATCGCATACGGCGTGCAGTATCTGCGCATCGTCTGTGTTTCTTATCTTGTGGTACCGGTTACGATGACATATCTGAATATGATCCGAAATATGGAACAAGTGATCATAGCAACGGTGGTTTATCTGACTTCTATGGTTGTAAATATCATTGTAAACCTTTTTCTGATCTTTGGATTTGCATGTTTCCCGAAAATGGGAATCCGTGGGGCAGCCATCGGTACACTGACGGCACGGCTCGTGGAACTACTGATCGTTTTTGTCTATGATCGAACAAAAAATCACACGATGCCATTTCATCTTTCCTATTTGCGGATGAAAGATGCGCTGATGTGGAAGGATTTTAAACATTATTCGCTTCCTGTCATGGCAAACGAATTATTCTGGGGTGCCGGTGTTTCCACAATCTCGGCGGTACTAGGACATCTTGGCAGCCCGGTCGTAGCGGCAAATTCTGTTGCGCAGGTGGTCCGTCAGCTTGCCATGGTCATTGCGTTTGGCGCTTCCGGTGCGGCGGCGATTATGATTGGAAAAGTAATCGGAGAGGGAAAGCACCATCTTGCTGAAGTTTATGCAAAAGAATTTGTAAAGATCAGTATTTTGACCGGAATTTTGGGCGGCATCGTCGTTTTGCTCACACGTCCGATCGTTATGTCTCAACTGGATCTGACAGAGACAGCGAGAGGCTACCTTGGTTTTATGATGTATATTATGAGCTATTTTGTGGTCGGGCAGTCCCTAAATACGACAATCGTTGTTGGAATCTGTCGTGGTGGCGGAGATACGCGCTTTGGTCTGATTTTGGATATGACATTTTTGTGGGGCGTCGCGATCTTGGGTGGCTTTTTGACCGCATTTGTCTGGAAACTCGGTGTATATGTGACCTACATTGTACTTCTGAGTGACGAAATTATAAAAGTTCCGGTGACAGTATGGCGGTTTTGTTCCAAAAAATGGCTCCGGGATGTGACACGAGAATAAAGAACCGTTTTCCTGTTTTTGGCATAGTTTAAAGTGCAAAATAATAGGAAGGAACGGTTATGGAGCGAGTCAATCAGATCGTGCATACTGCATATGCGCATGCACATGGATATTTAGGACAGAAAATCGGAATCGCTGTTTTAGATACAGGTGTTTTTCTTCATCCGGACCTGCGAGAACAGGTACGCGTATTTCGGGATTTTTGTTATCAGCGAAAAAAAATATATGACGATAACGGGCATGGAACGCATGTGGCAGGGATTATTGCCGGAAGCGGAGCATCCAGTGATGGAAGATATATGGGAATCGCGCCGGAGAGTCATTTGATCTGTCTGAAAGTGCTGGATTTCCGGGGAAACGGCAGTACAGGCGTGGTTGTTTCCGGAATACGATGGTGCATCGAGCACCAGAAAGAGTATCAGATCCGGATTATGAACATCTCTGTCGGAATGCTGCCAAATGCCGGGAAATTAGAACGGCAGCAATTATTACAGACAGTGGAAGAAGCATGGAACAGCGGCATTGTTGTTGTCGTGGCAGCCGGAAACAATGGGCCGAAAAAAAACAGTGTTACCATTCCCGGCATCTGTCCGTCCGTTATAACGGTAGGAAGCAGTGATGATTGGGACATCAGCCAAAACAGCAGGCTGCCAAATTTTTACAGTGGCTGCGGACCGACAGATAATTGTGTGCAAAAACCGGAGATTCTTGCTCCTGGTACAGGTGTGATCAGTTGCAGTGCATCACCAAAAAAATACGAGCGCCGAAGCGGAACATCGATGGCGACACCCGTAGTGAGCGGCTGTATCGCACTCCTTTTATCCAAATATCCGCATTTAAAGCCGGCAGAAGTGAAGCTGCGTTTATATGAACATGGAATCCGTATGGCACTTCCACAGCAAAAACAGGGCTGGGGGAGAATCGATCTGCGGGAATTATTATAGACGTTCTTTTCTTTACAAAAACACATACAAAGTGTTATACTATCCAAAAAGAAAATTATGAAGGAAGGGCATCATGAAAAACCAAAACGGAAATGATATAGAAGAAATTTTAAGTACGATCGACATCACAAATACGCCTCCGACAGAGGAACCAATGCGACAGTATTATTTTATGAAAAAAGTGCGCGGTTATGTCGATGAAAAAACAAAGGAACTCGGTCGTCCGCTGACCGCTTCGATTCAGACATTCGGGTGTCAGATGAATGCCAGAGACTCTGAAAAATTAAAAGGCATTTTTGAGACCATGCATTATGAACTGGTAGAAACGGAAAATGCGGATTTTGTTATCTATAACACCTGTACCGTTCGTGAGAATGCAAATAATAAAGTGTATGGGCGTCTGGGGTATCTGAATGGATTAAAGAAAAAAAATCCCGAAATGAAGATCGGCCTCTGCGGCTGTATGATGCAGGAGCCGGAAGAAGTAGAAAAAATTCAGAAAACGTATCGGTTTGTCAATCTGGTATTCGGTACGCATAATCTGTATAAATTTGCTGAGCTTGTCTGCAGCTGCTTTGAGAGTAAAGGCATGATCATTGATGTCTGGAAAGACACAGACCAGATTGTAGAAGATCTTCCGGTAGAGCGAAAATATTCGTTCAAATCCGGTGTAAATATCATGTATGGATGTAACAATTTCTGCAGTTACTGTATCGTGCCGTATGTGCGCGGACGAGAGCGAAGCCGCAAGCCGCGAGAAATTGTACGCGAGATTGAAAAACTTGTGGCAGACGGTGTTGTGGAAGTCATGCTTTTGGGACAAAATGTAAACTCTTATGGAAAAAATTTAGAAGAACCGGTGACATTTGCAGAACTTTTACAGCAAATCGAACAGATTGAAGGATTAGAACGGATACGGTTTATGACCCCGCATCCAAAAGATTTATCCGATGATCTGATCGAAGTAATGAAACACTCGAAAAAGATCTGCCGTCACATCCATCTGCCGCTGCAGTCCGGAAGTACAGAAATTTTGAAAAAAATGAATCGTCACTACACAAAAGAACAGTATCTGGCACTCGTGGAGAAAATTCGTGCAGCAATTCCGGATATTGCGATCACTACAGATATTATTGTTGGATTTCCGGAAGAAACAGAAGAAGATTTCCAGGATACGTTAGATGTGGTAAGGAAAGTGCAGTATGATAGTGCATTTACCTTTATCTATTCAAAACGGACCGGAACGCCTGCTGCAAAAATGGAGGATCAGATTCCAGAGGATGTGGTAAAAGACCGCTTTGACCGACTGCTTGCAGAGGTTCAGAAACTCGCAACGAAAAAGCATGCACAATTAGAAGGTCAGATTGCTCATGTGCTTATTGAAAATGTGAATGAGCAGGATGCGTCTCTGGTAACCGGACGTTTGTCGAATAATTCCGTGGTACATTTAAAAGGTGATGCCTCTTTGATCGGAACGATTCAAAAGGTCTATCTGACAGAAAGCAAAGGTTTTTATTATCTCGGAGAGGTCGTTGATTAGATGCGGCGCTTTGGAAAAAAAGACTTGATATTAATCGTGTCACTTTTGGCGGCAGCATTTCTGTATCTTTTGGGTGTGCAACTGTTTTCTTCGGAAAAGGGCACACAGGTGGAGATCACGATTGATGGAGAAGCGTATGGGACGTACGATTTAAACCAGAATCAGACCATACCGATCAAAAAGAACGGCAAAGTCACCAATATACTTACGATCAAAGATGGTGTGGCAAAAATGACCGAGGCAGATTGCCCGGACAAGTTGTGCATACATCAGAAAGAGATTTCGGCGGCAGGGGAGACGATCGTCTGCCTGCCGAATAAGATCGTAGTAACTGTGATTGGAAGTGAATCGAGTGAATTTGACTCGGTGGCAAATTAGATGTACTCTCGAAATGGAGCAAAGAGAGACTCCGAGGGTACATAATAGGAGAATAGAATGCAACAAAGGAAAGAGACAAACAGACATTCTACGAAAGAGATCGCTTTTTTCGGCGTGTTTTTGGCATTTGCACTGATTCTTAGTTATATAGAATCCCTGATTCCGTTTTATTTCGGGATTCCTGGAGCAAAACTGGGACTGCCGAACCTCATCATCGTGATGATGCTGTACTGCGTGGGAGCAAAGGAAGCACTGACACTGTCGGTTCTTCGAATTGTTTTATCCGGGTTTTTATTTGGAAATCTGTTCAGTATTCTGTACAGTCTTGCAGGCGGACTGCTCAGTTTTCTGTTGATGGTGCTTGTAAAAAAGACCGATCAGTTTGGTGTGATCGCAGTTAGTGTCGTAGGTGGAATTTCGCACAATATCGGTCAGATTCTGGTAGCATCTTTGATCGTGAAGACGTTTCAGGTGCTGTATTATGGACCGATGCTTCTGATCGCCGGGATTTTGACCGGATTTCTCATTGGAATTCTGGCACAGGAGCTGATCGTGCGACTAAAAAAGATGTTTTAAAAGAGGTGAAAAACCATGTATGCATACATAAAAGGAGATTTGGTGTCTGTTGCAGATGACAGTATCATTGTGGATAATCACGGAATCGGTTATCAGATTTTTTTGTCTCAGGCAATGATAGAGCAGCTTCCCCAGACGGGCAGTGAGGTAAAGATTCATACCTATCTGCAAGTGCGGGAGGACGCACAGATTTTGTTTGGGTTTTTAAATGCACAGGATCTTGCTGTCTTTAAGCTGTTGATCCAAGTCAATGGGATCGGACCGAAAGGTGCACAGGCAATCTTATCTGTTTTGACAACACAGGAGCTTCGGACAGCAATTCTTTGCGAGGACGCAAAGGCGATTTCAAAAGCACCCGGGGTCGGGACAAAAACAGCGCAGCGTCTGATCATTGAGTTAAAGGATAAAATCGCAGCAATCGGTCCGGATGCGCTTGCAATGACAGAATCGGGGGTTTCTGGCAGTTCAGAGGCACTTCTTGCTGTCCATGCCCGAGAGGACGCTATCGAGGCATTGGTATCGCTTGGCTACAGTGCCACGGAGGCAAAATCTGCGGTGGCAAAGGTGCAGGTAGCGCCTGCAATGACAGGGGAACAGGTGCTCAAAGAAAGTCTGAAGCACATATCTATATAAGGTTAGAGGAAGTTTTTTATGAAAAAAAGAATCATTTCAACACAGATTCAGGAGGAAGATGCGGCCTTAGAGACCAGCCTGCGGCCGCAGAAACTGGAAGAATATGTGGGACAGGAAAAAGTAAAAACAAATTTAAAAGTGTATATCGAGGCGGCGAAAAAGCGAAACGAATCTTTAGATCATGTGCTGTTTTATGGACCACCCGGCTTGGGAAAAACAACATTAGCCGGTATTATTGCAAATGAGATGGGAACACACATAAAGGTAACCAGTGGTCCTGCCATATTAAAGCCGGGGGACATGGCGGCGGTGTTAAACGGACTGCAGGATGGCGATATTTTATTTGTTGATGAGATTCACAGATTAAATCGGCAGGTTGAAGAGGTACTGTATCCGGCCATGGAGGATTTCGCCATTGATATCATGATGGGAAAAGGCAGTTCGGCACGCTCCATGCGCCTGGATCTTCCACATTTTACTTTGGTAGGAGCGACGACGAGGGCAGGCCTGTTATCCGCACCGCTTCGGGACCGCTTCGGTGTCGTAAGCCATCTGGAATTTTATACACCCGAAGAACTGAAACGAATTGTACTGCATTCCGCAGACCGGCTTCAGGTGCCGATTGAAGAGGAAGGAGCCTTGGAATTGGCGAAACGATCACGAGGAACGCCGCGTCTTGCAAATCGCCTTTTGAAGCGGACCAGAGATTTTGCCGAGATAGAAGGCAACGGTGTGATCACAAAAGAGCTGGCCGCACAGGCGCTGGATCGGTTGGAAGTGGACGAACTTGGCTTAGACCGTAATGACCGCAGCATTCTAAAAATGATCATCGAAAAATTCAACGGCGGACCGGTCGGACTTGAAACACTGGCAGCAGCACTCGGAGAGGATTCTGAGACGATTGCAGATGTTTATGAACCGTATCTGGTGAAAAACGGGTTCCTTAACCGGACACCAAAAGGACGTGTGGCAACTGCATTTTCCTACCATCATTTTGGGCTTTTGACAAAAGAGGAACAGGAAGAAGCGGAAAAAGCTTGACAAAAAGGTTGTTTTTCTGGGACAATCCTTTTATAATACTAATATATATACAAATGCAGAAAAGACACAAATGTACGTGCAAGGATAAAAATTCAAACGTACATACAGCAGGGAGGTAGCGATTATGTCAGCATCAAAAGCAACGACAGAGGTGATCATAGATGGAAAAGTTTATACGATGAGTGGATATGAGGGGGAAGAATATCTGCAAAAAGTAGCTGCCTATATCAATGGAAAAATCGCCGAATGTAATGAAATCGAAGGATTTAAAAGGCAGTCGTTAGATATGAGAACGATGATGATCGAGCTAAATTTAGCGGACGATTATTTTAAAGAAAAAGAAAAAGCGGAGCAGTTAGCGAAGGAATTAGAGCAGCAAAAGAGCCAGTCTTATGATGTGAAACACGATCTTGTTTCCATGCAGATTCAGATTGAAGAAGCACAAAAGGCTGTGAAAGAGTTAGAAGCAGAGAATAAAGAGCTGCTTTTGAGTAAGACCCGTCTGGAAGCATCTTTAGAAGAAGTTTTATTCCATGGAAATCACAAAGATCCAAAATATGAAAAGGTGTCCAAAGAGGAAGTGCAGCAGACCGTAGAGGAACGATTGAAGGAGAAAGAGCAGCTTTTAGAAGAAACGACGGATGCAGTAGAGTCCGCGAAATCAGAACAACTGTCGGACACAGAAGAAATCGAACAGAATAAAGAGAATAATGATGATGAAAAATAACAAATGTGAGTTGTTGGCACCGGCCGGAAATTATGCGATTTTCGAGGCGGTGCTTGCTGCGGGTGCAGATGCCGTTTACGCAGGCGGCGAGAAATTCGGAGCCCGCGCTTATGCAGATAATTTTACAGATGCAGATGTTCTACGTGCGATCGATTACGCACATCTGCATGGAAAAAAATTTTATCTGACTGTAAATACGATGTTGAAAAAGGATGAGTTTGAGCACGAATTGTATGCATACCTGCTCCCATTTTATCGGGCAGGATTAGATGCCGTGATCGTACAGGATTTCGGCGTGTTTCAGTTTTTGCACCGCAATTTACCGGAGTTAGCCCTTCACGCGAGTACACAGATGACGATTTCCGGAGTGGAAAGTGCGCGTTTGATGAAAGAAGCAGGAGCGAGCCGCGTGGTGACTTCGAGGGAATTATCCTGTGAAGAAATTGCGGCGATTCGTGATCAGGTGGATATAGAGATTGAAAGTTTTGTGCATGGTGCTTTATGTTACTGCTATTCCGGGCAGTGTCTGATGAGCAGCATGTTGGGGGGAAGAAGCGGCAATCGTGGTCGGTGTGCACAGCCTTGTCGTCTGCCTTATACTGTATTGGATGAGAAAAAACAGTTGTTTGGGAAAAAAGAAACGTTTGTGCTGAGTCCAAAAGATCTGTGTACGATCGAGATTTTGCCACAGATTTTGGAATGCGGTGTGAATTCATTGAAGATTGAAGGCCGCATGAAGCAATTAGAGTATGCGGCTGGTGTGGTATCGGTTTATCGGAAATATCTGGATTTGTATGAACAGAATCCGAAACAGGAATATCGCGTCTCAAAAGCAGACCAGAAACGTTTGATGGATACTGGAAATCGAAGTGGATTTACAAAAGGATATTATGTACAGCACAACGGTCCGGAAATGATGAGTATGGAAAATTCGAGCCATGCGAAAAGTAACTCGGACATATTAGAGCAGGTGCATGAAACGTATGCTGGCATGAAATTGCAGGAACCGGTTGCCGGATTTTTATCTTTAAAGAAAGATCATCCGGCAGAGCTTACGGTGACAGCTGAGGATGTTAAAAGCGACCGGATGTTTTTTGTGCAGGTGACCGGTGATGTAGTGCAGACAGCTCAGAAGCGACCGCTTTCCGAAGAAACTGTGCGGGAAAAAATAGGAAAGGCCGGAAATACGCCCTATCGGTTTCAGTCACTGGAGCTGGATATGGATGCTGATATTTTTTTACCGGTGCAGGGGCTGAATCAGCTTCGCCGGGAAGCATTAGAGCAGTTAGAAGCGCAGCAACTGGCTGTTTTTCGTCGAGAGTCGGAGCAGACAGCACATTTTTTGCAGGAGGGTGCGACAGATGCTGGTCAAAAGGATTTCGCGCAGACTCCGCTATATGTATCGCTGGAAACATTTGAGGGATGGGAGATCATTCAGAATGCGACATATGTGGCAGGCGTGTATCTCGACAGTACACTCTGGAAACGGGAACATCTGTTGGAAGGGCTTTGCAGTGCAGTGAAATGTTTTCAAGAATCAGGAAAAACCGTGTTTTTTCAGTTTCCACAGGTGTTTCGAAAAGACAGTAGTGATTTTTATGAGCAGATCTGGCCGCAGTTACAGCAAATTCCACTGGACGGATTTGTGATCCGAAGCTTAGATGCGCTTGCGTTTTGCATACGCAAGGGCGTTTCGCCGCAGAAGCGAATTCTTGACCATACCTTGTATGCGTATTCACCGGAGACACAGCGCGCTTATCTCAAACTTGGAGCTGCAAGAATCTGTGCGCCGTTTGAATTGAATCGGCGGGAATTGAAAGAATATCCTTGTGCACAGGCAGAGTATGTGCTGTATGGCTATCAGACGCTGATGGTCAGTGCCCAATGTGTACACAAAAATACAAGCGGCTGTGACAAAAAACGGTGTCAGCTATATCTGAGAGACCGGTATGGAAAAGAATTTTTGGTAAAAAATAACTGCAATGACTGTTATAATACGATTTATAACAGCACACCGTTGTGTCTGTTTTCCCAGATGGAAGAAATCGATCGATTTGGATTTGCGTCATACCGCCTTCAGTTTACGCAGGAGACGGAGGAACAGATTCGAAACATTTTGAAACTGTATCAAAAAGCCGTGATACAAAAACAGCCGGTGGACTTGAAATTTTACATGAAAGATTACACGAACGGGCATTATAAACGAGGTGTAGAATAAGAGGTACTATGATTAATTTACTTGTAGAAATAGCGAAATATCTAATGATCTTTTTGTTTGCCTTTTATACATTTGAATGTTTTTCAGTGCTTGGCAAACATAAGACAAAAGAAAAACAAAATGATATTTTTTATCGACAGACTTGTAACATCTATATGATTCATTTTATTGGATTTTTTATGTTGATTTTGATCAACGAAGATATGAAACTGATCCTGTTTTATATTATGCAGGCGCTACTTATATCGGTGATCTTTTTGGTTTATAAATTATTTTATAAAGATGCATCCAGACTGCTGCTCAATAACATGTGTATGCTTCTGGCAATCGGTTTTTTGGTACTGACCAGACTCGATACCGCAAAAGCGATCAAACAGTTCTTTATCTGCGTAGTCGCGGTGGTCGTGTCGATCGCCGTTCCGTTTTGCATTGAAAAAATCCGGTTTTTGCAAAAACTGACATGGTTATATGCTGCAATCGGTATTTTATCGCTTGGGGGTGTGGCGGTTATCGGAAGCATCAGTTACGGTGCAAAAATATCCATTAGCATTGGAGGAATTTCGATTCAGCCGTCAGAATTTGTAAAAATTTTATATGTATTTTTTATTGCCTGTATGTTGCAGCAATCGACTTCCTTGAAACAGATCGCGATCATCTCTGTTGCAGCGGCACTGCATGTACTGATTCTGGTGGCATCGAAAGATCTTGGTGCGGCTTTGATCTTCTTTATTGTCTACCTGGTCATGATTTATGTTGCAACGAAGAAATTATCGTATTTTGTCGGCGTCTTTTTACTGGGATGTGCAGCGGCAGTTGTGGCATATAAGCTGTTTTCACATGTGCAGACCCGTGTGATCGCCTGGCAGGACCCACTCAGTGTGATCGATAAACAGGGATATCAGATCTGTCAGTCATTATTTGCGATCAGTACGGGAGGCTGGTTTGGACGTGGCATCTGTAAAGGGGTGCCGAAAGCGATTCCGGTCGTGGAGCAGGATTTCATTTTTTCTGCGATCTCAGAGGAACTCGGAGGTCTTTTTGCACTGTGTCTGATTCTGGTCTGTGTCAGCTGTTTCTTCATGTTTATGAATATTTCCATGCAGATGCGAAACACGTTTTATAAGCTGATCGCATTAGGGCTTGGTACGGTGTATGGATTCCAGGTATTTTTGACCATTGGCGGTGTCACAAAATTTATTCCGTCTACTGGTGTGACACTTCCGCTTGTCAGCTATGGAGGAAGTTCCTTACTCAGTACAATGATTTTGTTTGCGATCATTCAGGGCTTATACATTTTACGAAAGGAAGGAGGCGACACAGATGCGTATGTTTCACAAGAACCGGAACCGATCCAATACAACGACATCGACATATTCGGGAACCCGTATTACAACCAATTCCGAGAATAATCGGGAATACGCGGTTGTGACGTATCTGTTTCTTTTGATCTTTGTCGCATTGATTGGATATTTTGTCTATTTTGAGGCAGTAAAAGGTGAGGAATACATCAATAGTCCATATAATAAACGAATGGATACGTTTGAAAAAACAATTGTCCGTGGAAAAATCTGTGGAGACGACGGAACCGTTTTAGCGGAAAATGTTGTCGGTGCAGATGGAACAGATACGCGGACCTATCCATACGCAAACCAGTATGCGCATGTGATCGGGTATTCGCAGAACGGAAAAGCGGGAATTGAAATGCAGATGAATTCGTATCTGTTGCGTTCCCATGCACCGATCGTAGAGCGGGTGGCAAATGAATTAAAGGATGTCAAAAGCCAGGGAGATACCGTTGTGACCACGCTAAAACCGTCGCTTCAGGCGGCAGCTTACACTGCACTCGGAGGTCATGACGGTGCGGTGATCGCATTAGATCCGAAAACCGGAAAAGTGTATGCAATGGTATCCAAGCCGGACTTTGATCCAAATACAATTGCCACACAATGGGATACGATCCGAAGTTCAGAGGGGTCTATTTTAGTCAATCGTGCGACACAGGGACAGTATCCGCCGGGATCAACGTTTAAAATCATGACGGCATTGGAATATATGCGGGAAAATAAGGATTACGAGTCATATTCTTTCCAGTGTACCGGTAGTGCCACACAGGATGAATCTACGATTACCTGTTATGACGGCACTGTGCATGGAACTGAAAATCTAGATCAGGCATTTGCAAAGTCCTGTAACAGTTTTTTTGCGACACTTGGATTACAGTTAAACTTAAACTCGTATCATTCATTTGCAGAGCAGATGCTGTTTAATAAAGAACTGCCAGTAAAATTTACCTACAAAAAAAGTAGTTTCCAGTTGAAAAAAGGTGCCAGTACCGATGACATCATGCAAACTGCGATCGGACAGGGGCAGACATTGGTATCTCCGCTTCACATGGCCATGATCGTCAGCACGATTGCAAATGATGGTGTTTTGATGAAACCATATCTGGTTGACCGCGTGGATAATTACGAGGGTGTCAATGTCAAATCCTTTGAGCCGGAAAAATATGGTGCT
Source organism: Lachnospiraceae bacterium (assembly GCA_051880395.1). Lineage (GTDB taxonomy): Bacteria > Bacillota > Clostridia > Lachnospirales > Lachnospiraceae > JBJENW01. The sequence goes on along the minus strand of JBJENW010000021.1, from coordinate 5,763 downwards.
TTGTTGAAAAAAGAAGAGTCGAAAAAAATGCAGGAATTGATGGCGGGTGTAGTTTCAAATGGAACAGCAACTGCCTTAAATGGACTTTCCTATACAGTTCGCGGAAAAACCGGTTCCGCAGAGTTTAATGACAACAAAGGAGACAGCCATGCCTGGTTTGTCGGCTATACTTCTAAAAGTACAGAGAGTGAACCCGACCTTGCAATTGCTGTCATCGTGGAAGGAGCCGGAACAGGTAGTGCCTACGCGGTTCCGATCGCAAGACAAGTGTTTGATGCTTATTATGCACAGTAAAAACGAAAAAGTGGCTGAGACGTTTGTAAATAAAATTTGAAAAAAACTTGACAAATGACAATTGGTATGTTTTACTAGAAAAGTACTTGAATTAAAATATTAAAAGAAAGCGAGGTAAAAAACTATGATTAATTTAGCGTACAAAACAATGAACAAAGATTATTATTTTGATTATGTAACAGCACATCATGGATTTACCTCGATGAGTAGGCACCAGAGAAACGCATATTTTATTTGATTCGGGTTTATTTGAAAATACAATAAAATATGTGTCGGTTTATATGTGTTTCGCATATAGATCGTATTTTGGGGCTTATCCCGTGGTAGATTCTTCTGCCACGGGTTTTTTTATGCTTTTTTATCTGAATGATTGGTAAAAAACATAAAATGACATCGAGAAATCTGACAATATGCAAAAAGGAGGAACTACAGATGAAGAAACTATTCGGTTATATTGTGCATTACTGGTATGCATATGCATTTGCTATTTTCTGCATGATCACAGCAATTGCAATGGATATGCTGACACCACAATTTGCAAAGCGCATCGTTGATGATGTAATTATAGGCAAAAAAACCGAATTATTGACAGGACTGCTTTTACTTATACTAGTTAGTGGAGCGATCCGGTCGGTGGGAGGGTACTGGAAAGAATTTACATTTGACTGGACAAGTATTCATATTGCATCGAATCTTAGAGCGGAGTTATTTGCGCATATCGAAAGCCTGTCACAGGATTATTTCAATAAAACGAATACGGGAGAACTGATGGCAAGGGTAAAAGATGATGTTGACCGCATCTGGGACGCACTCGGATACGTCGGAATGCTGTCCATCGAAGTTTGTATACATGTTGTGATCGTACTGTATTGTATGTTCACATTGAACTGGCGACTGGCGTTTGTACCGCTGGCATTTATGGCAGTGATGGGTGTCATCGCCGTCTTTATGGAAAAGAAGCTGAATCAGGTTTATGAGGAAATTAGTGAGGAAAATGCTTCTCTGACCACGATCGCAGAAGAAAATCTGGCGGGTGTGCGTACGGTAAAAGCATTTTCAAGAGAGAAGTTTGAAATTCAGAAATTTTTATCGCACAATAAACGGTACTATGACCTGAATATGCAGCAATCAAAAGTACTTGTTCGTTATTCACCGTTTTTTCAGTTTACGTCGAAGCTGCTTCCGGTTTTGATGGTCATTATCGGTGGAGTGGAGGTGATGAATAATCGGATGTCACTGGGAAGTCTGGTTGCTTTTTCGGAGTATAGTCGAAACATTGTCTGGCCAATGGAGATGATCGGATGGTTGACGAACGATCTTTCGGCGGCAATTGCATCCTGTAAGAAAATCGATCGTATTTTGAAAGAAAAGCCGAGTATACAGGAAACCGCACATCCAGTGGAGGTGGCGGATGTACAGGGAAAAGTTTCGTTTGAACATGTCTCGTTCGAACGCGGTCATCAGAAAATTTTGGAGGATATTTCCTTTACGGTTCCGGCAGGAAAAACGCTTGGGATTATGGGAGCAACCGGTTCCGGAAAATCTTCGATCATCAACCTTTTGATGCGTTTCTTTGATGCGGATAGCGGAAAAGTCATGATTGACGGTGTGGACGTCAAAGATATGAAACTTACACAGCTGCGGGAAAATATTGCGACTGTACAGCAGGATGTTTTTTTGTTCTCAGATACGATTGAGGAAAATATCAAAATGGGACAGCGGGACCGTCTTGAGGAAGATACTCTGTTGTACGCAGCAGAGCTGGCACAGGCGAAAACGTTTATTGAAAAAATGCCGTTGGCATATGAAACAGTTATCGGAGAGCGTGGCGTAGGGCTATCCGGCGGGCAGAAACAGAGGATCAGTATTGCACGAGCAATCGCGAAACAAGAACCGGTTCTTGTTTTAGACGATTCAACGTCAGCACTCGACATGGAGACAGAATATGAGATACAAAAGGCTCTCGATACGCTTCAAGGGACGACAAAGATTATCGTTGCACATCGGATTTCCTCGGTTCGCCGCGCGGATGAGATTATTGTTCTCGATAACGGGAAAATCAAAGAGCGTGGAAACCATGAGCAGCTGATGGCACAAAAAGGGTTGTACTATGATACTTATATGGCCCAGTATGGACAGGAGGGATATTGTGGCTGTTAATTCATTTCGAGAGGATGAACAGATGGCAAGCAAAGGGAAAATAGAGACGATCCGACGTCTGTTTTCTTACATGCTGCCTTATAAAAAAGCAGTTATGGGTGTGCTGGTCTGCATGCTGACTGCAGTTGTGATTTCATTGCTGAATCCATTGATCATTGAAAAAGCAATCGACGGATACATTGTGAAAAAAGATCTGTCGGGACTGGTACGTCTGGGAATTTTTACGTTATTGTTAAACCTGCTGTTTATCGTTCTGGTAAAAGTGCGGATGTACGGTATGGCAAAGATTTCGAATCAGATTCTTCTGGATATTCGGCAGGAATTATATGAACATATTCAGACATTATCGTTTGCGTTTTTTGACAGCCGCCCGACCGGAAAGATTCTGGCGCGTGTGATCGGAGACGTCAATTCTCTGAAATCAGTGCTCACGAACGCAGTGACAACACTGATTCCTGATTTTATCACAATCTGTGGCGTCACAGTGATCATGCTTGTCAAAGACTGGAGACTTGCGCTGGCTTCGTTGTGCAGTATTCCACTTTTGATCGCATCGGTCTGGCTGGTTCAGAAATATTCGCATCAGCGCTGGCAGGTATTTCGGAAAAAGGGTTCTAATCTGAATGCATATGTACATGAAAGCATGGCAGGTATGAATGTTGTGCAGAGTTTCTGTGCGGAAAAGGAAACCCAGAGAATGTTTCAGACACTGGTGGAAGAGCATAACCGATCTTTTGTGTCTGCGGTTCGGTTAGCGGATACGTTCGGTGGAATCACAGATTTCTGCTGGACGTTGGGTTTGATCGCGCTGTACTTAGCGGGTATCCGGATAATCGGTGTGGAGCGCATCGGAGTCGGAACGCTGGTGGCATTTGGTTCTTACATCAGCATGTTCTGGCAGCCGGTGATGAACCTCAGCGATTTTTATAACCAGATCGTGACAAACATCGCAGCAGCGGAACGAATCTTTGATATTCTTGATACCGAACCGGATATCGTGGATGATGCAGAGGTGCAAAAGCTTCCGGAAATAGAAGGACGTGTGGAATTTGATCATGTTTCTTTTACCTATGACGCAGGGACACCGTCCGAAACGAGCGTATTGAAGGATGTGAGCTTTCAGATTCAACCAGGCGAAACGATCGCATTAGTTGGACCGACCGGAGCAGGAAAAAGCACGATCGTGAATCTCATCAGTCGTTTTTATGATGTGCAAAGCGGCCAGATCCGGATTGATGGATACGATGTGCAGAAGGTTTCAATCGAAAGCCTCCGAAGCCAGATGGGGATCATGACACAGGAAAATTTCATTTTCCAGGGGACAGTACGAGAAAATATCGCTTACGGAAAGTTAGATGCCACGGAGGAAGAAATTGTTGCCGCAGCCAAAGCAGTGCATGCGCATGCATTTATCTGCAAAATGGAAAATGGATACGATACCGTTCTAAAGGAGCGTGGTGTGGGACTTTCTATCGGGCAGCGACAGTTGATCGCCTTTGCCCGGACGATGGTGCGGATGCCGAAAATTTTGATTCTTGATGAAGCAACATCGAGCATCGACACCCATACGGAGCAGCTTGTGCAGCAGGGCATCGAGACACTTTTGCATGGACGGACCAGTTTCGTGATCGCGCATCGTCTCTCTACGATTCAAAAAGCCGATCGCATTTTTGTGATCGATCAAGGCGGCATCCTCGAACAGGGGAGACCGGCAGAGTTGATGGCGAAAAAAGGTCATTTTTATGAGTTATATATGGCACAGTTTAAAAATATGTAAGATAGGGAAAAGAATGGATTGTGCTGTTTGTGTTCGAATTAATGAAGTCAGATTGTATGCGCGGGAACTGTGATTGAAGCAGAAAAGGGGAAAATATGGCAGAAATAAAAGAATTAAGCGTGAAAAACGTGGAAGAAATAAAGAGGTTCTTTCGTGATGTCTTTACAAAAGAACCATGGAACGATGATTGGAGCGATGAGGATCAGCTTCACAACTATATTTTGGATTTGATCGGAAACCCGAACTCTCTAACATTTGGGTTGTTCGAAGAAGGCGAGATGATCGGACTTTCTATGGGAAATGTCCGGCACTGGTATGAGGGAACGGAGTATCATGTGGATGAACTCTGCATCAAAACCGAAAAACAGGGACAGGGCCTGGGAAGTTGCTTTTTAAAGAAAATCGAAGAGCAATTGAATAAAAGAGACATTCGATTTGTATTTTTATTGACAGAACGTAATGTGCCGGCATTTTCTTTTTATTTGAAAAATGGATTTTCGGAATTAAAAGAAAATGTAGCACTCGTAAAAGGAGGATTATCATGCGAAAGAAAATAGGATGGATGATTTGTATTGTAGTAATCGCTTTTGTTTCGACTGTTTATGCAGGAAATGAATATAGCGTGAAAGAACGAAGCGATTTTGAGGAAATCATATGGACCAGAGAAACAGCGGATCATACGGAATATCTGACCTTTTATTCGGAGGGGACATTCAGTTACCATTACGAATGTGGGGAACCGGTAAATGATTCGGATCTGTGCGAAGGATATACCTACGACAAAAAGACAAAGACGATTCGATTACAGTGTGAAAAACCATTGGATTCTACTGTTACCGAAATCAAAGTGGTTTCCTGTGATAAAGAACAGTTGAAACTGGATTTTGACGGGGAAATTCGAACATTTGCGAAAGAGGAGTAGAAAGTTTACCCGCATTCTTACGCTTATATGGGTGTAAGTGTGCGGTTCTACTTTATTGGCTATCCGAAACTGTATCGGCTCCACCACTCTTAGGGGGTGGTTGGGCGAAACAGATCTCAGCCTGGGGGATTTCCTATACGGACGTTTCTGCCCCCGACAAGGCCTTCCCCGCACAAAAACACGGCTCCTGTTCCGGTGAGCTAACTTCTAACGGCGACTAAGCCATTCAGGATAGCCTTCATGCCTAAGTCGCCGTAAGAAGTGGATCTCACCTACACCCGCCGAAACGTTTTTGTGCGGGGAAGGCCTTGTCGGGGGCGGAAACTGTGTATTGGAGACGGTAGGCTGAGATCTGTTTCTGGTGTGGAAAAGTGTTGCGGACGGAACGTATTTGGAATCCAATAAAATATTCTGTACGGATCATTTATCTTCCCATACAATATTAAAAAAATATGCCCGATCGACTACGTTTTAGCTCCGTAAGATATATTTCAGTCAGAACATTATTTTGAACTTCCAAAAAAGTATCGGTTTCACCATTCTCTTACCCCAGCAAAAAATATCTCAACCAACCGTTTCCAATACACAGTTTCCGGGATTCGGCGGACAC
>JBJENW010000020.1:0-4645 GCA_051880395.1 Lachnospiraceae bacterium | reverse complement strand
TAAATATCCAAAATAATGTTCCATACGGAATATTTTTATAAATTCACAAGGTACGTTCCGTCTGCAACACTTTTTCACCCAAAAAACAGATCTCAGCCTATCGTTTCCAATACACAGTTTCCGGGATTCGGGCAGGCACAGAACACGGGTGGCATCGGACAGAGTGGCTTTGACAGAAATGATAGTAAGTTCCGACGGGCAGTTCTGCGATGCCTTTGCTGTTTTTTGATTGTTGGACAAGCGGTGCATTCTGTCCGCCCGGAAAAGAATCCGTTTTTGATTCTTAGCCGGGCGAACAGGATGTGCCGCTTGTCCAACCTCCAAAAAACAGCAAAAATAAAGCATCGCAGAACTGTCCGTCGAAAACTTACTTCATTTCTGTCAAGCCACTCTGTCCGATGCCACCCGTGTTCTGTGCCTGCCCGAATCTCGGAAACGTCCAACTAACTCGGAAAATTCTCTTTTCCGCTTTGGATGACACCGGGTTTTAGTTTGATCGTATCGTACAGAACTTGTCCGTACATATCTGTGAGGCGGATCTTGTATGGTCCTTTTCCCGGTGCCTGAATGGTATAAAAGTTATAATTTTCTTTTTTCAGTGTCTGATATTTTCCATTGATCTTCATCTCTGTCTTCTTGATCGGATATCGATGATTGCGCACCTGAAGCTGCATCCAGTATTGCGTGCTGGATTTCTGGATCAGATACTTGACCGGTTCATCGGTCGGAAGTGGAAGGATCTTCCATGTGATATTCACACGCCCTGCCGAACGCTCTGCGATCATCGGAAAAATGTCTGTATTCAGATCCACATCCCCTTTCTTCCCCTCCGGAAGTTCATCTGATACCAGCGCACGAACTTTTCCTTTCGGTCCTTTGATCTCAATAAATGCTCCTGCCATCTGTGCGGTATCATAATCCGGCAAATTCATTGCACACACATAATAACCGTTTGTGATAGAATCAAGTTTACAACAGCCACCGCCATAGCCTCCTCCGTAAAATGTTCCCTCACCACGATGAATTTTTGCCGGAAATGAAGAATAAAATTCTTTTTGTGTAATTTTCCGATGTTTTAAATCTGTCGCTGTCACTTTCTCCGGATACTCTTCCGCATCACCGCTGTGCTGCTGCTCCTTGATCTTTTCCACTTTAATCTCACATACTTTTTTCTTCGAACCGATCTGGGCGGTCACTTTTGCTGTACCAAGTTTCATCGCACGAAGTTTTACCGTATTTGATGTTGCAGTTATAATCCGGACTTTTGTATTGGACACCGACCATTTTACTTTTGATTTTGCCCCATTATATTTTAGGGTAAATAACTGATTCCGGTACAGAGTCGCCTTTGTACTGCTCAGACCAATCTTTGACGCTGCATATACTGGCTGCTCCTTGGCCTGAAAGAAGCTGCCGATCATACAAATTATCAGCAAAAACACTGATATCTTTTTTTTCATGGTTCTTACTCCTTTCTCTTATAGTCGCCCTGCCATTTACAAAACTGTTTCAGATTTAGTATACCATGTAGATTATGTAAACACCATAATCCAAACTTCCTATGCAACTTTATGAATGAATTTTTATTCCTTTTTGGAATCCTTTGCTGGCAGAAAACAGCGTCCGATACGCATTCTTCTTTGCCTGTGGAACTTTGATACTTGCCTTTGCACTGATTTTTCCGATCGCATTGTCTTGTACACTGCACAGAACGGTTGACTCGATGGAAATGTTTTTCAAATTCCTGCATCCATAAAACGCACGTATGCCCAATTTTTTCACATTTTTCCCGATTATTACAGTTTTTAGTTTTTCGTTACAGATAAATGCATCCCGTCCGATTGCCGTCACCTTGTATGTTCGGCCGCCGATTTTCACTGTATCCGGTACCTGCAGTATCGTAAAAGAAGGATTTTGGGCATCTGTCAGTGTGACCGTTCCGGTTCCCTGTTTACTGTGAACCGTTGCGCTCGTAACCTGATACAACAATCCACCGATCCGATAATCGTATCCTTTTTTAGCAGAAATCCGAAATTCTTTACACACCACTCCACAGTAATTTCCTTTTCCGATAATCTGCACTTCATAAATCCCCAGATCTTTTCTCCCCTTTGGATAACGGATTTCATAGTCCGTATTCTTTTTGAGCGTACAGCCGACTGCCTGCACACCCGGTGATTTTACCTTTCCGTCCCATACATACTCTGACACATCCAGATTCACCTTTTTCGCGGTCAACTCTGCTCTACGAATTGTAAAATTCTTTTTCAAAGTTCCCGTATAGGTACCTTTTCCTGTCACTGTCACTGACGCAGTTCCAACATTTTTATTCTGGCTATAAGCAACCGTATAATCGCTGCCGCCTTTTAACGTCACGCCGCTTACTTTTACCGTAACGGATGGCTTTTTTGTTTTTCCATCATATGTATAAGCACTTTTTGACAGCGTCAGCGTCCCATCCGATAATTTCTTTTTCGTTGCTGTCGGTGTAGTCGGATTGTTCGATGTGTTCGTTCCTTTTGGCTGATAATAAAAGTTTCGATCGACATACCCTGTTATTCCGGATACGAGCCCGCTTTTTGTATACTGCCAGAACTGATAATTTCCAGTATATTTCGCTTTCGAAATGTATTCTGCCAGCCAGATTTGATATTTTTTTCCTAATGTACTTCCATCAATCTGGTCTGTAAGCATACTTCGATTTGCGTAGATCATCGGCGTATGCCCTTTGCTTTTTACGCGTTTACAAAAAGCTTCGCATACTGTTGTTGCTTTACTTTTACTTAATTTTGCTTTATACAGTCTGCCTCCGATGCTCGTCCCTACATCCGCATACTCGTAATCCATTACGATTGGGAGAGAAAGATGATATGCTCCGATTCTATTCAGGCAGAAATCCGCTTCCTGTTGTGCCTCTTTCTCTGTAGTCGCCTGTGAAAAAATGTAAACCCCGACTTTCACTCCAGATGCGATCGCATTTTTTATGTTTTTTGTAAATTTCGTGTCCTCTTTTAGATTTCCGGAGTCCCCGTATCCACGAAATCCTACACGAATGATCGCATAATCGATTCCACTTTGTTTTACTTTTTTCCAATTAATTTCACCTTGCCAGCAAGATACATCGATCATATCACTTATTTTATAGTTTGCAAATTTTGCATCATGCTGATATCCTGTAGCTGCGCGAAGGCGTGCGCCCTGTTCGTATGCCTCCTGCTGTTTTCTGGCTCGTCCTGTTTCAGGATCCTCTGGGTCAGGATTCGGATGATTCTTTTCTAAGACAGACTGTGCCGATGCGTATACTTCTTCTGCCAAAACACTCCTTCGATTCATCACCATACAACACAACATTAGAAAAAGAATCAATCCAATATACATGACCTTTTTCGTTCTTCTGTTTGATTCCACATTTTTTTGCAGCATATACACCCCTCCTGTGCGTTTTCCTTTTTTCTCTTTCCAGTCACATTCGTCTGCGTATATTTTCTGTCAAATTGCGCTGACACAACCTTTTTTTGTCCCAGCATTTTATATTGTTTAAAGTTCTAGTACTTTTTACTCATTTTTTATTATACACGCTCTGTATGCAAAAAGAAAGTGCTTTTTAGTACTTTTGGACCACGTTTTCTTACATTTGAAGCTCGTTACATTTTATGCACAGCTGTATAAATTTATGAATCAAATGTTCGCAGAAACTACCTGATGGAATTTCTAAGCAATAAAAAACTCAGGTATCTGAATGATACCTGAGCCTATGAAATCTTTTTTATTTTATTTTCATACTTGATAGATAACCCGTTTTATCTTTGAATAATTTTTTGTACTGTTTTTTCTTTTGATTTGGAACATCAATGACTGCTTTCTTTCGAATTCCCTTGATCGCATTATCACCGACCTTTTTCAATTGTTGAGAGCGAATGACCATTTTCGACAATTTTTTACAACCGCCAAAACTGTCTTTTCCGATTCGTGTGACATTTTTTCCAATGGTTACACTTCGCAAATTTTTATTATTTTGAAATGCACGATCTAAAACAGCGACTACCTTGTAAGTCGTCTTTCCGAATTTTACTTTATCCGGAACTGCAGCGATATTTACATTTTTATTTCCTGCCTTTTGAAATGCAACTGTCTTTCCTTTTTTCAGAACCGTATAGCTGTTTTTTGTCGAGAATTCTTTTAAAATCGTACCACGTCCCGGCAATTCTTCTGATACTGCCTTTTTCGATACATTTTCAGCCTTTGCCGTTTCCACCTCTGTAAACGGCACCACCGCTGTGAAAAATCCAAGAAACATCGCTAATAAAAACATTGAAATGCGCTTTCTCATTTCATCCCCTCCTTCTATTCTTTTCTCTAACCCTCTTTCATAGTCTACTGTATCCTTTCTGTTTCGTCAATACCTGCCTCTACGAAAAAACATTGTTAATCATTTCCTTTTTTGTCACAAACATTGCTCTTTATATGCGTGTAAGTCTTTGCGGGTTCTACTTTATTGACCTCCCACTACGTTATCGTTTCCACTACTTTTTGGGCTTTTTGACGAAAAATATCTCAACTATGGAGGGGATTCCTACGCGGACGTTTCCAGTATCCGGCAGGAGGCAAGGTGCGGGGTGGCTGAAACAAAAGTGGCTAGACAGAA
>JBJENW010000019.1:0-4757 GCA_051880395.1 Lachnospiraceae bacterium | reverse complement strand
GCTTAACGAAAAAGAAGAATTTAGTCGGACACAGGCGTCAATTTGATTCCTGTGTCTTTTTTCATTTCATAGACAGTTTCTATGAAATCAATGAGCCGTTTGGCGGCATATTCAAAAGAAAGGATTTGTTACTATGAACCACAATTTGGATGCAATCGATATTAAAATTATTACATTGCTTCAAGAAAATGCGCGAATTTCTATCAAAGATATCGCACAGCAGGTTTTTTTATCTTCTCCGGCTGTGTCCTCGCGTATCGAGCATTTGGAGCAAGCCGGCATCATCAGCGGATATCACGCACAAGTTGATCCGCTTCTGCTGGGATATCATATCCGTGCATTCATCAATCTGGATATCGAACCCAGTCAAAAAGACGAATTTTATCCATTTATTCAATCTGTGCCAAACGTTGTAGAATGCAACTGTGTAACCGGCGATTATTCCATGATGATCGAAGTTTCTTACCACAGTACGATGGAACTGGATCATTTCATCAATGATCTGCAACACTTTGGTCGCACAAAAACACAGATTGTTTTCTCTACATCCGTTGATCACAGAGAACTCCCGGTAATTCCGGAGCAGGCAAACGAAAAATAAAAGACCGGCAGGTGGTTCTCACCTGCCGGCTTTTTATGGAATCTGATTTTTGTACTTTTCATAAATCTGTTTGACTTCCTGCTTTTGCGTGTCTGTCAGCTGACCCTTGACAAATTCCTTTAGTCCTGTCATATCTTTATTTTTAACATATTGCGTGGCCGCCTGCACATTTTCATTTGTCATCTTATCTTTTACGATATCAGTCACCGTATCCATGTCCTTCTTATCCACACGATTTAAAATCTCTTTCACAGATGTGCCTGCCGGCAGAGCGCCACTTTGACTGATCTGATCTTCCAGTAATTTTTCTGCAACTATCGTTGCAGCCTTTTTTGTCAAAAGATCCTTGAACTGGTCACTGTTGATATAAACAGCACTTCCCAAAAGAAGCACTGCAATGACTACCACAATTCGAATCGGATGTCTCTTTTTTCGTCCTAACATACTGTCCTCCTTTTTGCATTTCTTTTTCCATTATACCAGATAAAAAGAAAAACAAAAGCCCTATTCCACACTTTTCAGGCTGGCAATCATATCAATCTTTTTTAATTTTCGATACATGACAAGATTGACAAGAATCGAAAATCCCAAAGTCAAAAGCACACTGTATCCATATCCCAGTGGCGCGATCGAGCGCGAAAACATACAGGAGTCGATTTCTACCGTCTGAATAATAAATCGATGCAGAAATTTCCCGAAGACCGCACCAAATCCAATGCCCAAAAGTGTCAAAAGTATATTTTCCCGATAAACATATGCCGCCAGTTCCGGATTATAGAAGCCCAATACTTTGATCGTTGCCAGCTCACGCTGCCGCTCGTTGATATTGATATTATTCAGATTATACAATACCACGAAAGCGAGCAATCCCGCCGCCGAAACGATCACGATCATGACAAGGTCCAAACTTTTGAGCATGGTATTTAACTGCTCCTTTTGGGCACTCAGATAGCTGACGCCGACCACATGTTTACAGCTAAGCGCCCCCTCTCCGGCTTTCCGAATCTCGGATTCAGAAGCCTGCTTCATCTGAAAAATAACAGTATTTTTTACTGGCTTTTTCCCGATTATTTTTTGAAAATATGCAGGTGTCAAATACACATAATGTCCCAAATAATTTTCCACGATGTGATTTACTTTTAGCGAATACGTCTGTTCTTTCCACTTCATGTCTATCGTATCCCCCTCAGATACGCCCAGCCGCTCTGCCAACTTCTCTGTTAAAACAGCACCCGTATCATCCAGCCGGTAAAGTTCCTTCGTTTTTCGATTTTGCAGTGTAACATAATTCGGAAGCTCCTGGCTGTCCTCAGGCACAAAAAGTGCGGCACTCATTTCTTTCTTGTCTGTCGAAAATTCAAGATTTTCCAGCGTGATACAGGTGTTTTGAATCTGATCAGATTGCTTTTCAAAGTACTGTTCCAACTCTCGGCTCTCTCCCTCTTCAAAATGAATCATTGCCTGATAATGTAACAGTTTCTGATACTGTAAATCTACAATATCCGATATCGAATTCTTCAATCCAAATCCAAACACCAATAGTCCCATACATCCGCCAATGCCTAAAACGGTCATAAACAGGCGTTTTTTGTATCGAAACAGATTGCGAAACGTAGATTTCCATGTAAAGTTGAAACGATTCCATAAAAACGAAACACGCTCCAGCAAAATCCGCTTTCCATCTTTCGGTGGCACCGGCCGCATCAGAGTTGCCGGTGTCGAAGCCAATTCTCTTTTGCAGGCAAAAAATGTAGCTCCGAGCGTACATAAAAGCGCGGTCGCCGATGCAAGAAGACTATATTTCCATTCATACGGTATCACTACATTCGGAATGCCCGGATACATGATCTGATAAGCAGTCACGATAACCCACGGAATTGCTTTTTCCCCGATAAGCACGCCACACAGACTTCCTAAAATGGTTGCCCAGAACGCATATTTCAGATATTTTGCTGCGATATCCCGTTTCGAATAGCCGAGCGCCTTGAGCGTACCGATCTGTATCCGTTCTTCTTCCACCATTCGCGTCATAGTCGTCAGACTGATCAATGCGGCCACAAGGAAAAAAATAACGGGAAAAACTTTTCCGATTGCCCCGATTCTATCTGCATTTTCGCCACCTTGATCGTATTGCGGCAAGCTCATACGTGTCAGGACATACCATTCAGGCGCTTCCATATTTTGGATGTCTTTTTGCGCAGATAAAATCTGCTTTTTGGCACTCACAAGCTGCTTTTTGGTCTGATCTAATTTTTTTTCTGCCTTATTCAGCTCGTTTTTCTGTTCTTGGTATGTATCCTCTGGTAATGCAAAATAAATGCGTGCCATTTCAAGCTGGAGAACTCCCTGTTCATATTGACTAAGCGCACTCTCATACTGTCGCTTTCCTTTCCGATATTTCTCTTTTTGTTTTGAAATCTCTTTTTGGGTCTCTTGTTTTACCCGTGACAGTGCCGTTTCAGAAAGTGTCGGTATAACATCCGTTTCAATTTTGTTTTGTACCATCTCCACCCGGTCCTGGTAGGCATCTGTATAAGCGGTTTCCTTTTTCGTCTGTTTCAAACATAGATCAATACCGCTGAAGTAATCGCTATCAAATGCCTCTTTGCTTACCACAAGAAATGCATTCACTTCACCCTGCCCGATCGATGAATTTCCTCTTGAAAAAGAAACATACTGCGGCGAATAACAAATTCCGCAAACTGTAAATGTTTTCTGTTTTAGCAGGCAGTGGCTGTCTTTTTCTGCATATAGGCGAATGGTATCTCCAACTTTAAGACCATTTTTCTCGGCAAAACGTGTATCTAGCAGACAGTCACTTTCCTTTTGAATATCTGTACCTTCTGCAATCGTCAGTGCATTCATATTTTCAAATTTTGACTGCACTCGTACTACTTTTTGGCTTCCTTTTAGATCATAAAGCATATCCTGCTGATAAGCAGGCTCGGCCTCTTTCACTTCCGAAATCTGTCTAAGTGCCGAAAGATCATCTTTTGTTAATCCTGCACTTGTCATCACACGAATATCGAACAGTTTTTTTTCGTCAAAATACTGATCTAATGAAAGACGGATATCTTGCTCGGATGCACGAATACCAGAAAAAAACGCCACTCCGAGCACCACGATCAACAGAATCGACACAAAACGGTTCCATGTTTTTCGCAGTTCCATATAAAAATCCCTTTTTAACGCTCGTTTTTTCATTTTCCCCTCTTTTCTGTGAAACCTTTACCACTCAATGGTTTCCACGCTCTGCGGATGATCATTCTCATGAACAGTTTCTACCTTCCCATTTTTAATCCGGATCACGCGATTGGCCATCGGTGCGATCGCCTGATTATGCGTAATAACGATCACCGTCATTTTTTTCTCCCTACAAGTATCCTGTAATAATTTCAAGACCGCTTTTCCGGTTGCATAATCCAACGCTCCGGTCGGTTCGTCACAAAGCAGCATTTTGGGATTTTTCGCCAACGCACGGGCAATCGACACCCGTTGCTGCTCCCCACCGGAAAGCTGTGCCGGAAAATTGTCCATTCGTTCTGCCAGTCCCACCTGCGTCAATACAACCTCAGCATCCAGTGGCTGTTTGCAGATCTGGGAAGCCAATTCCACATTTTCTTTTGCCGTAAGGTTCGGGACTAAATTATAAAACTGAAAGACAAAACCGATGTCCTCTCGGCGATACTGGGTCAGCTGCCGCTCCTTAAACTGCGCAATATTTACGCCGTCCACCAACACGCTTCCACTCGTCGGGCTGTCCATCCCGCCAAGAATATTCAAGACCGTCGTCTTTCCTGCACCACTCGGGCCCTCGATTACGACGAATTCTCCTTTTTGAATCGAAAATTGAATTTTATCAAGTGCTTTGATTTCGACCTCTCCCATGCGGTATATTTTTTCTACATTTTCTATCTCTACAAAAGAAGTTTTCATACTTTCACGCAATTCCTTTCCTTTTATCCAAATTTTCTACCTTCTTTCATTTTACCCCTTTCCGCATAAATTGTAAATTATATTTTACGCTTTATATGGGTGTAAGTCTTTGCAACCACTACTTTATTGGCCTTCCACTACATTTTCGTGGCCACCACTTTTTGAGCACTTTGCTGAAAAATATCTCAACCGAGGGGGATTTCCTATGCGGACGTTTCCA
>JBJENW010000018.1:0-4771 GCA_051880395.1 Lachnospiraceae bacterium | reverse complement strand
ATTCTTTTGTAGAAAGTATTTTGGTGTATTTTTGAACGGTTTCAAGTGGTAATCCATCTTGGAACATGGCCATTGCTATTTTAATGCTTTGGTTTCGCTCACCTATTTGTTCCCCTTCCCTGAGCTTATCCTGATCTCTAATTTCAATCGTCATATATTCCAACCTCCATTTCTCATGCTTGCGGGCATCTTTCACGGATGCATCGAGTGTTTCTATGAATGAATTTTTTGTAAGCTGCCCTTGCAGATAATTTAAAAAAGCGTTCAGATCCGGTGAAAGGTTTTTGCGGTTACTGTCCGGATTTAAAAAGATTTTTTTTGTTCCGTCATTTAATTTCAGCTTATGATTTTCTTCGCATTGATTGCAGAAAGTGTAGACCGGGAGACCACGTCCAAAGCAGTCAAAGGTGCAGATAAAGATCACAAACGAATTCGGAAGTTCGAGATAATCGGCTCCTTTTTCTAGCGTGTTCAGGTCAATCATACTTTGATAGTAGCGGGAACGCTGTGGCAGATTTGGGTTTTCGGTAGTCTGCATTTCGATGTCGTAAACGGTATGGTTGTCGTCATTTACGTAGACATCGAGACGGACACTTTTCGCATCTGCCGTCATGCTGATCGTTTTCTGTTGTTCCGGAAAGCGTATCTCTTTAATCTCTACATTTAAGATAATCTCCAGCAGATGTTTACACAATTCCGGATAGGTGGTCATGATCTTGCAGAACATAAAATCGTCTGCGATGGTCAGGTCTTCATATTTTTTGAGCTGGTAACCGGAAGCCAGCGTGCTTCCTGTTTCTGACATATTGAAGCTCCTTTCTTTTTTCGTTTTTGAAACGTTCACAGATCGAAGCTTCGTCTCGGAAAGCAGGTGTGTTTTCTTTTATTTTAGCATAAAAGGGGGAATCATCCTAGTATTTTTTGAATGGTGATACAGAATCGGATTGGTAGAATTGTATCGATGTGGATGTTTCCGAAACGATGGCTTCGGATGTCTGCCGAAGGGCAGGTGAAAGTTTATTTTAGTGGAATCTAATGATTTCGCAGGCAACCGGAGGGAGTCACTTCGTCATAGCGGGATTTCACATGAACGGTTGCCTGAAAATCATAAAAATAGATCCGTTATTGTTTCATGGTTTCTGCGTTTTGAGCACGAGTTTGGATTTCTTTTAATTCTTCGGCAGATAACACACTTGCACATTTTTCAACGACATCAAAAGGAATTCCATTTTGGAACATGGCAGTTACCATTTCGATAGCTTGTTCACGTTTACCTTCTCTTTTGCCTTCTCTGAGTTTATCCTGATCTCTGATTTCAATCGTCATATATTCCAACCTCCATTTCTCATGCTTGCGGGCATCTTTTACGGATGCATCAAGTGTTTCTACGAATGAATTTTTTGTAAGCTGCCCTTGCAGATAATTTAAAAAAGCGTTCAGATCCGGTGAAAGGTTTTTGCGGTTACTGTCCGGATTTAAAAAGATTTTTTTTGTTCCGTCATTTAATTTCAGCTTATGATTTTCTTCGCATTGATTGCAGAAAGTGTAGACCGGGAGACCACGTCCAAAGCAGTCAAAGGTGCAGATAAAGATCACAAACGAATCCGGAAGTTCGAGATAATCGGCTCCTTTTTCCAGTGTATTCAGATCGATCATGCTCTGATAATAGCGGGAACGCTTTGGTAGATTTGGGTTTTCGGTAGTCTGCATTTCGATGTCATAGACGGTATGGTTGTCGTCATTTACGTAGACATCGAGACGGACGCTTTTGGCATCTGCGGTCATGTTGATCGTTTTTTGCGGCTCCGGAAAGCGTATCTCTTTAATCTCTACATTTAAGATAATCTCCAGCAGATGTTTACACAATTCCGGATAGGTGGTCATGATCTTGCAGAACATAAAATCGTCTGCGATGGTCAGGTCTTCGTATTTTTTGAGCTGGTAACCTGAAGCCAGCGTGCTTCCTGTTTCTGACATATTGAAGCTCCTTTCTTTTTTCGTTTTTGAAACGTTCACAGATCGAAGCTTCGTCTCGGAAAGCAGGTGTGTTTTCTTTTATTTTAGCATAAAAGGGGGAATCATCCTAGTATTTTTTGAATGGTGATACAGAATCGGATTGTCAGAAATGTTTTTGATATTTCAAGTCGGATTGTATCGATGTGGATGTTTCCGAAACGATAGCTTCGGATGTCTGCCGAAGGGCAAGTGAAAGTTTCTTTTGGTAGGATAGCATGATTTCGGGAGTTTGGCAAGGATTTTTTGAAACTGTAAGATGGGATCAATTATTTTTTCTTAAAATGACTGTAGGATAAAAAAAGAAAATGAATTGCCGAAAATCCAAAGACAGAGCCCCTTTTTCGCAGCCGATATGTTTGCTGCTACTCCGATAGTTTTGCGGCAGCTGCAATGGTAATGTGGAGCTCGTTTTTCATCCGAAAGGAGGAATCAAAAGATGAACAACAGCATAGAAAACTGTGAACTGGGATTAAGACTAAGCCGGAGACATCCCCGCGTCTGTCCGGAATGTGGAGGAAAGATGATCTACAAAAATCTTGGGGAGTATGTCTGTGAAGGCTGTGGAAAAATGTTGCTGGATGATTACGGAAAAGTGCGAAAATATCTGGATGAAAACGGTCCGTCAACGAGTATTGAGATTTCGGAGGAAACGGGAGTGAAACGAAGTGTCATAGAGGAGTTTCTCAGAACAGGGCGTTTGGAAGTTGTGCCGGATCAGAATTGAAAAACGGAGGCCACTGAGACCTCCATTTCTCATGCTTGCGGGCATCTTTTACGGATGCAGCTTTTCATAAATCGCATCTACATCAAATTCAGGACTTTGTTCCATTGCAATTTGATAGATTGGCTCAATTAGTTCCGGTGATTCTTCCAGGGCATCTGCGATGTCGGCAAGGGTTAGATTTTTAGCGATTTTTTTGCAAACTTTAGTGATTAATTTTTTTTCTTCGCGTTTTTCGCCAATCTTTTTTTCGTCCTCTTTTCCTTTGAGATACTGTTCCTGCATTTTCATCTGTAACGTCATATACTCATGCCTCCATTCTCTGTGCTGACGGGCGTCTTCGACGGCATGATCCAGTTCACTTACAAACCGGTTGTCGGAGAAGTGCCCCAGCAGATATTCAAAAAATGCGGTTAAGTCCGCAGACAGGTTTTCTTTGTCACAATATGGGTTTAGGAAGAGCTTTTGTGTTTCGTCTCCCAGTTCCAGATTTTCGCACTCGTGGCAGCGATTACTAAATGTGTAGATTGGCAAATTCTTTTGGAACAGATCGAAGGTGCAGATGAAGATGACAAAGGTTGTGGGCAGATTTGTATAATCAACACCCTTTTCCAGCGCGTTAAGGTCGATCATTCCCTGATAATAGCGGGAGCGTTTGGGTAGATTCGGGTTTGATGTTGTCTGCATTTCGATATCGTAGACGGTTCCTTTTTCGTCATTTACATAGACATCCAGACGGATTCCACGAGAGTCAGCGGTCATTTCGATGACTTTCTGTGCCTCGGCAAAGCGGATATCTTTGATTTCCACCTGTAAGATGAGTTCCAATAGATGCTTACACAATCTCGGGTGTGTGGTCATAATCTTGCAGAACATAAAATCGTCTGCGATGGTCAGGTCTTCGTATTTTTTGAGCTGGTAACCTGAAGCCAGCGTGCTTCCTGTTTCTGACATATTGAAGCTCCTTTCTTTTTTCGTTTTTGAAACGTTCACAGATCGAAACTTCGTTTCAGAAAGCAGGTGTGTTTTCTTTCATTTTAGCATAAAAGGGGGAATCATCCTAGTGCTTTTTTGAATGGTGATACAGAATCGCATTGTCAGAAATGTTTTTGATGTTTCAAGTCGGATTGTATCGATGTGGATGTTTCCGAAACGATAGCTTCGGATGTCTGCTGAAGGGCAGGTGAAAGTTTCTTTTGGTAGAACGGAGGCTGTTTGGACCTCCGTTTCGTTTACTGTTCGGATTTAAAAAGATTTCATTTTTGTGAATGCAGTTTCTCATAAATGACATCGACATCAAAATCCGGCATCTACTCCATTGCAATCTGGTAGATCGAACAGCTATTGTTTGATGTCTTTTTTATTTTGAACGCGAGCCTGAAGCTCCTGCAATTCTTTTGTGGTAAGTATTTTGGTATACTTTTGAACTGTTTCAAGTGGTAATCCATCTTGGAACATGGCAGTTACCATTTCGATAGCTTGTTCACGTTTACCTTCTCTTTTCCCTTCTCTGAGTTTATCCTGATCTCTAATTTCAATCGTCATATATTCCAACCTCCATTTCTCATGCTTGCGGGCATCTTTCACGGATGCATCGAGTGTTTCTATGAATGAATTTTTTGTAAGCTGCCCTTGCAGATAATTTAAAAAAGCGTTCAGATCCGGTGAAAGGTTTTTGCGGTTACTGTCCGGATTTAAAAAGATTTTTTTTGTTCCGTCATTTAATTTCAGCTTATGATTTTCTTCGCATTGATTGCAGAAAGTGTAGACCGGGAGACCACGTCCAAAGCAGTCAAAGGTGCAGATAAAGATCACAAACGAATCCGGAAGTTCGAGATAATCGGCTCCTTTTTCCAGTGTATTCAGATCGATCATGCTCTGATAATAGCGGGAACGCTTTGGTAGATTTGGGTTTTCGGTAGTCTGCATTTCGATGTCGTAGACGGTATGGTTGTCGTCATTTACGTAGACATCGAGACGGACACTTTTCGCATCTGCCGTCATGCTGATCGTTTTCTGTTGTTCCGGAAAGCG
>JBJENW010000017.1:0-4811 GCA_051880395.1 Lachnospiraceae bacterium | reverse complement strand
AATGCAGTGGGAGACCAATAAAGTAGAAACTGCAAAGACTTACACCCATATAAAGCGTAAGTGTGCAAATAAAAAAGCTTGCGTTTACCGTGTTTCTGGCATGAACAATGCAGGGAGGGAATATATTGAAAGGAGAAAAAGTAGAAAGAGGGTATGGATGATGCAAAGATTTGCGTCGTATATTTATTTGTATAATGAGAAAGAACAGAGAGTGCAGAATGTCGGATACGGAAAAGTAGCACGGGAAGGGGAAAATTGCAGGCTGACGCTGGCGGTGCAGAATACGGGTCTGCCATCGCAGAACTGCCCGGTCTATTTTTTCACGAGAAGAAGGGAGCTACTTTTGGGAATCGAAATCGGAAAGATGCAGATTGTAAATGGAGCGGGGACCTTTGATGAGACTGTGAATCCGAAGGAAAAATCGCAGGGAAAAATCCCGATGCAGGAAGTGGAAGGATTTTTGATCTTGCCACAGAAAGAGAAAATGCTGGCGAGCCAGTGGACGGACGGGCAGATTCGTCGGGCATGGTTTGAAGCGTATGTGCCGGAAAAAACAGAAGAGCCAAATGAAGAAAAAGGAACCCTGCATGCAATGGAAGTGGCAGTGGCATCGCAGACAGAACCACAAGCAAAACAGGAGAAAAAGCAGGAAAAACGCGAGTCCTGGAGTCAGTTGTTTGATCAGTATGAGTGGGAAGCGTTGTTTCCCAAAGAACCGAATTGCAGCGGAATCAAAATTCAGTTACAGGATCTGCGACTTTTGCCACAGATGTATTGGTATTTGGGAAATAATCATTTTTTAATGCACGGGTTCTCCAATTATCATCATTTAATCTTGGGCAGACGCGAAGCGGATGACAAAGTAAGTTTTTTTCTGGGAGTTCCTGGTGTGTTTGAAAATCAGGAACATGTGGTGGCAGCGATGTTTGGATTTCCGGATTTCCGATTGAGCGAGGCATCGGAGATCAAGACGGGGAAAAACGGCTACTGGTGCCGGCCGATTCGTTTAGAAGCGCGTACAGATAATGATCCTCCCACTGACCGTTGATCTGCACAAAGCGCCGAAGATACCCTTCCTGCTCAAAACCGAGATTTTCCAATAAATGCAGAGAAGGGGTGTTCGACGGCATGACATAAGCTTCGATGCGATGCAGTTTCAAATCGTGAAACATAACACGGATGGTCTGCACCATGGCCTCCGTTGCATAGCCTTTGTGGCGGAAGGCATGGTCAAATTTATAGCCGGTTTGGCATTTCTGGTAGATGGAGCGCTGGATCTCGTGAAAATTGATCGTGCCGATGATCTGGTCAGGATTTTGCTTCTCGAAGATCCAGAAACGTACCGCGCTCAGGGATAAAGCGGCATTGTACTCGCCCTGCATAAGCGCATACTGATAGGATTTTGTGTAAAATTTGGGAGGCCTCTGGGGTTCCCAGCGTTCAAAATCCGGATTTCTCAGATAAAAATCAAGTACCTGACCGGCCGCATCCGGCTGCAATATTTTTAAAAGCAGATGTTTCGTTTCATATACTAATCGCATGTCAGTCCTCCGTTTCTATGCCGCGTAATTTCGTACAGGGTAAAATTTGTTTTACCTGCGCCTCGATCTTTAGGAATTCTTCGGTGCTGTATGCACTGAAACGTCGTTCCATCACTTCTTCTGAGTCCCGGTAAGACTGCAGATAATACGCGTCTGCTTCCGAAATCCAGCGGGCAATGTCGCACAGATCCTGCGGTGTATGCAGCTCTTTTATGACCGTTGTGCGAAATTCATATGGGACATGCCCTTCCTTTAAAAAGTTTACAGATGTCTCGATCGGTGCAAGGGAAAATGAGTCCATGCGACAGATCGTATAGTATTTTTCGCGTGAGTGCTTGATATCCATTGCAACATAATCAAGCAATTGTTTTTCGCATAGTTCTTTCAACACATCCGGCCGGTAGCCGTTGGTATCGAGTTTTACGAGATAGCCGAGTTCTTTTATTTTTTCAATAAACGGGACAAGATCCGCCTGCAGAGTAGCCTCTCCGCCTGTAATGCAGACACCGTCCAGAATGCCTTTTCTTTTTTGGAGATGGGAAAAGATTTCTTCTTCCCCAATCAGAGGCATCTCATTTGGGTGCAGCACCAGTTCGCTGTTGTGGCAGTAAGGGCAGCGAAAGTTGCAGCTGCCGCAGAAGATGGTGCAGGCGACCTGTCCCGGATAATCCAGCAAAGTTGTTTTTAAAAATCCATGGATTTGCATTGTAAGCGTTCGCTCCTTTTGGTATGATAGTTTTATAGTAGCACAAAATGAGTGAAAGAGCAAAAGGTAGGAAGTAAAGTAAGAAAATGATAGAATTAACACAGGAAAAGATGGAATTTTATATGAGAAAAGCGCTGCAGCAGGCAAAAAAAGCGTATGCGTTAGAAGAGTCGCCGATCGGCTGCATTATCGTGCAGGATGAGACGGATACCATCGTGGCGCGTGGATATAACCGCCGCAATACGGATAAGAATACACTGGCACATGCGGAACTTTCGGCAATTAAAAAGGCAAGCAAAAAGCTGGGTGACTGGCGTCTGGAGGGGTGTACGATGTATGTGACGCTAGAACCCTGCCAGATGTGTGCGGGAGCGATCGTACAGTCTCGTCTCGACCGCGTAGTGATCGGCACGATGAGCCAGAAAGCGGGTTGTGCGGGGTCTGTGATCAATCTTTTGCAGATGCCGCAGTTCAATCATCAGGTTGCGATTGAAAAGGGAATTTTGCAAAAAGAGTGTGCATCGATGCTCAGTACTTTTTTTAAAGAGATACGAGAAAAAAAGAAGCAGGCGGTTGACAATGCTGCCAAAGAATGATACAATAAAGTCTCCGAGCAGCCGGGGTGGTAGCGGTACCCTGTACCTTCAATCCGCTATAGTAGGGGTGATGTCTTGCCGAGGGTCTTTGGCTGTGGAGCTGCCCTCTGAAAGTGGCGTTGACGTCTGGGTCTTACGCAACAGGAACCCATGAACCGTGTCAGGTCAGGAATGAAGCAGCACTAAGTGGATCATCCTGTGTGCCGTAAGGGTGCCTGGGCTGAGTTAACTACAGAGGTAACGTCTGTGGTCGGGATTCGACGCAAGACGCTTGGTTTGAATAAGAAATTTGAAATATCAAAGCAGAGATCTGTTGAAAAACTCCCCTGTTTTCCAAACTTGGAAAGCAGGGGAGTTTTTATTCTCTGAAAATGGTGCTGGGGGTTATTTTCCACGGTAAAGAAGGCAAACGGAAGTCAAAGTCTCTTTTTCATAGGTCAGGGTCAGACTGTCATAGAAATTTTTTTTGTAATTTTTTCCATACCAACTCAGGCATAGAAGATCTTCCCCACTTTGAATGGCGTCTCCTGGTTTTCCGAGAGCCGCGATCGCTTCATCTGATGGGGTTTGAAACGTAACAGTATCATTCAGTGAAAAAGAAATATCCTTAGAAAATCCGCTTTCATTTGGGGAAATGCTGATACCAGTGACGGTACAGTCTTTTGCTTTTTGTGTATTTTTTTCGAAATTTGAGACATAAACATAGGCGACCATCTGATCGGAGTCATCGTAGAGAGCGCCGTTATAAAAGTCATCCTCAGGGATGTCTTTTTCTTCCTCATTTTTCTTCATATGCAGATTTTTACTTTTTAAGTCATCATAGCTGCAAGGCAGTGTAAATGTATTTCCCTGAAGCTGAAACGAGGGAGTATCTAATACGGAAGCTTCTTTGTTTTGCCAGCCAGGTGTGTCGTTATCCTGTTGCTTGACCGCTTCCTCCGTCAGATTACTGACCGGATGCTCCACTTCTTTTTCTTTTCCTTTTCCACATCCAAGCAGCAGAGCGCAACAGAACAGACCGGCGGTCAGACAAACTCTTTTTTTTCGAATTTTTTTCATCATCTTTTTCTCCTTTCAAACTCAAGTATTAGAATACCATGCCAACTCATACGTGTCAAAAGAGGGTGAAAAATACTGATTTGTTGAGCAAACCACCACGTTACTGGTCCACCACTTTTTGGGGAGTTTGACGAAAAATATCTCAACCGGGGGGAGTTCCTATACGGACGTTTCCGACATTTGGCTGGGGGCGAACACAGGGGCGGCTGGTTTAAAAGTGGCTAGACAGAAATGAAGTCGAGTTCGGACGGCTGGGATTGTGATGCTTTATTTTTGCTGTTTTTCGAATGTCGGACAGTCTGCACAAAATTGTACGCGCAAGTAAGAATCAAAAACGGATTCTTTCTTGCGCGTACAATTTTGCACAGCCAGTCCGCCGAACGAAAGACAGCAAAGGCATCACAATCCCACCCGTCCGAGCTCACTATCATTTCTGTCAAAGCCACTTTTGAACCAGCCGCCCCTGTGTTCGCTCCCAGCCGAATGCCGGAAACTGTGTATTGGAAACGATTGGTTGAGATGTTTTTTGTCAAAGTTTCCAAAAAGTAAAAGTCAATAAAGTAGTGATCTGCTCGACCATATTTCTACTATGATTTTCATTTCGAGTAGATAATTTTAAGGTTTAAATATGTTGTATATTCAACGGTTGTGGAGAAATATCCATAGAATGATGCTGGGGTCAAAAGGTTTTTTAATTTTAAATTGTTTACAAATCTAATGACAAAATGCTCGCGTTTTATAATATAGAGCAATTATGGATAAAAGCATTTTTCTTAAAATGTGAAAAATTTAATTGGGCAGCCGTAGGAATCATACATTTTGAAGGAATTATCTCTACTCAGAAATTTTAAATTTAAAAATTTGTATGATACAGAGTTTCGCTTATATTCATTCTGCTTGTAATCACAG
>JBJENW010000016.1:0-4826 GCA_051880395.1 Lachnospiraceae bacterium | reverse complement strand
TGTCAAAGCCTTTCTGGAAACAGCCGCCCCCGCCTTGCGCACCCAGCCGAATTCCCGAAACTGTGTATCGGAAACGGTAGGTTGAGATTTTTTTCGCTTAGGAAAAGAGTTGCGAACTTCCTTCATTTCTGCCTAGCCACTCTGTAAGATGCCGCCCCGTGTTCTGCGCCTGCCCGAATCCCGGAAACGTCCGTAAAGGAATCCCCAGGCTGAGATCTGTTTCGCCAAGCCACCCCCAAAGAGTGGTGGAGTCGATACCGTTTCGGGTAGCCGATAAAGTAGTGGTTGCAACACTTACGCACATATAAAGCGTAAAAATTATGTATGAACAGTAACGGCAGGCGGTTTCGTGGAGTGTGGTGTGACAAATGTACGCTTTACAGTGTGGAAGAGATACGGTATAATAGGCAACGAAAGACATTGTATAAGCATGATAGGAGACAAATAGATGGAAAAGTCGAATCAGACCGGGAAGTTAAAAAAAATGGAGGGGTCTTCTATTAACGAATTGCTGTTGAAAGGAATTTATATCGGAAAATCACCGGCGGTGGCTCTGTTTGGCGTGCGAAAGCAGACCAGACCGTATGTGCGAATGCATTTTGCAAATGAAGCGTTTTTTCAATTTTTGAATCTGGAGAAAGCTCAATGTGAAGACGGTGTCAGGATCTTTTTAAAACGGTTATGGAAAGAATGCGGGGAAGATCCGGTTGACCAGGCACAGCATGGGGAATGGAAAATCGGTGAGACAAAGCAGTATTTTATCCCGATTCCGGATGAAAAAGATAAGGAAAAATCCTACGCAGCGGAAGTGACGTTTTTGGAAAACAGAAAGCAGGAATTGTTGTTTTTGGTATTTGTGCGGCACAATGAAAAACTTACGGGGCATAGACAAGATGGTTTCAAAGAGGGAACATTTGATGAAAACCGGTATGGGAAAATGGAAGTGTTTCTGCAACCTAAATTTTCATTGACAACACGAAAACCGATCGGTGCAGAAGCATTGGCGCGCTGGATCAAAGAGGATGGCAGTATTGTTATGCCATCTAAATTTGTACCTATGCTGGAAAAAGGAGACCGGATCATAGAACTGGACTTTTACATTTTTGAACGGGTCTTAATGACTATGCAAAAGTGGCGGGAAAAAGGATATCAGATGCTGCCGGTTTCAGTTAATTTTTCGCGTAAACACATTCAAAAAGAAAATTTTGTGTCGAGAATCTGCCTTTTGACCGAAAAATATAGTATAGATCATGCATTGATCGAAATAGAGATTACAGAGAGTGCTGTCAGCGGAGATGATACAAAAATGATGCGGGATATGCGTCAATTGCAGACCGCAGGATTTAAGGTGGACATGGATGACTTTGGAACTGGATATTCCTCTTTGAATATGTTGTTGAAAGCACCGATTGATGTAGTAAAAGTAGATAAGAGCTTTCTGTGTGATATCACAAATTCCACAAAAGACCGGGAATATGTGGATCATCTGGCAAGTCTGATTCGTGTTGCGGACAAGGATATCGTAGTAGAAGGGGTAGAGACAGAACATCAGGCAGAAATACTTAAGAACTGTGGATATACAAAGGCACAGGGGTTTTTATTCGGTGAAGCAGTACCGATCAGCGAATTTACTCGAAAGTATATGCATCTTGCAAAGAGTCAGACCGCATATGGGACGTGAAGAAATGTGAATGTCCACTTTACATCAAAATAGGCATATGGTATGATAAAGATGTGTTTTCTGTAACGAATTTACAGGTGCAGCAGATTCAGATGCATCATAAAACAGGTAAAAAATCATATTGAATGGAGGGGTTCAAGTATGGCAGTGTTTGCAGCAAGTTTTTTACAGTATCTGATTATATTTATCGTATTGGTAGCGGTTGCTATCGGAGGTATTTTTTTAGGAAAAACACTTCGCATTCATAAGGATGCAAAGAAAGCAGAAGTCAATCTGCAGAAAAAGGAATAGAAATAGATCTTGGAGGATTTGAGTCGTGAAGAAGTATGGCGTAAATGAATTACGTAGAATGTACCTTGATTTTTTTGAAAAAAAAGGACATCTGGCAATGAAGAGCTTTTCATTGGTTCCACACAATGATAACAGCTTATTATTAATCAATGCAGGTATGGCACCTTTAAAGCCTTATTTTACCGGACAGGAGATTCCACCACGCAAACGTGTGACCACCTGCCAGAAATGTTGTCGTACCGGTGACATTGAAAATGTCGGTAAAACGGCAAGACATTTGACATTTTTCGAAATGCTCGGGAACTTTTCGTTTGGTGATTATTTTAAACATGAAGCAATCGCCTGGTCCTGGGAATTTTTGACCGAAGTCATTGGTATGGAACCGGAACGTTTGTATCCGTCAATTTATGGTGAGGATGAAGAAGCATTCGAAATCTGGACAAAAGAAATCGGTGTGCCGGCAGAAAAGATCACACGGTTTTACCGTGACGAAAACGGCGAGTGTGATAACTTCTGGGAGCATGGTGCAGGTCCGTGTGGTCCGTGTTCAGAAATTTATTATGACCGTGGGGAAAAATATGGTTGTGGCAGCCCGGATTGTAAAGTCGGATGCGACTGCGACCGTTTCATGGAAGTATGGAACAACGTCTTTACGCAGTTTAATGGTGACGGAAAAGGAAACTACGAAGAGCTTGCTCAGAAAAATATTGATACCGGTATGGGCTTAGAGCGTTTAGCGGTTGTTGTACAGGATGTCGATTCTGTGTTTGATATTGATACAATGAAAGCAATTCGTGATAAGGTTTGTGCATTGGCAGGTGTGACCTATGAGACGGATGCGTTGAATGACGTATCGATTCGTCTGATCACAGATCATATTCGTTCTGCGACGTTTATGATCTCTGATGGTATTATGCCAAGCAATGAGGGACGTGGATATGTACTTCGCCGTCTGATCCGTCGTGCTGCAAGACATGGTAGATTGCTGGGTATCAAAGGTGCATTCTTAGCAGAATTGAGTGCAACAGTGATTCATGAGAGCAAAGACGGTTATCCGGAGTTAGAAGAAAAGAAAGAATTTATTTTCAATGTTCTGACTAAGGAAGAAGAGAAATTCGAAAAGACGATCGACCAGGGTCTTGCCATTCTCTCTGATATGCAAAAAGAGCTGGAAGAGAAAAATGAAAAAGTTCTGTCTGGCGAAAATGCATTTAAACTGTACGATACTTACGGCTTCCCTCTGGATCTGACAGAAGAAATCTTAGATGAAAAGGGATTTTCTGTAGATACAAAAGGGTTTGAAGCTGCGATGGAAGAGCAGCGTAAAAAAGCGAGAAGTGCAAGAAAAGAAACAAACTATATGGGAACCGATGCATCTGTCTATGAAGAGATCGATCCGTCGATCACTTCCAAGTTTGTCGGGTATGATCGCCTGCAGCATACGTCTAAGGTGACGGTTCTGACAAGTCAGGAAGAAACGATTAACGAAGATGGCGAGAAAGAAACGCGTGGAGAGATCGTGGATGCGCTTTCTGATGGCCAGAACGGTACGATCATCGTGGACGAGACTCCGTTCTATGCAACGATGGGTGGACAGGTTGCTGATACTGGTGTGATCTCGACCGCAGAAGGAGAATTTGTGGTAGAAGATACCATCAAACTGCTTGGCGGTAAGGTCGGACATGTCGGAAAAGTGACAAAAGGGATGATCAAAGTCGGTGATTCTGTAGAATTGACCGTAAATGCAGAAAGACGGAGTGCGATTGCAAAGAATCACAGTGCGACACATTTGTTACAGAAAGCATTGCGTACAGTTTTAGGAAGTCATGTAGAACAGGCAGGTTCTTATGTCGATGCTGACCGTCTGCGTTTTGATTTCTCACATTTCTCGGCAATGACAAAAGAAGAAATCGAACAGGTAGAGGCAATCGTTAATCAGAAAATTTCTGAGGCTTTGACGGTTGTGACTGAAGTTATGAGTTTAGAGGAAGCAAAGAAAACGGGAGCAATGGCCTTATTCGGTGAGAAATACGGTGAGAGTGTCCGCGTGGTAGAAATGGGAGATTTCTCGACAGAGCTTTGCGGTGGTACACATGTCGCAAATACCAGTCAGATCTCTGCGTTTAAGATCTTATCGGAATCCGGTGTCTCAGCGGGAGTTCGTCGAATCGAAGCCGTGACGTCACAGGCAGTCTTTGATTATTATGATAAAATCGAGACGATTCTGCATCAGGCAGCACAGGCAGTAAAGACAACACCTGCTGGCTTGGTAGAACGTTTAGAGCATCTGCTTGCAGAAGTAAAACAACTGCAGAATGAGAACGAAACACTAAAGAACAAGGCAGCGCAGGAAGCTATGGGCGATGTTATGGATCAGGTCAAAGAAATTAACGGTGTCAAATTCCTGGCAGTCAGCGTCTCAGGTGTGGACATGAATGGCTTGCGTGAGCTGGGAGATCAGTTGAAAGACAAGCTTCAGGAAGGAGTTGTGGTACTGGCATCTGATGCAGATGGAAAAGTCAACCTGATCGCAATGGCAACGGATGGAGCCATGAAGAAAGGTGCGCATGCCGGAAATCTGATCAAGAGCATTGCGAAAAAAGTTGGCGGTGGCGGCGGTGGTCGTCCAAATATGGCGCAGGCAGGCGGAAAAAATCCGGACGGAATAGCGGATGCTTTGAAGGAAGCAGAGGTTGTTTTACAAGAACAGATTCAAGCATAAAAAAATTCTTAAAAAATTAAAAAAAGTAGTTGACGAATGCGAAAAATCTGTTATAATATCTTTTAGTGCAATAAATATTACCCAAACAGTTGAATATGCACAATACGCAACTGGAGGGAGGTTAGGTGTGAG
>JBJENW010000015.1:0-28254 GCA_051880395.1 Lachnospiraceae bacterium | reverse complement strand
GTATTGCCCCGCCGAATCCCGGAAACGTCCGCCCAAGAACCGAAAGACAAATAGAGATTTGTGGAAGGATGCTTAAGAAAATGGTGAAAATATGATATAATGGCTTACATCATGAAGAAAGACAGCATTGGAAAGGAGAAACACATGGAAAGAGCAGAAAAGAAAAAAGACAAAATCGAGGCAGCATATAAATTTTCACAGCTTGCGTATACACCGAGTGATTATGAGAAAATAAATCAAAAACTCGAAAGTCTTACAAAAAAGATAACAGAAGCAAAACGTGTGGAAGATGTCATAGCCGGTATAGAAGAGTCCGAGACACTGATGGATCAGGTTTCTTATTCGTATAATCTTGCATTTATCCGCAGCAGTCTGGATTGTACGGATGAATTTTATCAGGATGCAATTCAGAAAGAAGGCGCAGGGATTTCCATGCTGCAGACAGCACCGTTTCATAAGGCACTATTAGATAGTCCGTTTCTGCCGGAACTGGAAAAACGTTATGGTACAGAATTTCGCCCGGTATTGGAGCAGAATTTTCAAACAAAAGTCGGCGGACATGAGCTGATGGCGAAGGAGCAGGTACTCGTCAGTCAGTATCAGCAGAAGAAAGCCAGCCTGCAGGTGAAGTTTCGCGGAAAACAGTATTCGGAAGGGGAAATGTTCGTGTTTTTTGACGATCCAAACCGCCAGACAAGACTGGATGCGAGAAAGGCTCTGGCGCAGGCCGTATTAGAGCAGAAGGAGACATTTGCTCCGATGCTCACAGAACTGATCTCACTGCGTGATCAGATCGCAAAAGAAAATGGATTCGAAAATTATCTGGAGTATGCAAATGCCAGTTACAGCCGCCGCGGTTACGGGGAAGCGGAAATGACAGCATTCTGCCAACAGGTAAAAGAAGAACTGGTTCCGCTGTTAAGTGAACTGCGCGAAGAACAACGCAAGCGTCTTGGCGTAGAGAAACTGATGTCCTATGATGAACATATTTATTTTGCTGATGGAAATGCAGCACCGGCAGGAGATGCAGCATTTTTGACCGAACAATCAAAGAAGATGTATGATGCGCTTTCGCCGGAGCTGGGAACATTTTTTAAGGCGATGGTGGAGTCAGAGAGCTTAGACGTTGCACCATCGGTTCATAAGGTTGCAGGAATGGGATTTTGTACGGATGTAAGCAGAGAGTACCTTCCGTATGTATTTGGAAATTGTAATGGAACCGATACGGACGTGGAGGTGTTTACGCATGAAATCGGTCATGCATGGCAGGGATATCTGACAAAAAAGCAGGTAGATTTGGATCTACTGCAGCAAATGCCGTTGGATGCGGTGGAAATCCCATCAAAGACGATGGAGCTGTTTACCTATCCATATGCAGAAAACTTTTTTGGAAAAGATGCAGCAAAATTCAGACAGGGGCATTTCATCGGGGCATTGCGTGAAATTGCGTCCTATTGTTCGATTCATGAATTTAACACATGGATCTATACACATGTGGGTGCATCTTTTGAGGAGCTGACAGAAAAACAGATCGAAATTGAAAAACTGTATCATCCGGAATTGGATTACGGGGAAATGGAACCTTACGTTTTGCAGGGATGTGATCTGATGCGCAGCATGGCTGTGTATATGTTCCCGAGATATGTGATCAGCTATGCATTGTCTGAAATGTGTGCGATGGATCTTTTCCGACAGATGAAAGAGGATCCGGCGGCAGCATGGGCGGCCTATGGGAAACTGTGTTCGGTCGGAGGAAGCCTCAGCTATCCGGATATTCTGGCTGGTGCAGGTTTAGAGCCGGCGTATGCGAAAAACCGCGTCGGTAAAGTAGTCACATTTGCGCGGGAGTATATCAAAACAGAGTTAGAAAAATAAAGTATTCAGGACAGGGAGAGTGTGCCCTGTTCTGTTTTTTCGAATAAAAACGAATAGGAGAAGTGAAACGATGAAAAGCAATCTGACAACCCTCTGTTACATAGAGAAAGACGGAAAATACCTGATGATGCATCGGGTAAAAAAAGAAAACGATATCAATAAAGATAAATGGGTCGGCGTCGGCGGGCATTTCGAAAAAGACGAATCCCCGGAAGAATGCCTGATCCGCGAGGTGAAGGAAGAAACGAATCTGGATTTGAAATCCTATCGACTGCGGGGCATTATTACCTTTCTCTCAGACCGCTGGCAGACGGAGTATATGTTTTTATATACCGCAGAGGTGGAGGATGAGACGATCGGAGAATGCGAGGAAGGAAATCTGGAGTGGATTGCGAAGAAAGAGGTGTATGACCTTCCCATTTGGGAAGGGGATAAAATCTTTTTTCGATTGCTCGAAGAGGAGAGAGGATTTTTTTCACTGAAACTTCGGTATGTTGGGGAAGAGCTGGTGGAAGCTGTGCTGGATGGGGAGGATCTTTTCGTGCAGAAATAAGATAAATGCGTGGTGGTATTAACTTTTCTCATATTTTTCCGAAAAAAATATAAAATAGGAAGAAAAGAAGTGATGATGAAATGAGAAACGTATTTACAAGAAAAAGGGATGATGATATGTTAGAGGATCAGACAAAGCGTTCGTCACAGATGAAAACGAAAAGACCAAGAAAAAAATGGAGCAAGGAACAAAAAAAGACGATTGCGATCGTACTCCTTGCACTTTCCACGTTCTCGCTTGCAGTTACAGATGACAGCGAAGAGAACAAACAGTTGACGGCGCAGGTAACAGAATTAACGACCCAGAATCAGAACCTGAAAACGAAACAGGCGGATTTACAAAAAGAACTGATAAAATTGCAGGAAACGGACACCGATGAAATGGCGCAGGCAGAAGAACTGCAGGAAAAAGTGGATGAGCTGTCTGAAAAATATGAAAGTGAAAAGAAAACTACCACAGAGCTAAAATCGAAAAATAAGAAGTTAAAGACAAAAATTGACAAGCTCAATGCCAGTTATGATAATCTGAATACGCAGTATGCGTCTTTGCAGGCATCAAACGAACAATTGCAGCAACAGGCGGATGCAGTCGTCAGAGCAGCTGCAGCGCCAGCCGCTGATTCCGGAGGAAATGAAACGGAGACAGCAGCGGCCGGTGATTCCGGTGGAAACGAAACGGCGGAGGCAACACCAACTGCGGCGGAAGTGTATGTAACCAATACTGGGGAAAAATATCATCGCGCGGGCTGCTCCTATTTGCGGCAGAGTCAGATTCCGATTTCAAAGGATGATGCCATTGCACAGGGATATACGCCTTGCAGTCGCTGTAATCCATAAAGAATAAAAATATCTCAACCGCGGAGGATTCCAGGACGGACGTTTCCGGGATTCGACGGACGCAGCAGACAGGGCTGGCCGGGACGGATGTGGCTAGACAGAAATGAACTCATTGTCATTTCTGTCAAAGCCACATTCGTCCCGGCCAGCCCTGTCTGCTGCGTCCGCCGAATCCCTGAAACTGTGTATCGGAAATGAAAAGGTTGAGATAGAAACTAAAAAATGGCGGATATAATCGCCAAAATAATTGAAAATTTAAGAAGAAATGGTTATAATAAGAAAAGAGAT
Organism: Lachnospiraceae bacterium; assembly: GCA_051880395.1. Taxonomy (GTDB): domain Bacteria; phylum Bacillota; class Clostridia; order Lachnospirales; family Lachnospiraceae; genus JBJENW01. Next base: position 24,702 of record JBJENW010000015.1, on the reverse strand, counting down.
TCAAAAGGTGGTGAGGATATGATCGACAGACCAATATATGTAGATAAAATCATGAACTATACAGATACGCCATTTGTAAAAATACTGACGGGTGTGCGACGCTGTGGAAAATCAACGATTTTAAAAATGATCATGCAAAAATTAAGAGAGCGGGGAATACCGGAAGAGCGAATTTTGAGCTATCGGTTTGATTCCATGGAGTATGACGATTTTACAGCAAAACAGATGTATGCAGAGATCAAACAAAAACTTTCCACGAAAGAGCGTACCTATCTGTTTCTGGATGAAGTGCAGGAAATCGACGGTTGGGAAAAAGTGGTCAATACATTTGCAGCTGACTTTGATGTGGATATTTATGTGACAGGTTCCAATTTCAGAATGATGTCTTCTGAGATTTCCACATATCTGACCGGGCGGTATGTGCGATTTCATATTTACACGCTTTCCTTTGCAGAATATCTGACTTTTAAAGCAACATATGATACTGTAGGAGATCCAAAAACAGAACTGGCAAATTATATCCGGTTTGGAGGATTCCCGGCGACACATCTGCAAAAACATTCCGAAGACGAGATCCATACGATCGTGCATGATATCTATAATTCTACCGTATTTTCAGATATCGTAAAACGCAATCAGATTCGAAAAGTGGACCAGCTGGAGCGAGTGGTAAAGTATGCGCTCAACAATATCGGAAATACATTTTCAGCAAGAACGATCTCGGCATATATGAAAGCGGAAAATAGAAAAATTGATAACGAGACGGTCTATGGATATCTCGAAAAACTGGAAAAAGCCTATTTGCTGCATCGTTGCTCCCGCTATGATCTGCAGGGAAAAGAAATTTTAAAAACGCAGGAGAAATTTTATGTGGCAGACAGCGCCATTCGATACAGTGTGCTTGGGTATGCACCGGATTCTGTGGCAGCTATGCTGGAAAACGTGGTCTATCTGGAACTTTGCAGACGCGGCTATACGGTCTATATCGGAAAGTTTGGTACAGGAGAAATTGATTTTGTCGCATCAAAGGAGAATGAAAAATTATATGTGCAGGTGACACAGGAAATTCAAAGTGAGGAAACAGAAAAGAGAGAGTATAAACGCCTGCTGGAAATCCCGGATAATTATCCGAAGTATGTGCTTCGTACGGATGCGTTTGCGGACGGAAATTATGAAGGAATCCGGACGATGCATGTGGCGGACTTTTTGCTGAGCGGGGAGTATTAGGAGGATGACTTTAAAAAATGAAAAAAAATTATGATTTCGAAAGCGAATTCTTGCAGATACTATGGAATGGCAGTATAATATCTACAGAGAGACAGTTTCGAAAAATGAAAAAAATTTAATTTTTGAAAGTGGGTGGTAATGTGAAACTGATTACGAGAACAAAATATCTGGACCGGATCATTGCTTTGAACAAAACACCGGATATTAAGATCATTACGGGCATTCGACGATCAGGTAAGTCAAAATTGATGCAGGCATATATGGAATATCTGAAAAACCATTTTGAAGATATCAACATCATTTTCATTGATTTTATGGATCTGGCTTATGAAGAAATCAAGGAATATCATGCATTGCATGCTTATGTGGAAAAGCATTATCAAGAAGGAAAAACAAACTACCTTTTCGTGGATGAAGTTCAGATGTGTCCGAAATTCGAATTGGCGATCAACAGCCTGTATGCAAAAGGAAAATATGATATCTATGTTACCGGTTCCAATGCTTTTTTGTTGAGTGCGGACCTGGCAACGCTTTTTACCGGACGCTATATTGAAATTCCGGTGTTTCCATTTAGTTTTCAGGAATATTGTCAGTATTATGAGGATGTCAGCGACAAAGAGAAACTGTTTGACGACTATTCCATAAAAGGCGGGTTGGCAGGCTCTTATGTTTACAGAACAGAAACAGACAGAATCAATTATATCAAGGAAGTTTACGAAACAATCGTCACAAGAGACCTGGTGCAGAAATACGCGCTGCCGGATACGCTGGTGCTGCAGCGACTGAGCGAGTTTCTTATGGATAACATCAGTAATCTGACATCACCGAATAAAGTGAGTCAGCTTCTGACAGCAAATAAGACAGAAACCAATCATGTGACGGTTGGAAAATACATCAAATATCTGTGTAATGCTTTTGTTTTCTACGATATAAAACGTTATGATATTCGAGGAAAAAAGTATCTGGAAAGTTCTGAAAAATTTTATTTGTGTGATACCGGTATCCGCTATGCAGTTTTGGGAAATAGAAATATGGACTACGGAAGAGTGTATGAGAACATGGTCTGCATTGAACTGCTGCGTCGTGGCTATGATGTGTATGTTGGAAAGCTGTATCAAAAGGAAATTGATTTTGTAGCACAAAAGGGAAGCGAAAAAATATACATTCAGGTCAGCGACAATATTTCCGAACCGAAAACTTTTGAGAGAGAATACGCACCACTTCTGCAGATTCGGGATGCCTATCCGAAAATGATCATTGCCCGGACAAAACATCCGAAAACCAGTTACGAAGGGATTGAAATTTATGACATAGCAGATTGGCTGCTGCAGGAATAAAATGGCGGTTATAGATGTTGACGTACAGGATTCTGTACGTTATAATGGAATAAAAGAATCGAATAGGAAAAAGAGGAGGTGCAGAAATGTTAGCTGTCAATTATACAAATCTTCGTGAAAACATGAAAACATATATGGATAAGGTGACGGATGATTATGAGACAATGATCATTACCAGAAAAGATAACAAAAATGTGGTGATGCTCTCTGAGGAATCTTATAATAATCTAATGGAAAATGTTTACGTGATGGGAAACAAATCAAATTATGACTGGCTAATGGAATCTAAGGCACAATTAGAAAACGGCAAAACATATGTAAAAGATTTGATCGAGGTAGACGCGGATGAATAAAGTGTTTACGGAAAATGGCTGGAAAGATTATTGCTATTGGCAGACAGAGGATCGAAAGACATTAGAGAAAATAAACAAACTGATAGAAGAAATATGCAGAAATGGAAACGAAGGGATTGGAAAACCGGAACCGTTAACCGGAAATCTATCCGGATTTTGGAGTAGACGAATCAATGATAAAGATCGATTGATCTACAAAATCGATGAAGGAAATGTATATATATTGGCATGCCGGTATCATTATGATGAGAAATAGCGTTACCGTTCGATATCAATGTCTTTATATCGAAAAACGTGGGCGGGTTCATAAGAAGGATAGAGAGGAGTGCTTGGATACGGTATGAATCTGAAACAGACTATTAAAAATGAGATTTTAGAACTGGCAAAGAAATACCAGATACAAAAAGTGATCTTGTTCGGTTCAAGAGCAAGAGGGGATAACAAAGAACGAAGCGATATTGATCTTGCCGTCACCGGAGGAAATATTGCGGAATTTCGACTTGCGGTAGATGAAGAGGTTCAAACCTTATTAATGTTTGATGTTGTGAATCTGGATGAGCCGGTACAGAAACCACTTTTGGAATCAATCGAAAAAGAGGGGATTGTGTTATATGAAAAAATTTGAAAATTTTGTTCATGCGCTGTCAAATTTGGAATTGTGCAGGAAGTATACGGCACCGTATGATGTGGTAACAGAAACGGGGCTTGTCAATTTATTTTCCATTTGTTTTGAACAATCTTGGAAGGCAATGAAAGAAATTTTGGAACAACACGGTTATAGTGAAAGCCGGACGGGATCACCCAGAATGATCATAAAGCTGGCATATAGTGCTGGAATGATTCAGGATGAATCCGCATGGTTAGAACTGTTAAATCATCGAAATGAAGTGGCACATTCTTATAATGAGGAAGTGGCCGTTACGATCATAGAGAAAACAAAAGAGAAATATTTGGAACTGTTTGAAGAACTAGAAAAAGAATTGAAAGAAAATTGGATGGAAGAAATTTAGGAAAATCGTCACAAAAATGTGGCGATTTTTCTGCTCGTGTGAACAATAACAAATAATGTAAAAATGTAAAAAAAATATTTACATTCGTCTTGCATATATCACAGAAAACGCATATAATAAATGGAAAAGGAGATGGAAGAATGCAGTGGAATGATTTATTTGAACAAAGAAAAGTAGTAGGGATGAAATTGAAGGAGTATTTGCGTAGTAAAGGATTTTCCAAGGTGTCATTTTGCGAAAAAGCAGATATTTCCCGTCCGACATTTAACAAGATTTTAAATGGAGAGGTCGAGAACAAAAATACATTTGACAAACACATGCAGAAAATTTTTTCCTGTATCCATATCGCACCAGAAGAATTGTTAGAGTTTTCTGGACAAAAACAGGCAGCAGTAGAGGTTGTATATTCGAAGAATGAGCCAGAAGCGTATCAGATGGATGAAAAAGCAAAAAAAGAGTATGACTTGTTGCAGGATTTATTGAATCTCTGTGGTATTTACTATTAAAGAGGAGGAGTTATGAGTGAACGAATTACAGCCAGTCATTTGGATGAGGTGGTAGAAAAGAACAGAGTTATTCGGGAGGAGATTGAAAATGAGGTTTTGCTTATACAGACAAGGTACAATGGTCTGAAGGTAAATTCATCGGTTCAACTGGCATTTCAGCTTTTGAAAGAAAAAGGATTGATACAGATTCCGATTGAAAATAGGTATCTGAGTGGGGCAATCTTTGTTCGCAATGGAAAAAAAATTCCCATATTAAATACGGCACTTCCAAGAGTAAATCAATATTTTACCGCATGGCATGAAATCTATCATCTGTTTTTTGATACGGTTTCCTTTGATCATGTGATCGAAACAGATACACTGATGGAAGAACGAAAAGCAGATTATTTTGCATCCAAAATGCTTCTGGGAAATCTGATGCCATATTTTGAAGAACTACATGAGATGGATTTTTTATCAAAGATCTTTTCCTGTATGGATGTTTTTCAGGCACCTTATAAGGCTGTGTTGATCGCGCTGTATGAAAGTGCCGTAAAGAGTGAAAATCAGTTTCTGGAAGAAAAAGTAAAAAAATATTTTGATGTTCCCATTGAGAATATTGCAGAAAAATTTCGAAACCTTGGGTTGGACAATTCGCTTGTGCAGCCTTCTTATGTGGTGAATGTCACATCCTTACAGATAAAATTAAAAGAGCGGATGCAGGCAGAACCAGAACTGAATTATCACAGAGATAATGAAGTATTCCTGAATCATGTGATGAGTCAGATTAAGAAACTGATAGGAGAAATAAATGCTTAAGAGGAGATGATTCAAGATACAACAGTTCAGTTTATATTTTAAGAAATGATATGAATCCCACATATCAAATGATACGGAAGACTGGGAGAAATGTGATAATTTAAAATCCAAAGAATTGTTCCAATGTCTCATTGACAGATTTTTCATGTCTGTATATAATCAATCAAGAATAGAAAAGGAGATGATACAATGCAACAAAAACGAACCACAATGAAAAATTACTGTTTCGTGAAAGTAGTTCTGGCTTTTTGCACAATTATGTTTCTGAGTATTTTTATCATGCCGCATCAGAAAGTAGAAGCTGCAAACTGGAAAGAACAAGAGAGAGATGTCTGGATAAAAGGCTCACAGAAGATATGTTTGGAAGATAACAAACTATATAAGGTATCAGCGAAAGGAAAGAAAACGCTTTTATCTTCTTGGAATAAGAAGGAATATGATTCTGACAATGAAGAATATCTTAAAATTCTTACCATACGAGATAATAAGGTAGTTGTTTCATTATCAAGCTTGTATCGAACAAGTAAGGTATATTCGGTTGATCTGACAAAGAAAAAAAGAAAAACAATTGCTAAGAACTGTAGCCCTTCTGAGATAAAAGGAAAATATATCTATGCAAACGAATTTAAGGTTTCTGATACAGGAGCATATAAGATGTGGATTTGGAAAATTCAGAAAGATGGTTCGTTGAAAAGAATAAAAAAACTTGGAAATTATATTCAGTGTGTCCGATTTTTTGATGGAAAAATATTTTATTCCTATTATCCGACAGAAAGCCAGACAAAGATGAGTGTATACTGTAGTAATTATGATGGTTCTCATGCAAAGAAATTATTTACTGTTTCAACAAAGGAAGAATATGGTCAGATTCTTTTGCAAGAAGTTGGAAAAAAAGAAATTACAGCTTGGAGTGAGGGAAAACGTTATATTTATAACAGAAAAACCAAAAAAGTAAAAACAATTAAACTTGGATAAAATAAAACAGAAAGCAGGGTGATGATGATCATTCTGCTTTCTGTTTTTGTCTATGCTATATTCTCCGTCATTTATTGTTTATTCCCATATTATATGAAAAGTTTGTCAATTAAAATTGATATCTTCCACAATAATAGCCGAAATATATTTTGAATTCTAAAGAAAAATAGAAATAATAATGGAAAATGACAGATTATGTCAATGTAAATTAGTATAATAGTATCAAACAACAGAGACAGTAAATATGTGGATGAGGTAACAGAAGAAAGTACGAATGAGCCGGAAGTTTCTTCGGAGCAGGTTACAACAATCAAAAAGAAATTAACAGATCAGAAAGATACGGAAAGTGGTTTATCAAAATCAGATTATGATGCATGGTGTTCATGGGTGGATTGTTAGTATAGGAGGAAGGATTATGTCGAAAAATATTGTAAAGCCAGAGCCATTGCCTAAGTGGAGAAGATGCATGAAATGTGGAAAACTGTTTTTTACTCTTTCGCCCCGCGAATTTTATTGCAGAAAATGTAGAAATCCATTTATTGTCTATTAATAGAAAAAAACAGACAGAAAAATCTAAAATTAATTGACAAATTGAAAAAATAAGACTAACATGGTACTTAAGAACTATACTATAGGTAAATTCTGGAATACTAAGAAAAAATCGCTCTTGGAAGGAAGAGAGAAAGAGAGAAAGGTTGATTGGAGGGGACATATGGATACATCGAAAGTAGAGCGGGTGCTTGGCATCTATAGCAAATTGCTGAACGGGGAGCTTGTAAAAAAAGGAGAAGAAGCGGAAAGGTATAGTGTCAATGAACGCAGCATCCAGCGGGATATCGATGATATTCGAAATTTCTTAGAAAATGATGCGGCTGCTTCCGGATTCACCAATTCGGTCATTTACGATCATGAAAAGAAAGGGTATCGTTTGGAGCAGATTTACCGGATGAAATTGTCAAACAGCGAAGTACTTGCCATCTGTAAAATTCTTCTGGACAGTCGAGCATTTACAAAAGAAGAAATGTTGAGCATGCTGGATCGCCTGGTTTCCTGCTGTGTGCCGAAAACGAATCAAAAACTGGTTCAGGATCTGATCAAAAATGAGGAGTTTCATTACATAGAGCCAAGACACAGAACGCAGTTCATTGACACCATGTGGCAGATCGGACAGGCAGTCCGAAACTGCCAGTATATCGAGATGGACTATCAGAGAACCAAAGATAAAGCTATCGTGAAACGGAAAGTGAAACCGGTGGCGATCCTGTTTTCTGAGTATTATTTTTATCTGACCGCGTTTATCGATGATGAAAAAGTGCGGGAACATTTTGATGTGATCAACGATTCGTTCCCGACGATTTACCGCATTGACAGAATTAAGGGATTGAGAGTCTTGGAGGAGCGATTTCATATCCCGTATAGCAGTCGATTTGAGGAGGGGGAGTTTCGGAAACGGGTTCAGTTTATGTATGGCGGAAGGTTGCAGAAGATTAAGTTTCGGTATAAGGGGAACGATGTGGATGCGGTTCTGGATCGGTTGCCGACCGCGAAGGTGCTGGCGGAGGAGGATGGGCAGTATGTGATCGGTGCCGAGGTGTTTGGGAAGGGGATTGAGTTTTGGCTAAGGGGGCAGGGGGAGTTGGTGGAAGTGATGGAATAGGAAATTTATGACGATAAATATTGTAGTGTGAAAACGTAATTTTTAAGAAAATGGAGTTTCACTTCGGATTTTGTTAGGTTGCTAAAGTATCTGGGGAAAGCATAATTTTGGAGAGGTAGAACAAGAATGAGAAATATTAAAGAGAAAGATATTCAATATGTCTATGAGGTGATTTCAGAATCGGAAGAGATTCAAAAACTTATCTGGGAAATTGCGAATCGTTCACCTAAAAAAAGTAATTCTGATTTTATCGAATCAAGTATCGATGATTCAGAAGAAATGAAATCTTTGAATTTGCAAATATCACAGTTACAAACGCAGCTTGAAAAAACAAAGGAAAAGCTGCACGAGTATAAAAATCAGGCAGATTTAAAAGAAAAAGAATGTGAACATTTGCAAGGACAAATAGAGATTTTGAAGAAAAAAGAACGAGATAGCCAGATAGAGTTACAAAACAAAATATCAGAGATATCCAAACTGGAAAAGGACTTCGGACAAGAATGTAATAAAAATGCAGAATTGATGTCAGAACTCAAACAGGCAAACGCGACAGCGGATCTGTTAAAGCAACAATTTGAAAAACCAATGGCGTATTTAAAAATGTATCAATCTTTGTCTCGCTCCACAAGAAACGGATTGGAAAATGTAATAAGCGTAACAAATGAAATTACGTTTATTGCGTCTTGTACGAATGAAGATGGATTGGCAGCTATATGGAACTATACAAAAGATCTCTCAAATGATTCTGATCGTGAACAGGATTTTATGGTTTTAAGAGAGATTTTTGATTACTTTTTTGATATTTATAACGATTCTCTGCCAGAACCGAAATATGTTCGGGATGATGTGGAAATTGGCGATGAGTTTGATGATGAATGTCACGATCGTTGTATGGGAAGTGCAACTTCCGGAGATATTACAGAGGTGATTCTTCGTGGGTATAGGTCGATGAACACAAGAAAAGTGATTCGAAGATCGTTAGTGAAAGTATAGGAGGAAGATCGGTATGCCGGAAACGGAAGACTATTTAACAAACAAAAGTGTGATGTATCTTACAAATTTGCTTGATTTTCAGAAAACGAAAGAAATAGAAAATAAAGATATTTATCTTTTAAAAGTTACAGATATTTGTTATGAAGAACAGGCACCGAAAAAAGAAGCACTTGAGAATGTGTTGTCTTCTTTGAAAATGGATGGGTTAAATTTCATTTTTTTAATCGTAGGTAGAAAAGAGAAAGTTGATTTTTACTATGGTATATCGAAAGATTTGAATTATAAGAAACCGCTGGATTTTGCAATCAAAGACATAGGAGATACAATCTTACGACCAGCGATTCAGGGAAATTTTAGGGGAAGTAAAACAAAAGCATTAACTGCGGATGAAAGAGAAAGCGTACTTGAAACAATCAGAAATATGCCGGAAGCTGGTGTGATTGAAGGTGTACCAGGTGCAAATAAAGACGATGAAAAATATCAGGGAATTGATCGTTTGATCAATGTGATGTATGGTGACAGTTATTGCTTTTTGGTAGTGGCAAAACCGCTAAATATGGAAGATATATTTGAAATTCAAAAGAATCTTTATGAATTTTATGATATGAAATCCTCTTATTCCAAAAAGAGTATACAAATAGGCAAAGGGACGAATAGCGGAAGTTCCGAATCGAACACAGAAGGAACCAGCAACACAGAAGGGTCTTCTGGATCTGCAACGATATCTGATGGAACATCAAACAGTGATACACATACAGTGGGAACTAATGATGGATGGAATGAAGGCTGGTCAAAAAATGATACGAAAGATGGACAAACGAATCATTCTTCTGCGACAGGAAGTTCTGGAAGCAAAAGCGGTGGGAGCAATACATCTGACGCAAAGCAGACTGGAGCGAATCACTCTGAATCAAAGACGATCGGAAACAGCTCATCTAAAACCAAAAATGAAAGCAAAACAACGGCAAAAAGTACCGGAAGTTCTACGTCTACCACCACAACTGTTGAATATAGCAACCGAAATTTACAGGATTTTATAAAGTTTATGGACGATGTTATATTTCCACGCTTGGATTATGGCAAAGGAAAAGGAATGTTTCTTACCTCGATGTGTGTATTTGCGTCAAAGAAAACAGCTTTACAAAAAATCAAAAACACAGTAACAGCACTTTATTCTGGTGAGACTGGAAACAAAATACCGCTGTCATCCTTTGATCTTTCTGAAAATGCAAAAAATGCATTTCGTTCCTTTCAGTTACCGACAGGAAAATATAAAGATGATGGAACCAGAGAAAATTATCTGACGCATTTTGCAATGCACCATATCGTTGACCGTAAGAAAAACACCTGCTTGGGAAATTGGATAACAACAAATGAGCTTGGGATGATTGCAGGATTACCACAGAAAGAAGTTGTTGGTTTAAGCTTAAATGAAGAAGTAGAATTTGGTCTGAACTATCAGAAACCGGATTTGGAAGAACATCGAATCGAACTTGGCTGCCTGATACAAAATGGAAATGAACTGAAAGAAAGCCCTGTTTATTTGGATAAAGCAGATCTTGATAAACATATTTTTGTGTCGGGCGTGACAGGTAGTGGAAAAACAACGACATGCCAGAAAATATTGAAAAAAGCGGATATGCCATTTTTAGTGATCGAACCGGCAAAAACAGAATATCGGGTGATGTGTCGAAATGATAAAGATATAAAGGTATTTACACTCGGTGATAACCAGACAACCCCGCTGCCTATGAATCCATTGATATTTTATCCGAGAGAAAGTATCACTTCCCGGGTGGATCTGCTCTGTGCATGTATTGAGTCTGCATTTGATATGGAAGCAGCGATTCCTCAGATTATAGAACAGGCGTTATACAGAAGTTACGAGGAAAAAGGGTGGGATATTTATACAAACCAAAACCGAAATTATAGTGAGGAAGAATGCTTTGATGGATCCGGTAAAGCATTTCCTACAATCAGTGATTTAATTAAAAACTGTGAAATAGTTGTGAACGAACAGGGATTTGACGACAGACTCAAAAATGATTATATCGGCTCAATTAAAGCGCGTTTGCTTGGTCTTACAAGCGGTGAAAAAGGATTTTTGTTAAATACAACTTCATCAGTTGATTTTATGGATTTACTGGATCATAAAGTGGTATTTGAGTTGGAACATATACGAAGCAGTGCAGAAAAATCCTTGATCATGGGCTTTATTCTTATAAACCTTTCAGAGGCGATTCGGGAAAAGTATGAGCTGGAAGGTAAATTTCAACATATTACACTTGTGGAAGAGGCACACAGGCTTTTAAGTAAATGCCAGGCTGGAGATAGTCCAGCGAAAAAACAGAGCGTGGAAATGTTCTCGGATATGCTTGCGGAAATAAGAAAATATGGGGAATCACTGATCATAGTAGATCAGATACCAAATAAATTAACGCCCGATGTATTGAAAAATACAAATACAAAAATCATTCATCGCATTTTTGCTGCAGATGATAAGGAAGCGGTTGGAAATACAATCATGCTGAAAGAGGAACAAAAAGAGTTCCTTTCCAATCTCCCAACCGGTCGCGCAGTTTATTTTACGACAGGAACCGATAAAGCAATTCAGATTCAAATTGACAGAGAAACGGATACATCAGAGCAAACGCCGACAAATGATGATATCCTGGCAAGTTGTATTGACTATTATAAAGCAAATTATAAGCGAGGGATATATCGCGGTTTGGAAATTTTCTCTGATGAGCCGAATAATGCGCAGTTTGCATGTATCAGGGAAATGAATAGAAAACTGACCGGAAAATGGTTAAAAGAATTTACTGCGAGTAACGGAAAAAGCATAAGCGTTGAGAGTGAAAAAGAGATGGAAGAAATCATACAAACAATAGGGAGAAATGAATTTATAAATTATCTCAGATTACATTCTGTCAGAGAATTGCAGATATTTCTTTCGGGAAAATGCAGATAAGGAGGAAGCAGTATGGGATTTTTTAGTAGTTTAGGGAGTGCGATCAGCGGTGCAATCAGTGGTGTTTGCAGCTGCGTCGGGAGAATCTGCAGCGGTATTGCAGGAGCACTGGGCGGCACATTCCTTGGAGGAGCGATTTCTTCTTTTGTCACAAAAATAGGCGTGGCAATTCCGGGTCTTAATGTAATATCTGCGATCCTTTTGGTTGCAGATATCGTATCTAAAATTGCAGAGGTATTGTTGATAAAAGAAAAAGATCAAGATGAACCGGATGAACTTGCGATGAAAGCAGAAAAAGATGATAAAAAGCCGGATGATTTTGAATCGACAGAAGCTTATATCAAACATTTACAGGAAGATATCAAGCTTTCAAAGGAAGAAAAAGAAAGACTCGATCAGATGTCTCCGGAAGAACGAACGGCTTATCGCGCAACAGGAACGTATCTGTATGCAAAAGCCTGCAGTGAAAAACTTGGATTTGATACAACTGGTTTGAAAAATCCGGATCTTGTAGGGATTACTACAGATATCCTTGTTGATCTTGCGAAACTTCAGCAGATGTTATCTCCGACGGAATTTGTCATATATAGCAAGTATTTGCAGGCAAACGGTATGGGAATGAAGGAATTTTCGGATTACCTGCATAATCGTTCTACGGATTTGCAAACAGATGAAAAAGTACAGGCGGTTCTTACAGAGGCGATGAAAGAAACGAATTCGGACATTACACAGAATGAAATAAATCAGAAGCTGTATGCTTTGAACATAGAGGAATGATCGTATGAAGATATGTCACTGTTTATTTTGGATAAAGGATAAGAAAATCATTTCTGTTCTCGCAAAAAAGAATGGATTTGAGATTATGAAATTTGAAGGAAATGCATGCATCGAATATACCGAGGATTTCTGGGATAAATGGAAAGAATATGCCGGCTTTTTGAAGACGAGTCAGACCGATTTTTGCCTGATTTATGATGAGAAAACTAATATTTCAGAAGCATTGAGTGCGAGGGAATGCCCAAGAAGCGAATGTGTATGGAACAGATATATGATACAAAGTGTAGTAGAACGAATGCAGATTGATACACCAATCCAAATTTATGACGAAAAAGGAATTCGGATAGCACAGACAGGCAATTTTCGAAAGAAAAGTGAAGGGGAGATTGTCAGAATGACCGCTTCCTACCGAACAGACAATGAGGAGGCATTTGAAGAAAAAACAGAAACAAGAGAACGGACACCGTTTATTCAGTATATGATTGAAAAATTAGAGCGGCATGATAGACAGGAAGATTAAAACATCTGTTTTGAGGGAGGAAAAGGAGTATGGACACAAAAGCTGTAAACAAAATTGTTTTGCGTGATAATGCATTGAAAAAGGTGATTCATGCAGAATTATACAAAGAATTTAGAGAGGCACTGAACCAGGAATATCTGAAACTGGAAAAAAAGTATTTCTCCGAGGAGTGGATTAAATTTTCATGCAATGGGGAATCTGGATATTGGAACAGCAAGAAAAATAAAGCGGTACCGATTCTGAAATCTTATGATCATGTGGCAGATACATATTTTGGATTAAAACCGATTAAAATCAAAAAGAAGATGGTTGATGGTTTGTTTGGGAAAAAGAGTAATTGCCCAAAAGAAATTGAAAATGGTTTAGTGGTATGGAATGGATTTCATTGTTTTAAAATGGAAATATATTCTTATAGTGTTGAATCAAAACAGGATTTTAACTTGTCAGATTCGTATACCAATCGCGTGGGTGTGGTATATATATCTGATGTTGATTTTAAAAAATTGATTCTTTCAAAAAAGTTTGAGATTCTGTCTGATGAGACGTTCAAAAAGGCTGTTATTTTGATCGACGAAAAAAGCATTCTGGAAACAAACGATAAAGAAGAGTGTATTTCTGAACAAGATGTTGAAAAATTAATTCAGATATTAAAACTGAATCGAAGTGAGATTGAACAAGAAGTTACGGATAAAGTGATGAAAGATTTCGTAATATCACCTGAAATCAGTGCGATTTATACACAAAATCTTCTGGGTTGTGACAAAATTCGTGCTGATTTGGAGGATTATGATAAAAAATGTCTGGAAGATGTAAATGCAGGACATTGGGAACTGTGGTTTGAGAAGGAACCAGTGGCAGAGAAAGGGCAGGTTGTTGCAACACTGGAGAAACCTCTGATCGCAAGAAATCCGGTCGCGGATATTCACGAAGATGGTCTGATCGGCATTGATTTCGGTACAAAAAGTACGATCGTATCCAAACGGGATGGCAGAGAAAAAACGACGCTGCTTCGTGTCGGAACGGGACGATTAAATAAAAAAGCTGAGGCACAGCATTATGAGAATCCTACTATTATGGAATTCCTTGATCTGGAAAAATTTCTTTCTGACTATCACAAGCGAGATGGCAGACCGGAAACGTCGATTGACGATTTACGTGTGTCACATACAGCAAACAATGATTTGCAATCCAATTCGGTCAGCGATGCGTTTTATTCGTATTTTTATGATATCAAGCAATGGTGTGGGGATACAGAACGAAATGTAAAAATCGTCGACCAAAAAGGCGTTGAGCGTTTGTTGCCGGCGTTTGTGCAACTGAACGATGATGCGTTTAATCCGTTGGAATTGTATGCGTATTATCTGGGACTGTATATCAACAATATGCGAAATGGAATCTATCTGGATTATGTGCTTTCTTTTCCAGTTACATATGAAAAAACCGTCAAAGAAAAAATTTTGCAAAGTTTTACAACCGGATTAAGAAAATCCCTGCCGGAGACGATTTTAGAAAACAAAGAAATTATGGAAAAATTTCGGGTCAGACAGGGGGTAAGTGAACCGGCCGCTTATGCGATCACTGCCTTACAGGGATATGGATTTGAGCCGGAAGAAGACGAAAATATTTTATATGCAATCTTCGATTTTGGCGGTGGAACAACGGACTTTGATTTTGGCTTATGGAGATGTGCAGATGATAGTAAGAGAGAAGAAAGACGCTATGATTATGTTATAGAGCATTTTGGCTCAGAAGGGGATAAATATCTCGGAGGAGAAAATCTGCTGGAACTTATGGCATATGAAATATTCAAGGCAAATGCGGATCTTTTGGGAAAAAAGAAAGGAAACAAAAAGAAAAAGGAGGAGAATGATGAGGAAAATTCCGAGGAAGAACAGGATAGCGCAGGATTTTCATTCTCAAAACCAAAGGAATGTGATGCTTTTCCGGGAAGTGAAACTTTGATTTCAAATTCACAGGAAGCAAGGAGAAATACCAAGCAGTTGATGGAAGCACTGCGTCCGTTCTGGGAGGGGATAATCGGTATTGCTACGAAAGAAGATAAAAATGAGGAGAAAGAAAAGGATGAAAGCGAAAAAAAGAATAACCCAATCGCTTATCATGGATATCTGTTCAGAAACGATGAGGAGTGCAAATTTCCGATTGAGGAAGGATATATAAAAGTGGATCTGTTCGATAAAGACGGAAATCGCAAATCAGAGCAAAGATTGTATGTGGAGAATGAGGATAAGGGCATACATCTGAACTTGATTGAGGTATTGGAAAAACGGATTGACAGAGGTGTATCGAATTTCTTTACGTCCATTTATCTGGCATTTCGAAATGATTCTGCTGTAAAGAGCGGTGTAGATGGTATACAGATATTCCTTGCAGGAAATTCCAGTAAGTCACCAATCCTTCGAAAAATTTTTGCAGAATATATCGAAAAAGAAAAGGAACAAGGAAAAGGATATTTTGAACTTTTTCCGCCACTTGGAACACCGGAGGCGATTGCGATACAGCGGGAAAGAGGTGTAACAGTCAATGAGACGGATATCACAGCACCGACAGGAAAAACGGGTGTTGCCTATGGGTTGATCGCAGGACGTGAGGGCGGAAAGATCAAAGTGATTTCCGAAACAGAGGCGGATAAACAGACGAAATTCCGTTATAATATCGGCGTTTCAAAGAGAGGAAAGTTTAAAATTGTTTTGGATCGAAATATAGTAGCGTATGGACAGTGGGTACCTTTGATTGATGCGGGAGTAGAAGACTTTGAAATCTATTATACTTCATTGCCGAATGCAGCGAAGATGTCTGTGGATGAAACGGGTATTTACAATAAACGCTGCAGACTTCCATATACGGATGAAGATGCAGATGTGTACATTCGTTGTACGGAAGAATCTCCGGAGGATATCGAATATTGCATATCCACAAGCGAAGAACCACCGGAGGATGTAGAAATTATTCGGATTCATCTCAGTGAATAGGAAGGAGTGTCAGGTTATGAGTAATCGTATTATTACGTTTGGTAAGTGGAATGAAAAACCGATTCGATGGATCGTATTAAAAGAAGAAAATTTTGGGACATTGGTTTTGTGTGAAGACGGCTTGATGGATCGAATTTTTGACAAGAAGAGTGGGAGGTGGGATAAATCAGATATCCGAAAATTTTTGAATCAGGACTTCTTTTCAAAAGCGTTTTCGGAAGAAGAACAGAAAAAGGTTGTGAATGTTTATTTAGAAGAACCGAACCAAACAAAAGATGATGTTTTTTTGTTGAGTAAAGCTGATTTTTTAGTTGGACAGGAGATGGGATTAATACCAAACTGCGGAGCCTATTCTACACATAATTGTAGTGGTATTGGATGTAGTGATTGTTATAGAAGTAGAACAAATAATCATAGTTCTTGTTGGTGGCTAAGAACACTAGACGGTGTTTCACAAGTTATATTTGTTAATGGATGTGGGGGAATTGAAAGTTATAATATTGGTACTTCTGTCAGTGTACGCCCAGCCATGTATATAAGAGAATAGTAAAGGGAGGTTATTGAGCAAAAAGTAAATGACGATATACACATAAAGGCTATAAGATTTCAAATTCGATAATTGTCAATAATTGCATTTTTAGAAAAAGTATGCAAGTTATTTTGACGGAATTGGAATTTGAGAATTCAGTATTTTCTATGAGAGACTTTGATAAATTGCGTAAAGAGGAGGAGAAGACTTATGAGAGAAAAAAGTATGTTGGGTAAGTTTTTTTGTTTGATTTCAAAAATCGTTTTAATGCTGGGGGTTATTTTGGCATTTTACAAATTACCGTCCATAGTAGCTGAAAAAATCAGTTACAAGAGATTACAGAAAAAAACGATCAATGGTTAACAGGGGGAGAAAACATGGAGGAAAAAAATTTTTTTGAGGAGTTTGTAAAAAAATTCAAACAGGAGATGAAGGAGATGGGGCATGCAAATCTAATCATTGCTGGAAAAACAGGTGTGGGAAAGAGTACGTTAATCAACGCAGCGTTTAGAGAAGATATTGCAAAAACGGGTATTGGAACACCTGTTACAGAAGAAGGAAGCGTGAAATGGTATGAAAAAAAAGATTTTCCGTTAAGAATATATGATACGATCGGTCTTGAATTGGATGAAGAGAAACGGAACCGATCTTTGGAAATGATAAAGAAAGTATGCCAGGATAGTAAAAAAAGCAATGATCCGGATCGGTTTATACATGCAATGTGGTATTGCGTAGCGAGCGATTGCGATCGGTTGGAACAATACGAGGCGGATTATATTAATAGTGTTTCTGAAGAGGTGGATGTTGTTCTGGTTATTACAAAATCTTATAGAAAAAAACATTCCGAAAGATTGGTAAGAGCAATTGAAAAGGATTATCCGGACTTGAAAGTTAAAAATAAAGTGATTGTTCTTGCACAAAGCGAAAATCCAGAGGATTGTGATGAAGATGAGATTCCGAAGAAAGCTTTTGGTGTAGATACATTGGTTGAGGTTACAGCACAGATCGTTCCTGAATCAGCGCAAAAAGCATGGTGCAATGCGCAAAAGGCATCTGTTGAATTAAAATGTGAAAAAGCACAAACGCTTGTGGTAACAACTGCAGTAGCAAGCTTTGGAGAAGGATACATACCGTTACCATTTTCTGATGCACTGGCACTTGTACCAACACAACTTGCAATGCTGGCTGGAATTACAGCTATTTTTGGTATTACCGTATCGGAAAATTTACTAAAGTCAATCGTGACATCTTTAGCAGGAACGGCGGGAGCTACATTTGCAGGAAGAACCATTGTCTCTAATTTATTAAAAATGGTTCCTGGTGTCGGAACTGCAGTAGGAGGAAGTATCAGCGGAGCAACAGCATCCATTCTTACTACAGCATTAGGGGAGTCTTATATTGCGATTATGAAAATGATCGCTAATGGCGAAATTAATGAAAATGCTCTTGAAACAAAGGCAGTTCAAGAAAAATTGCAGAATATTTTTAAGGATAAGTTGAGAAAGAAATAATATTGCAGATAGCTACTGTCAAAATCAAGAGATTATAGTGCTTCAGTTGTCAAGACAAAAATCTAAGATTTTTGTAATGAACTGATAAAGTTGATAAGTTACAAGGAGCATGGGGAGAAAAGTGGAATACTCCCCTGTTCCATTTATGCTAAGTTACATATGCTGTCCCTTTGTAATAAATGCTCGTGCAATTGCTGCCAAACAGTCTGCCACCAACTAAGAAAATGCTGAAACTACAGGTAATAAGTGTATATTTAACATTTGCTTTGAACCTAGCAACATGAATATCTGAGAAATCAAATATTCTATCCCTTAATCTAAAAAAATGTGTTATAATAATTCGTAGATTATATAGGTGTAAACAGATCTTATTAATCAGATTGGAATAAGTAGTAGTACGCTTGCTAAGACGGGAAGTGATGAAGATGCGTCACTTAGTAAACTTACGCAAATATGAGATAATTATAAGTGTGATTATGGAGATCTCGTTAGATTTGAAAAGAATTCGAAAACAAACACAGAAGGATAGAAAAACTCACTACAAGGCGGTAAAAAGATGGAAAATACAGCAGTAAAATATGCTCCTGGTATGAGAATTATTGTAAGGGGCGAAGAATGGAAGATAACTAAAGTAGAGATAAACAGTTTGGGCAATCAAACATTGCATGTGGTTGGCCTTTCACAGCTTGTCAAAGATTATGAATCAATGTTTATGGTGGATGCTGAAAAAAGTATTGAAGTTGTGAATCCGGCTAATGTAAAACTTGTTCCGGATGATTCTGCTTTCTTTCGTAAGTCTAAGGTATACATAGAAAGTCAATGGAGAGAAAAAATACCTACAGATAATAAAATACATATCGGAGATAAGGCAGCAATGGATCTGATGCCTTATCAGCTTGAGCCTGCCCAGATGGCTCTTAATAAGACTAGACAGAGGATTCTCATTGCCGATACAGTTGGTCTTGGTAAGACGCTTGAGGCAGGTATTTTAATGTCTGAATTAATTGTACGCGGAAAAGGAAAGCGGATTCTTGTGGTCACAGTTAAGAGTATGATGACTCAGTTCCAGAAAGAAATGTGGAACCGATTCACAATTCCATTGGTACGACTTGACTCAGCAAAAATTCAGAGTATACGAGCAAAACTTCCAAGCAATTATAATCCGTTTTTTTATTATGATAAGACGATAATTTCTATTGATACGTTGAAAAATGACCTTGAATATCGTACACATCTTGAAAATGCCTGGTGGGACATTATTGTGATTGATGAGGCACATAATGTGGCAAAAAGAGGAGATAGAAGCTCGCAAAGAAGTAAGTTAGCATCTCTTTTGGCGAATAGGTCTGATACTCTTATCATGTTGACTGCTACACCACATGATGGTAAGGGACAGTCTGTTGCTTCACTAATGAATATGCTTGATCCAACAGCCATTGCAGACGAAGAAAATTATACGAAAGAAGATATTGAAGGTTTATTAATTCGTAGGTTTAAGAAAGACATTCAAAATCAGGTATTAGGTTCTTTTAAAGAAAGAGTTATTACAATAGAACGATGTCCAGCATCAAAAAAAGAAGAATATGCGTATGATATTTTTGCAAATATGCAGCTTCAGATGGATCAGTCACAGACAAGAGGAAAAGGTATTTTGTTCAAGACAAGCCTGGAAAAATCCCTGTTTTCTAGTCCTGCTGCATGCATCAAAAGTATAGATACCCGCATTAAGAAACTGGAAAAGAAATATACAAAAAAAGAAATGCCGGATATTACAAAGCTTCAGGAGTTAAAGGACGCTTTAGAGAAAATTACACCGTCAGATTTTTCAAGATATACAACATTGCTGAATTTATTACGCAGTAAAGAATATGGATGGACTCCGAAAGAGAAGGATGACAGGTTGGTAATTTTTACGGAGAGAATTGAAACTATGAGGTATCTTGCTGAGAATTTGAAAAAAGATTTACAGTTAAGAGAGAACCAACTTGAAGTTATGCATGGAGGAATGAGTGATAAGGAACTGCAAAGAATTGTAGATGAATTTGGTAGGGCAGAATCCCCGATTCGAGTCATCGTAGCCTCAGATGTGGCATCGGAAGGAATCAATCTGCATTATTTGTCTCACAGATTGATTCATTTTGATATTCCGTGGTCACTTATGGTATTTCAGCAGAGAAATGGTCGTATTGACAGGTATGGTCAGAAAGAGCAACCGGATATCAGATATATGCTCATAGATAGCGAGAATCCCAAGATTAAGGGAGATGCACGTATTATGGAAATTCTCGTTCAGAAGGAAGAACAAGCACTGAAAAATATTGGAGATCCGGCGGTACTCCTTGGAAAGTTTAATCAGGAAGAAGAGGAAGAAGTAACTGCAAAGGCAATTGAAAATGGTAAAGCGGATGCATTTGGTAAACTTCTGGATGATGGAGAAGCTGAGTTTGATCCTTTAGAAATGCTAATGGGATTAGGTGATGATCAAAATGTAAAAGTCGAGTATAGCGATGAAGAAACATTGTTTTCAGATTTTGATTATGTGAAGAATGCCTTGGACGTCTTTACAGATACAGAAGAAATTAAATATGCGGATTTATCTGGAACGAAAGGAATTGAAATCAAGCTTACAGATAATGTAAAACGAAAGATCAGTAAGCTTATGCCGCCAGAAGCCATGCCTTCTGATGATTATTTAAGATTGTCTCCAGATAAAGAGTATTGTATGAAGGATATGCAAAGATGTATGCAGAATGAGCTGGCAGAGACTGCCTGGCCTGCAACACAGTATTTGTGGAAACTGCATCCGATATTTCAGTGGATAGAAGATAAGGCTAGTGTCTTTTATAAGAGAAACGAGGTGCCGGTACTGGGATTGCCAAATGGACTTAGTACCAATGAAATGATTTTCCTTGTGGAAGGACAGATTCCGAACAGAAAATCAACCACTGTCGTAGATGAATGGTTTGGCGTTTTTTATCAGGAAAATAATTTTGTCAAGATTCTTACAATGGATGAGGTAATGCAAAAGACACATATGAATACAAAAGAGCCAAATAAGCAACTGGTGTCTGACCAGCAGTTAGTACATGGCCAGAGCTTACTTCAGGATGTTGTACTTCAGGCAAAGAAAGTTATGGAGGAAAAGTACTCAGATTATAAGGAAAAGACAGAGCCATACATATATGATGAGATGGAACGTTTGATGGAACTTGAAGAGCGACATAAGGATGCACAGCTTTCAATTTATGACTTAAATATTGCCGGAATGGATAGAAGAAAATCCGAGAAAGAACGTGAAATAGAAAAAATATTTGAAAATTTTATGGATTGGGAAAGAGATACTCTTGAGATAGTAAAGGAAAATCCATATATTCGAATTATTGCAGCAGTAACGGGGGTACATTGATATGGAAATGGATTTAGTTGGAATTATCAATCAAAATGAATACTATACGAATCATTACTTTACATCTATTTTTAAAGAAAATGCCGATGATACCATAAAGGAATGGAAGAAAAGAGAAAAGCAAGATGGAATACAGCTTCCATGGAAGAAATTAAGAGACATTTCGAGACAATATTATCGTATTAGGGACAGGTACGCACATATAAGGAATGAGGATGCAAGTAAACCTTTCGTGCAGGAGCTGGCAGAGCTTTATTTGCATGCGTTGGGATATGAGAATAGAAAAAGTGTGGTTGCCGAGGTAACAGATGGAATTTCAGTGCCCGTATATCATGAAGAAACCAAAGCAAATGGAGCACCGCTTCTTTGGACATTTTTGTGCGTGGCAAGTGAGCGTGGTGATGACATTCTGCAGGGAAAAATATTTGCAAAAAGTGATGATGAAGAGCAAGCTGGAACTTCGGTAGATATATGTAACGATGACATTCTTGCAAAATTATTTTTTGCAGGAGAGGAAGCACCTAGGTTTATTATTCTGTTTGGAGTTAACCAGATTGCTTTAATTGACAGAAACAAATGGAATGAGAAGAGATATTTGCAGTTTATGATGGAGGATATTTTCAGTCGTCATGAGGAATCTGCATTTATGGCAATGACGGTATTGCTCCATAGAGAAAGTTTATGTCCGGTGGATGGGAATTGTGTGCTTGATCATTTAGATGAAAATTCACATAAGAACAGTGCTGCCGTTTCAGATGCTCTTAAATATGCTTTGCGTGAGAGTATAGAAATTCTCGGAAATGAAGTAATTTATGATATGAAGACAAGACAGGGAATCAATTTAAGTGAACATCCGATAGATGCGGCGGAACTCACAGTAGAGTGTCTGCGGTACATGTATCGTTTTCTTTTCATGCTTTTTATTGAGGCACGTCCGGAACTCGGTTATGCACCAATGAAATCTCAGACTTATGTTCAGGGATATTCACTTGAAGGACTTAGGGATGTATGTGAGAGAGTCAGAGAATCCAGCGAAGTAGTAGCAGAGGGATACTATATTGATGATACGTTAAAAGAATTATTTCATATGACTTATTATGGATATCCGGAAGAATTGGACGATTACAAGAAAGCAATCGAAATGGAAAAGGAATCTATGCATGATGCTTTTACGATGGAAGCCTTAAAAGCACATATTTTTGATCCGGAATATACCAAACTGATTACAAATGCAAGACTGCGTAACTGTGCCATGCTTCAAATAGTGGATTTAATGAGTATTTCCAGACCGGCGAACGCAAAAGAACGTAGGGGCAGAATTTCCTATTCTGCACTTGGAATCAACCAAATGGGAGCGGTATATGAGGCATTGCTTAGTTATCGAGGGTTTATTGCAGAGGAAACTTTATTTGAAGTAAAGCGGAAAGGAGATAAATTTAACGAGCTTGAAGTCGGATATTTTGTACCGGAAAGAGAACTGGATAATTACGAAGAAGATGAACGTGTCCGGTATGAGAAGGGAGAAAAGAAAGGCCAGTTAAGAAAATACGAACCGGGTACATTTATTTATCGTCTTGCCGGAAGAGAGAGAGAGAAGTCTGCTTCTTATTATACGCCAGAGGTACTTACCAAGTGCCTTGTTAAATATGCATTAAAGGAGTTACTAAAGGATAAAACAGCAGATGAAATTCTCCATCTGACTATTTGTGAGCCTGCCATGGGAAGCGCAGCATTCCTAAATGAAGCAATCAATCAGTTGGCAGAGGCATATTTAAATAAAAAGCAGGAGGAACTCGGAGAACAGATTCCATTTGACAAAAGATCTGAGAAACTACAGGAAGTTAAGATGTTTATTGCAGATCGAAATGTATATGGTGTGGACTTAAACCCGATTGCTGTTGAATTGGGAGAGGTGTCCATTTGGTTGAATACGATTTACAAAGGAGCTTATGTGCCGTGGTTTGGTACACAGCTTGTCTGTGGTAATTCATTAATTGGTGCCAGGAGACAGGTGTACTATACTTCAAAACTTGAAAATGGTACATGGTACAAAGAGGCACCGGATCGGATTATGCCGGGAGAAAAAAGAAAGAAGGTTGGTGTAGCCAATCGAGTATATCATTTCCTTCTTGGTGATCCTGGTATGGCAAATTATACGGATAAGGTTATAAAGAAGCTGGAACCGGATAATATTAAAAAGATAAATGATTGGAGAAAAGAATTTACAAAGAAGTTTGATGAGGATGATATTAAAACAGTGCTTCGTCTTTCTGACACGATTGACATCTTGTGGGATGAGACGGTTGAACTTAGGAAGAAAGTGAAGAAGGCTACATTTGAGCCGCTTAGCATATTTGGTCATGAGGAAACAGAACAGGGTTCTCATACTACAATTCGTGAAAAAGATGAAATCTATCAGAAACTTTTTAAGTCGGAACATATGAAAAATGCTGGTCCATATGCAAGATTGAAGGCTGCTATGGACTATTGGTGTGCACTTTGGTTCTGGCCAATAGATCAGGCAGATTTGTTACCGCCAAGAGAAGTGTATTTTATGGAGATGTCTTTAATTTTAGAAGGCGTTGTACCGACGACAAATGGTCTTGGACAGATGAGTATTCTTGATAGTTCCGGAAATGTCAATTTAACTGAGGATGGTAAGATAGAATATAGTGTAGAGGGAAGCCAGTTAGCTCTGGAATTTCAAAATCAGTTTAAGGATTTGGGAGTAGTATGTCTTGATGATTTAAGAGATACCTCAAAGGGAACAGATACAGCACGGAGGTTAAATTTAGTTGAAAAGATCGCAGAAGAGCAGAGATTTATGCACTGGGAATTGGAATTTGCTGATGTGTTTGCTGATAATGGTGGATTTGATTTAATAATGGGAAATCCACCATGGCTTAAGATGACATGGACAGAAGAGGGTGTCTTATCAGAAAAAAATCCTGTTTTAGCTGTAAGAAAGATGTCTGCATCTAAAATTGCTAATGTTAGAGAGAGGGTATTGCAAGATGGACATACCTACAGTTTATATTTGAATGAATTTGAATCAATGTCTGGAATGCAGAGTTTTTTAAATGCTATACAAAATTATGAGATTTTAAAGGGACAGCAGACAAATCTGTATAAGTGTTTTATA
>JBJENW010000014.1:0-4978 GCA_051880395.1 Lachnospiraceae bacterium | reverse complement strand
CATTTCGGCGGGCGCAGGTGAGATCCTGTGCTTAGAGTGCCTTATGCTCGAAGGCGATCCTGAGAGTATTAGGCACTCTTAGCACATAGCTCACCTGCGCAGGAGCCGTGTTTTTTGCCAAGATGCCTGGCGTGCTGCGAAACGTCCGGGTATAGAATTCTCCCGGTTGAGATATTTTTCGCCCTCCAAAAAAGTAGTGGGCAGATGAACGTAGTGGTTCGCCCGACAAATAGAAAGTTGGCGAAAACAGTATAGGTGAGGCAAATGGGAAAATTGTGGAATAAATATTGCATTTTGTCAGAAAACATGGTACTCTAGTGTAAATGAATCAAAAACAGCAGGTGTCCGGGAAAATGCATGGTTGTTTTGCCCGGGTGAAAAGGGAAACAGGTGAAAGTCCTGTACGAACTCGTCACTGTAAGCAGGGAGCCGAAGACAAAATGCCACTGAGCAATCGGGAAGGTGTCTGAGGCGTAGATCTGTAAGTCAGGAGACCTGCCTGTCTGTTGTACAGGAACTACGGTTCCAGGCCACGAGTAACTGGTTGTACATACATTTACAACCCATTTATATTCGTTTGCGCGAAAATAAATGGATTTTTTTTGCTGTACAAAGAATACGGTGTTTGGAATGGTACGACTGTATACGGATTCGAAAAAAACAGATGGAGGAAAAGAATATGAAAAGAAAAACAATCGCAGTCGTAGCAGCCATCTTTTTGGGCGCATGCCTGATGACAGGATGTGGTAGTGAAAAAGAGGCAGACAGTACAACAACCACGCAGACAGAAACCACAAACACCACAGAGACAACATCGGATACAACGGAAACAACAGATACGTCGGATACAACAGAACCGGCAGTCGAATCGGATACGGCAGAAGTGTCTGATTCAGAGGAGGCGGAAGAAATGACACCAAATCCAGACGCAAAAGAGCAGGCAATCATGGTAGTAAGCTTTGGAACCAGCTACAATGACAGCCGAGAAAAAACGATCGGTGCGATCGAAAAAGCAATCGAAGATGCAAATCCGGATTATGACATCCGCCGTGCATTTACCAGTCAGATCATCATTGATAAACTGAAAGAGCGTGATGGATTAGAGATTGATAACGTGACAGAAGCATTAGACCGTGCCGTGCTTGACGGAGTAAAGAAACTGGTCGTACAGCCAACGCACCTGATGTCCGGATATGAATACACAGATCTGAAAGAGGAATTGGAAACTTATACCGATAAATTTGAGGCAGTCTCACTGGCAGAACCGCTGTTGACAAGTGATGAGGACTACGAGGCAGTGGCAAAAGCGATCACAACGGCAACCGCAGAAAAAGTGGATGGAAAAACAGCCATCTGTTTTATGGGACACGGAACGGAGGCGGATTCTGACAGTGATTATGAAAAATTGCAGGATACGTTGACAAAGGATGGATACAGTGATTATTATGTTGGAACAGTAGAAGGAGCGCTGACACTTGATGATGTGATCCAGGCAGTGAAAGACAAAGGTACCTACACAAAAGTGGTGTTAGAACCGTTAATGGTCGTTGCCGGAGATCATGCCAACAACGATATGGCAGGCGATGACAAGGACTCCTGGAAATCCCAGTTTGAGGCAGCTGGGTTTGAAGTAGAACCGTTACTTCAGGGCCTTGGAGAAAATCCGGATATTCAGAATATTTATGTATCCCATACCAAGGATGCGATTGAAAAATTAGGAAAATAGTGGAGGATATCGTGAAAAAAAGATACAGGAAATGGTGTCTTTTGTTGTGTGTGGCAGGCGGTCTGACTGTCTGCCCGCTTACAACAGCAAAGGCAGAAGAACATGGAAATGCCGTTTTGACAGCCAGTGCAGAGACAGAGGAACAGGTAGCAAAACCAGAAGAAAAGGCGGCTCGTACCGAAGTAGGAAGTGAGGATATGCAGGCGGTCATGGGAGCGGAGCTGAAAGATGGAACCTATGACATGGAAGTGGAATCGGATTCTTCGATGTTTCGAATTGTGAACGCCTCGCTTAAAGTAGAAGCAGGAAAGATGCAGGCAGTTTTGACACTTGGAGGAAAAGGATACGCGAAACTTTTCATGGGAACCGGAGAACAGGCGGTAAAAGCAGACGAATCAAAGACAGCCCCCTATGTTGAAGATGCAGATGGCGCATATACGTATACCGTTTCGGTGGAAGCATTAAACCAGCCGTTAGATTGCGCTGCATTCAGCAAGCGAAAAGAAAAGTGGTATGATCATAAAATTGTGTTTGATGCAGATAGTCTGCCAAAAGAGGCGTTTGAAAAAAATCTGCCGGACTTAGCGGATGGTACATATCAGGTAGAGGTCACACTTACGGGCGGCAGTGGAAGAGCCTCTATTACATCTCCGGCAAAATTGACCGTGAAAGATCAAAAACTGACGGCAGAGATCATCTGGAGCAGTCCGAATTATGATTATATGAAAATCGGGAATACCGTTTATCAGCCGGTGCAGAAAGAAGGAAACGCAACGTTTGAAATCCCGGTTGTGGCGTTTGACAAAGAGATTGCGGTGATCGCGGATACCACAGCGATGAGTGAGCCGCATGAAATTTCTTATACGTTAAACTTTGCTTCTGATTCCATTCAGGGCCAGTCCTCGCAGGGACGACTGATCGCCATTGTGATCGCGATTCTGCTTCTGTCGGTTTGTGGCACCGTCTTAGGTGCGATTTTCTGCCGAAAACGAATTCAGAAAAGAAAGAAGAGCGAAGAATGAGACGGTTTTGGAAAACAATCATGTGGTGTTGTCTGGTCGTTTTGAGCCTCTGCTGCACGGCCTGTAAAGGCACAAATGCAGACAATCCGCAGACGGAAGCAGAGCAGATCTGTGATCAACTGACATTTGAACAGCGGATGCCGCTTTCGTATGCAAAAGAATTTACCGTCGATTGCTATAAAGATGGATATCGACTGCTTACAATTTCAGACGGTTCACAGTTTTTGGTCGTACCGGAAGGGAAAAAAACGCCTTCTGATCTAAATGATTCCGTGCAGGTATTGCAGCAGCCGTTATCGCATATTTATCTGGTAGCGTCCGCGACCATGGATATGTTTCGTGCGTTAGATGCATTGGATACGATTTCTCTATCTGGTACGCAGGCGGAAAACTGGTATATTCCAGAAGCAAAACAGGCGATGGAAACAGGAAAAATCGCCTATGCAGGGAAATATAACGCACCGGATTATGAAAAAATCGTGGATGACGGCTGTTCGTTATCGATTCAGTCTACCATGATCTTGCATTCTCCGGAAGTAAAGGAAAAACTGGAAAGCTTTCAGATTCCGGTTTTGGTGGATTACTCCAGCTATGAAAAACATCCGTTGGGGCGCTGCGAGTGGGTAAAATTATATGGTGCGTTGCTCGGAAAAGAAAAAGAGGCAGAAGCAGCATTCGAAGAACAGGCACAAGCGGTAAAAGCGATCACGGAAAAGAAGACGGACAAAACCGTTGCCTTTTTTTATATTACGACAAACGAGGCGGTCAGCGTCCGAAAATCCGGTGATTATGTGCCGAAAATGATTGAGCTTGCGGGTGGAAATTATATTTTTTCAAATCTGGGAGGCGATGAGAGTGCCTCTTCCTCCGTCACTCTGCAGATGGAAGAATTTTATGCAAAAGCAAAAGACGCGGATTATCTGATCTACAACAGCACGATTGCCGGAAAAGTGGAGACGCTCTCCCAGCTGTTGGAGAAAAGTGCATTGCTCAAAGAGTTTAAGGCCGTAAAGAACAAGCATGTATGGTGCACTTCGCAGAATCTGTATCAGGATTCCATGGAACCGGGAACAATGATCACGGATCTGCACACCATATTGACGAAGGAGGATGCAGCGGATGAAGACACCACCTACCTGTTCCGATTACAATAAAAAAAAGAATACTGCCGGAACATTTTTTATTCTGTCAGTCTTACTTTTGGCATTGCTTATGTGGAATATCTGTGCGGGCAGTGTGCAGATTCCGTTAAAAAAAGCACTGGCAGTTTTCATGCATGCAATGCAGGGGAAGACGGAAGAGACGATCATCTGGCAGCTGCGCCTGCCGCGGGCAGTGGCAGCGATTCTGTTAGGTGGTGCCCTTTCTCTGTCGGGCTATCTTTTGCAGACGTTTTTTCATAATCCGATCGCAGGGCCGTTTGTACTCGGAATTTCCTCGGGGGCGAAACTGTTTGTCTCACTTATCATGGTCTTTTGTCTGAAACAGGCGTGGGCGATGAGTTCTTTTACACTGATCGCGGCGGCGTTTGCAGGAGCGATGGTCTCGATGGGAATTGTTCTGTTATTTTCCCAAAAAGTAAAGCAGATGTCCATTTTGGTCGTCTGTGGTGTTATGATCGGTTATATCTGTTCCGCGATCACGGATTTTGTGGTGACATTTGCGGATGATTCGGATATCGTAAACCTCCATAACTGGTCCCTTGGCAGCTTTTCCGGCATTTCCTGGGACAATGTGCAGGTGATCGCCGGGCTTTTATTTGTCACGGCAATTGGGCTGATCTTCTTGGCGAAACCGATGCGTGCATATCAATTAGGCGAAGCATATGCACAAAATCTGGGTGTAAACATCCATCTTTTTCGTTGTGCATTAGTATTATTATCCAGCCTCCTATCCGCCTGCGTCACCGCATTCGCAGGACCGGTCTCATTCGTCGGGATCGCTGTTCCGCAGCTGGTAAAGCGCATCTTTCAGACCGCGAAACCGCAGATTCTTTTGCCGGGCTGTTTCCTGGGAGGAGGAGTCTTCTGTCTCTTTTGTGACCTTATCGCCCGCACCGTTTTCGCTCCAACCGAACTGAGCATCAGCACCGTGACAGCCGTATTCGGAGCACCCGTCGTCCTATCCGTCATGATCCGCCATAAAAAGTAGAATTAAATTTCTATTTGTCGGGCGAACCACTACGTTCATCTGCCCACTACTTTTTTGGAGGGCGAAAAATATCTCAACC
>JBJENW010000013.1:0-29247 GCA_051880395.1 Lachnospiraceae bacterium | reverse complement strand
ACTAGATGAGGTGGAGCGCGGTGTGTATCGCAGGCGGACATGGCTGGTCTGTGGATTGGAAATGTCTGCGATACTGATCTGTGCCTGTCTGCACTGGGATGTGGCAGTGAAGAGCATAGTGTGTGTGTTTGTGGATGTGGCGATATCAATGGTGGTGGGACATGCAATTGTAAAAAAATGACTAAGAGAAAAAATATGATAAGGGAGAAAAAAGTATGAGAAGATTTAGATTGGGAGGAGACGGAACCGCTTTCGATAAGAGTGGAATAAAGAATTTAAACTTGGGGTTAATAGGTTACCCGGGGGAAGTTAATAATAAAAAGGTACATGATGAAATGTATCGACATGCTTGTAAAGAACATTGGTTTAGTAATGATGGTCTATTATTAAAATATAAGATTGATTCATCAAACGGACAGAGTGGTGGACCAATTTATAGAACCAAAAACGGAAAGCGATATATTATTGCAGTTCATGCAAGGGGAGGTAGCAAAGGAAATAGTGGAAGATATTTAGATAGTAGTGTAAAAAAATTTATAAAGAAGTATATGTAGGAGGAAACCAACATGGAAAACTATAAAAAAAGAATTGTAAGTATTCTAATGGTCATGGCTTGTCTGGTGATGTGCATGCCAGTCACAACATATGCGAAAGAACAGCCGCTCGTACAGGAAACAGGATTAAGTATGAAAGTCGGAGATAAGATCACAATTCGCGTCAAAAATATGATAAATGCCGGACAGTGGAAAGTCAGTGACAATCGTTATGCCAAGGTAGATACCAGTGATGCAAAAAATGTAAAGATCATAGCAAAAAAAACAGGGAAAGTAGTGGTTCGTGCAAAATATCCGAATTTCACGGTGCAGTATGACATCAAGATCACCAAGCACCCACTGCAGAAAAAAACACCAAACGTCTACATTTACGCAGGGCGAGCAGATGGAATCGGTGAAGTCTCATGGAAACCGATCAAAGGTGCGCAGGGATACTGCATTTATCGCAAAGAAGGAAAGAAAATGATAAAGATAAAAACAGTCAAAGATCCCAAAGCAAAAAAAGCAGAATTTGAGCCATATGACGGTAAGTATCAGGATGATTATCAGGTTTATGTACGGGCATACACAAAGAAAAACGGAGTTACCATCTACAGTGCCTATTCGAAAGAGGAAGAAATAGCAGAATAGAACGGACATGCAGTAAAACAGAAATTGTAATAAAGAAGAAAATCCGCTATACTAAAAGGAAAGAGATGTATAGCGGATTTTTTGCGTAAACGGGAGGAAGGGAATGGAAATGAAACAGCCAATTGCAATTGGAATCGAAAGTTATAAAACCCTGATAGAGAACAATTATTATTATGTAGATAAAACATGGATGTTAAAAGAACTGATGGATCAGAAGGGATGTGTCAATCTGTTCACCCGTCCGAGACGGTTTGGAAAGACTTTGACGCTCAGCATGATTCAGACATTCTTTGAAGATGCGCGGACGTATGCCGGAGAGAAGATTGACAACAGCCACTACTTTGATGGGAAAAAGATTTTGACGGCAGGTGAGAGATATACCTCACAGATGGGAACGTATCCGGTCATCAAGCTGTCGTTAAAATCGGCGAAACAGCCGGATTTTCCGATGGCATACAAATGTCTGAAGAATGAGATCTTCTATGAATATGACCGTCATAAATATGTACTTAACGGAGATCGATTATCAGAAAAAGAGAAAGAAAAATATAGACAGATTTTAGAAGAAACAGCGGATGCAGTTGACTATGCAAC
Organism: Lachnospiraceae bacterium; assembly: GCA_051880395.1. Lineage (GTDB taxonomy): Bacteria > Bacillota > Clostridia > Lachnospirales > Lachnospiraceae > JBJENW01. The sequence goes on along the minus strand of JBJENW010000013.1, from coordinate 27,469 downwards.
CGCGTTGAAATGGTTATCCTTTTATCTAAAAAAATATCATGAAAAGAACGTGATCATTTTGATCGATGAGTATGATGTACCATTGGAAAATGCTTACTTTCGGGATTTTTATGCTCAAATGATCGATTTTATCCGTTCACTGTTCGAGTCAGCATTAAAGACGAATGATTCGTTGGAGTTTGCCATCGTGACAGGCTGTCTGCGAGTCAGTAAGGAATCCATTTTTACCGGATTAAACAATCTGGAAATGAATTCCATTTTGAGCAACAATTATGCTGAATATTTTGGATTTACAGAGACAGAAGTGGAAACGATGCTGAAAACCTATGATCTGGAGGAAAAACAGCCGGAAGTAAAACAGTGGTATGACGGCTATCGGTTCGGAGATACAGAAGTATACAATCCATGGAGCATCATCAACTATGTGAAAGCAGCGTTGATAGAGAAACCGGCATTTCCAAAACCGTACTGGTCCAATACCTCATCAAACAGTATTGTGCGGGAGTTGATCGAGTTGGCAGAACCGGATGTAAAAGAAGAAATCGAGCGGCTGATTGCCGGAGGAACGATCGAGAAACCGGTGCATGAAGAGATTACGTACGAGGATATCCATGAATCACAGGCTAATCTGTGGAATTTCCTGTTTTTTACTGGTTATCTCAAAGTGGAAAGCAAACGGTTTGAAAATCGGAAAATTTATCTGACGATGTCGATACCGAATGATGAGATCCTGACAATCTATGAGGATACGATTCAGGAATGGTTCGACCGTCAGGTAAAAGCGATGGATTTTACACCGTTTTATCGCGCGATGTTGACCGGGGACAGCAGCAGTATGCAGAAAATCCTAAAGCAGAATCTGCGCAGAACCATCAGCTATCATGACAAAAAAGAAGCCTTCTATCATGGTGTGCTGACCGGATACTTAATGGCACTGCCGGATTACAGCATTCAGTCGAACCGGGAATACGGAAACGGCAGACCGGATCTCGCACTGGTTCCGTATGACGAGGAAGAACCGGTGATCCTTATGGAACTGAAGGTCTGCAATAAATTTACCGAGATGGCAGACGGTTGCAAAGCAGCACTTACTCAGATTGAGGAAAAAGAGTATGCCGCACCATTTTTGGATAAAGGCTACCAGAAACTGATCAAATATGGAATCTGTTTCTGCGAGAAAACATGTATGGTGGAAAAGGGAATGATTTAATTTTATCTCTGTCCCTCAGAAATGGGGGACTTTTCTTTTTCCCTCACAGAAGATTTTACATAGATTTTACAAAAAGAATTTGATTTTTTTACATAAACTAGATATGATAAAATGGAGTAACGTTTTAATATAAAATATGTAAGGAACAGAAAGGTGAAAAAGGTATGGATATCTTTGGGATTTTGACCTTGATCGGTGGACTGGCATTATTTTTGTATGGTATGAATGTCATGGGCGAAGGTTTAGAGAAAATATCCGGTGGACGATTGGAACGCGTCCTGGAGAAATTAACTTCGAATCCACTGAAGGCCGTAGGACTCGGTGCGCTTGTAACAGCGGTGATTCAGTCTTCATCGGCGACGACCGTTATGGTAGTCGGTTTCGTAAACTCAGGAATTATGAAACTGTCTCAGGCAATCGGTATTATTATGGGAGCGAATATAGGAACGACATTTACCGCCTGGCTCTTAAGCTTGACAGGCATCAAAGGGGACAACTTATTTTTACAGTTGTTGAAACCTTCCTCATTTTCGCCGGTGCTGGCATTGATCGGTATTTTCTTGTTTTTATCAAAGAAAAATAACCACAGAAAAGATGTCGGCGAGATCATGCTCGGATTTTCCGTTCTGATGTATGGAATGGAAGCGATGAGCGGGGCGGTGGAACCGCTTGCAGATGTGCCGGAATTTACAAATATTCTGACGATGTTTCAAAATCCGATTCTTGGAATTGCAGTGGGAGCACTTTTGACGGCAGTGATTCAGTCGTCTTCCGCATCGGTCGGTATTTTGCAGGCATTGTCTGTGACAGGAGCATTTACGTATGGATCAGCCATTCCGATCATTATGGGACAGAACATCGGAACCTGTGTGACGGCGATGATCTCAAGTATGGGAGCAAGTCGAAATGCAAAGCGTACCGCTTTTGTACATTTGTATTTTAATATTATCGGAACCATTTTATTTATGACGATCTATTTTGGCTGTAATGCGATCTTTCATTTCTCTTTTACAGGGGAGACGGCGAATGCGGCCGGAATTGCAATGATACACAGTATCTTTAATATATTTGCAGTGGCAGTGCTGCTTCCGTTTACCAGGCAATTGGAGAAACTGGCCTATTTGACGCTGCCGATCACGGAAGAGGAAAAACAGTCTACACCGGAAGTTCTGGTGCGTCTGGATGAGCGTTTTCTTACAAAACCGACATTTGCAATGGAGCAGTGTGTGGATGTGATCAAAGAAATGGCGCGTCTGGCACAGATCAATTTTATTGACTCTGCAGGGCTTTTGTGTGATTTTTCAGAGGAGAAAGCCGAGAAGATCCTGAAACGGGAAGACGTTGTAGATATGTATGACGATAAGATCAGTTCTTATCTGGCAAAATTAAACAGCAGCCCGTTGAACTATAAGGACAGTCAGAATGTGGCGATCTTGATGCGTGTGACAAACGATTTTGAGCGAATTTCAGACCGTGCGATCAACATGGTGCGCATCACAAGAAAAATTGCAAAGTCGGATCACGAGTTTACGGAGCAGGCGAGAGAGGAACTTGCCCGCTATAAGGCAGCCGTGGAGGATATTCTGCACCGCGCGATTGATGCGTTTGTGGATCATGATCTGACACTGGCACAGACGGTCGAGCCGTTAGAGGCGGTCGTGGATCAGATCGATAAAGTGGTGCGGCGGCATCATATGAAACGGCTGAAACACGGGACTTGCACGATGGATTTAGGATTGAATCTGGCGGATGTTGCGACGAACTTTGAACGAGTGGCAGACCACTGTTCGAATGTAGCGATTTATCTGATACAGGAAGAACAAGGAAAATTAATTGGAACGCATAACTATGCGACAATGGTAAAAGAAGAAAATAATGATGCCTTTGTACAGTTGTACAAGCAGTTCTGGGTGCGCTATGTGCAGCCGATCGAATCATAAAATTTCATTGCCGGATGGTGCAAGGAGGAAAAAATGGCACGGATTTATATTGTCGAAGATGATGAGAGCATACGGGAAATTGAGCAGTATGCATTGAAAAGCGGAGGATTTGAGGCGGACGGCTTTGAAAACAGCAAAGATTTTTTTAAAGCGCTTGAGGATAAGATACCGGATCTGATTATTTTGGATATTATGCTCCCGGATGAGGATGGACTTCAAGTACTTCGGAAACTTCGGAAAAAGAGCGCGACTAGGAGAATCCCGATCATCATGGTCACCGCAAAATCCAGCGAGATCGATAAGGTCAAGGGATTAGATCAGGGTGCGGACGATTATATGACAAAGCCATTTGGTGTTATGGAACTGCTCTCGCGTGTGAAAGCGATGCTTCGCCGCACGCGGGAGTTTGCGGAAGAATCGCAGCTTTTCTACGAGGATATTGTTGTGGATTTAGAGAAACATAGTGTGACGGTATCCGGGGAAAAATGTGAACTGACGTATAAAGAATTTGAACTTTTAAAAACATTGATCTTAAATCAGGGAATTGTCTTAAGCCGCGATAAGATCATGGATCTGGTCTGGGGATTCGAGTACGAGGGGGAAAGTCGTACGGTCGATATGCATATTAAAACGCTTCGACAGAAACTCGGAGAATCCGGCCGGGTAATCAAGACCGTGCGAAATGTCGGATATATGATCGGTTAGAAAAGAGGTTCCTATGAAAAAAAAGATCAGTCGTTATTTTATGATGGGTTCGGCGGTTGTCATTGCGATGACAGCCGTTGCGGCCCTTATTATTTTTAATTACATATTTCGAAATCAGATTTATGATGATCTGCGCGGATATGCGCATATTTTGTCCGGAATGTCGGAAAAAGTGATCACAGATACTGGAAAACAGATGGAAAAATCAAAAGATGAGCAATGGGGAAAAGAACTGCGGATTACCTTGATTCGCGAAAGTGGAGAAGTGATTTTTGACAGTCTGGCAGACTATAATAAGATGGAAAATCATAAAGAGCGCCCAGAGGTTCAGAAAGCCTTAGATGACGGCGAGGGAATGGCAATGAGGCGTTCTGCGACCAGTAAAATGCATACTTTCTATTATGCTGTGCGTTTGAAAGATGGGGATGTGCTGCGAATCGGAAAAGATACGGATAGTCTGAATCAGGTGATCGTAATGAGCGTGGGAATCGTCTTTCTGATTTTTGTCATGATGATGCTGCTCAGCCGGACATTGTCGCATTATCTGACGAAAAAGTTGATCAATCCGATTGAGCATATTTCCATGAATTTGGACGTCGCACCGGAGATGGACGGTATTTACGAGGAAATCCGTCCATTTATCGCGACAATCCGGGAACAGCATGTGAATATTTTAAAAGCATCAAAGATGCGTCAGGAATTTACGGCAAATGTCTCACACGAATTAAAAACACCATTGGCGGCAATCTCCGGCTATGCGGAATTGATCGCAAGCGGTATGACAAATGAGGACGATACACGCCATTTCGCGTCAGAGATACAGAAAAATTCCACCCAGCTTTTAAATCAGATCAACGATATCATCAAGCTTTCCCAGTTGGATGATCCGGATTATGAGATGGAGATGGAACAGGTGGATCTTTACAGCTGTGCACAATCATGTCTCGATATGCTGGATGTGCAGGCAGAAAAACAAAGGGTATCGCTGTATCTGACGGGTGTACATTGTAATGTTCTGGCAAACAAGAGTATGATGGAAGAATTGATCTACAACCTCTGCAGCAATGCCGTGCGTTACAACAAAGTAGGCGGGTCGGTGACGGTTTTGGTGGAACCGCGGGAGGAGAGAGTCTTCTTATCCGTAAAAGATACGGGAATCGGTATTCCAAAGAAACATCAGGATCGCGTGTTTGAGCGATTTTACCGTGTAGATAAAAGCCGGTCGAAATCCGGAGGCGGTACAGGACTTGGCCTTGCCATTGTAAAACATATCGTGGCACAGCACGGGGCAGAATTGAAATTGATCAGTGAAGAAGGCAAAGGAACAGAGATTCAGATATTGTTTTAGATTTTTGTCAGATTCTGTAAAAGAAAGCAATTGACAGTTTTATTTTTGGGGATTATAATGGAAACTAAGTGTTTGACGTGTAAGTACGGTGGAGAAAAGGACAAAAAACGGGCAGAAAAGAGGGTAGAGCATGGACAAAGAAAAGATGGCGGTTGTGGTAAAAGATTTGACAGTTTCCTTTGGAATGGTGTTTGCAGTGTATTTGTTATTTTCTAAAAATCTTTTTGGAAAAGTGACGAATGTGGATTTGGGTTCGGATGTATTGACAGCTATTTTCTTTTATCATATAGGAGCGGCAGAAATCTGGATGATGGTCTTTTTTGTGAAAAAGTTGTCGCTGCTTGGCTTTGTCCTGCAGATTCTAGTGGTTGACCGTCTGGTCGCATTGCTGCCTGCCTTTTCACAAAATGGCTTGGTACAACTTGTACCGGCAAGCAAATGGATGCTGGTGTGCATTCTTATTTACTGGCTGGTCACATGGATGAAGATAAAAAAAGATACGAAATAAAATATAGGCATAAAATTGAGCAGCAGGAGAATCCAAAAATGGTTCGCCTGCTGCTTAATTTTCATTATTTTTTATTTAAATCTACATTCTGGGACTCTGTGTCATCAAAGATATCATCGGTTTCCGGCTCGTCCACAATGACTGGTTTCACCAATTTTGTGCCACAATTATTACAAAAACTTGCGGTTGCATCCATCAGTTGATGGCAGTTCGGACACTCTACTGCACCTTTGACATCTAAAAGTTCTTTTTTCAGTTTTTCAATTTCCAGGTATGTATTGCGGATGATCAGCATCTGCGTATATTCGTCCTGCAGATCATTCTGATGTGCCTCGTAATATTGCTGTCCAATTTTGGCAAATTGTTGCTGAATGTAGTCCTCTTTATTCTTGATATCCATTTTGATTCGGGCTGTACCGGTCAGCTCTTTCGTCTTGTCTGCCATATCTTTTCCGGCAGATGCCAATTTCTTTCCAAGGGAATCAAAAAAATCCATTTGCTTACCTCCTGTTTCGTGTATTTCATTTTTACCACTACTTTTGATTCTAGCACAAACAGGGTAAGAAGTCTATGGTAGTTGTGCTTTGTTGGGAAATGTTTTGTAAAAAATGTGTAAAAATACTTTTCTATTGACGAAATGTTGGCTAAAATATATAATAAAGATAAGGGTTAACGATAACTTACAGAAAAAAGAAACGAAAAAAGCACTGTTTCAGATTTGAAATTGTAAGAAATGTTGACGATTGGTAATGGGAGAAAACTTGTGGGGAAAGGGGATAGCGTTTTGAATCGGAATGTAACGATGAAAGATATCGCAGAAAAGCTGGGTGTCAGTATCGTGTCCGTTTCCAAAGCACTGACCGGCAAGCAAGGCGTCAGTGAGCAACTGCGGGAGCGGATCAAGCAGGAAGCACAGCAGATGGGGTATCATTATAATCTGGGAGCAAGAGCTCTAAAAGAAGGAAAGAATTATAATGTTGGCGTGCTCGTCCGTTCCTATTATGTGGAGGAGTCAAAAAATGCATTTTATATGCGGATGTACCAAAGCATTGCCAGACGGCTGACACACTATGAATATTCTACCATGCTCGAAGTGGTAGAGGGGGAAATGCAGCAGCAAAAGCAGATTCCTGAGATTGTCGAGAGCGGACGGTTAGACGGGATGCTCGTTGTGGGGGAATTATCCAGAGAGTATCTAGAGGCGTTAAAACGCACCGGACTTCCGATGGTGTATCTGGACTTTTATGATATGGCGATGGGGGTTGATTCGGTTTCGATGGACAATGTCTGTGCGGAGTATGAGCTGACCAGGCATCTGATTCAGAAAGGACATAAAAAAATTGCGTATGTTGGCAGCGTGGAGGCGACGACAAGCATTATGGACCGTTATATCGGGTATCGCCGGGCACTGTTTGACGCGGGGCTGCCGTTTCTGACGGAGTATCAGATTCCGGATCGCGATTCGCAGGGAAGGTTTGTCGAACCGCGGCTGCCGCATGATATGCCGACGGCTTTTGTCTGTAATAATGATGTGACAGCCGGGATGGTTATCGATGAACTACACAGGCATGGATATCGTGTGCCGGAGGATGTGGCAGTGGCAGGATTTGATAATTACCCATATTTACAGCACAATGCAGGAAAGATTACGACTGTTGATGTCGATGTGGAAAAGATGGCTGCAGTCGGCGTCGATCTGTTGATGGAGCGGCTGCAGCACGAGAGAAACGGATTTATCCGAAAAGTGGTGAACGGAACGCTTTTATACCGTGAGACGACTGGGGACATGGTTTCCTGATCAGTCGGCAAGGCAATATTTTTCTAAGATCGCAAAGGGTGCACTTCCGAGTGAGAGAACTTTTTGATGAAATTCTTTTTCCCGGAAGCGGCTGCCCTGTTTTTTTTGACAAGTCTTTTTTAAATCCATAAACTCCAGATATCCGATATAGTAGCTTAAATAGTTCGCAGGGGTTTCTACGATTAAGTGGTAGATTTCGGAGACACTTTCACTGTCGGTAATGCCAAAATCAGATAAAAATGTTGCAACGTCCTTGAGATTCCAGCCGTTATAGTGAATCTTCATATCACAGGTGGCATAAAGACTTAGAAGCGCTGACTGGTGTTTTTGCAGCAATGTGGCAGTATTGGAATCGAGATCGGCATAGTAGTAGGACAGCATTTCTACATAGGTTGCCCATCCTTCTGTGTAACCAGAATAGGAGAGCAGGGCACGAATCGGTGGCAGATTGGCCTGTTGCGTGAGATTCGTCTGATACATATGACCCGGAAAACCTTCATGGGCGAGTGTGGTATAAAGCTGCAGGCCTTTGTATTGGCTCCCGCCATTGATATAGATCGAATTTTCCTGCGGATCATCAAGCGGTGCGGTCAGATAGAATGCCGGGGAGAGCGTATCTTCAAGGCAGGGTTCTACATATTTCACAGAAAACGTCTGGACGCTGGAAGTCGGAAAGTCAGAGGAGATTTTCTTTTTTAAATCCGCTAACATTTCTTCCGGGGACTGCTGGGGCAGAGAAATCTGTTGGTTGATCGAGGCGAGTTCCGGATGTTTTTGCAAAAGAATCTGCACCTCGCGCAGATCACTGAAACGCTGTGTATCGGTCTTTCGTTCCAGCTCTGTAACGGAAGCATCACTTCCGGTCGCCTCTTTTACAAGCAGTTGATAGTAATCTTTTCCGCCTTCAAAACCACAGAGTCCGCCATCGTTTTTTCCAGAGCCGATCATGGAGGTGATGGTTTTGATCAAGGTGCGGTAGGCAGGAAAAACGGTATTGGTCAGAATTTGCTGATTTTTCTGGATGTAGCGGGCGCGCGCGTCTTCTGACAGGGCATCTAAGCTTTTTATCTTTTCCTCAAAGGTCTTTTTTAAAAAGTGGTTGTCGGTGTCTTCAAGAAAATGCTGACATTGTTCAACGATATCTTTTGCGGCGAAATCAGCCATAAAAAGACCTGCATTTGCCTTTTCTTTTTCAAAGGTTTCAATGGAAGAAAAATAAGTGCCAAACTGTGAAAGCAGATTGAGATAATCGTCTACATTACGGGAGTCAAGAAACCGGTATTCCGCAAATAGAACGGGCAGTTGGGATGGAGCGCCGTGGAGGGGGTCTAACGGTTCAAAAAACAGAGGGGTTCTGCTTTTTTTCAAGGATAATTCTAAGGAGTCTTTTAGTACATCGTAGGTAAGTTTTTGAGCATTAGAAAGGGTGGAGTAGTTGTACAAAGAGAGCGTTTGCAGGGTGGATTGCAGGTCGGCGCGGTCTTTTTTTATAGAGGAAAGCGAGGCATCGCCGAGCGTGACGGTATGGTTCGTAATCCCATAATTTTCAGGGTGATCGAAAAGGAAGTGTAGAGACAATGTGTCATCTGCAAGTGTTTCTCGAAATATGGAGTCCACGAAATCATCAAAGGACATGGAAGCCTGAGCGGTGCTCTGGTCAACACTTTGTGTGGGATTTGATATTTCTTTTGGCGTACAGGCCGTGCATGTCAGAGAAAAAAGAAAAGTGACGGCGAGAAAGAAGGAAAGGATCCGTTTCATAAAAATCTCCTGTATATTCGTCTTCTTGATAGTTTATGCAGAGAAAAACACGTTATGTCTGTTGTTCTTCTCTGCTTAAAGGTCTGCGTGAGGATAATGCTTTAAAAATTCGCTCAGATTGGTGAGCGCATGGATCAAAACAGCGCTGTCTTCGGGCGAGATGCCTTGTAACGTAGCAGCGATCATTTCCTCATGAAATTGTTTGTGATGGCAAAAAGCACGTTCCCCTCGTTCGGTGAGGCTGATCAAAACAACGCGGCGGTCCTGCTGACTTCGACTACGTTTGACATACCCTTTTTTCACGAGATTGTTCATGGCGATGGTGAGTGTGCCAACAGTGATCGATAACTCTTTGGCAATCGCGGACATATTTTTTTGTGTATGCGAGCCGATTGCTTCGAGGATACGCATATCGTTATTGGAAATATCTTTAAATTCTTCGGTTATGACGGCTTTTCCTTCAAGGTTTAAAATGTCCCGGAAAAGCGGTATGAGTAAATCGGTTATGGTGCGCTGTGTATCCAAGCGTAGTCCCCCTTGCTCTTTCGGCGCGTTATCGGTGCACCGGTTCTTTCTACCATTATACAATAACTAAAACCAAGCGACAAGTAAAAAAGAAGGTGGAAAAAAATCTCATCTTTTTGGGGCTTTACGGACGTTTTCTCGCGCGGCAGGCTTTCGTTGGGCATAACGTTCGTACTGCAGAAGAGATGTCGGCTCAGACCAATCTGAGGCAGAGTGGAATCAGATGCCTGTACCGTTTCTTTTGGTCCAGACAAAAGAAAAAAAATAAAAACCTTCCTTTCGAATAAATTTTCGTGTATTTTCTTAAAAAAACTTCTTACTAAAATATAACATAAAAATTATGTAAAGTCAGCAGACAAAAAAAGATAAATTTCGGTGAAATAAAAATGAGATGACGATGCGAACATGTGATTTACAGAAAAAATATTCTGTGATACCATAGGCACAACAAAAATGGTAAAAAGGAGTGGTAGCGTGAATTTATTTGATATTTTAGGACCGGTCATGGTAGGACCATCTAGTTCACATACAGCGGGAGCTGTTCGCATCGGATATGTTTCCCGTCAGCTTTTGGGAGAAAAACCGGTGAAGGCAGAGATTTTTTTGCATGGGTCGTTTGCTATGACCGGAAAAGGACATGGTACAGACCGTGCACTTATCGCAGGAATTCTCGGTATGCAGACGGATGATATTCGGATTCCGGACAGTTTTTCCGTGGCAAAGGAAGAAAATTTGGAGTTTTCGTTTGGAACGGTTCAATTGAAAGATGTCCATCCCAACTCGGTATTGATCAAACTGCAGGGAGAAAACGGAAGAGAACTCGAAATCGTCGCATCGTCTCTGGGCGGCGGCCGGATCAGCATCGTGAAGATTGATGGTATTTATACAAATTTTTCCGGCGAATATCCGACGTTGATCGTGCACAATCTGGATCAGCCGGGCCATATCGCGGAGGTGACATCCACCCTGGCACATAAATCTGTAAACATTGCAACATTAAATCTGTATCGTGATCATCGAGGTGGATATGCAGTTATGGTGGTCGAAACCGATCAGCCGGTACCACAGGATGCGATCGACTGGATCGCACATTTGGAAGGCGTGATAAAAGTAACCTATTTAAATAAGGAGGAAGTGAAATGACAGGAATGGGATTTTCGGATTTGATTCGTGAGAGTGAGGCACAGGGGGAGGCATTGTGGCATTTTATCTTAAAAGCCGATGCGAACGAAAAAGGAATAGGAGAAGAAGAGTCTCTTGGACAGATGAAAAAAATGTGGGAGGCGATGCAGGAGGCCAGTAAGAATTATGACGGATCTTTCGTGTCTGCCAGTGGGCTTTCTGGAGGAAATGGAGAAAAAATGCGCCAACATAAAAAGGATTGTATCGCCGGGGAATTTATCGGGGAAGTAATGGCAGAAGCCATTTCTATGGCGGAATCGAATGCTTGTATGCGAAGAATCGTAGCGGCACCGACAGCCGGTTCCTGTGGGGTGCTTCCGGCAGTTTTGATCTCTTACAGTCGCGCGTATCAGTGCCCGGATGAAAAAGTTATACAAGCGTTGTATATTGCGGCCGGTGTCGGGGAAGTCATTGCAGAGCGTGCATCCATTTCCGGCGCAGAGGGAGGATGTCAGGCAGAGATCGGGTCTGCAAGTGGCATGGCAGCAGCAGCACTGGCTTATTTGGCAGGCGGCAATTCGCATCAGATCGAGCATGCGGCGGCACTTGCATTAAAGAGTCTGCTCGGACTGGTCTGTGATCCGGTTGCGGGTCTTGTAGAAGTTCCTTGCGTAAAAAGAAATGTCGTGGGAGCCGTAAATGCGGTGACCGCTGTGGATATGGTGATGGCCGGAATCGAAAGTTTTATTCCGCTCGATCAGGTGATCGACGCGATGGGAGAAATCGGGAAAAATATGTCGTCCAAATACCGTGAGACAGGAAAAGGCGGACTTGCTGTGACACCGAAAGCGAAAACGGTACGTTTGGTATAAAGACGGGACTATTCTCTTTTTTTAAATCAGCCGAAATAAAAAGAGGTTGAAACAAAAAGGGGGGGAATATTATGAGGGAAGAAAAACAAACGGCATTTATTCTGCCGGAGATGATGCAGGAGGGAATGTGCGATCCGAAAGAGTTGTTAGAACAAAATGAATGGTTGGAGGAGCAGATGCATCAGGTGTCTGTTTCTTATCGCGCATCGCGCACAAAAATGGATCGTGCGGTGAAAGAAAGTGACACGATTCAGGTAAAATTATTGCAGGAATTTACAGACATCGTTGAGTGGATGTTAGAAAATAAAACGGGTTCGGTAAAAGAGCAGGTGCTTTTTATGCCGGATCTGTTATATCAGGAGCACGAGCTGAGAAATCATGTACTTCAAATCTGGTATGCACATCTGGAGGGTGACCGCAAAGTGCAAAAGGCACAGAGCGAGCTACAAAATCTATATCGAAAGCGTTTGGCAAATCTGGAATGTAAAGACGATTATTTACAAGAAAAAATAGAACAAAAACAACGTCTGTCCTTAGAGTTTTTAGAAAAAAAATGGCAGGAGGAAGAGGACGAAAAGCATGGATATCAAATGAAAAAAAAGAGACTGGAACAATCTTTGGAATTCGCACGACAGCATCGGATGTCTACAGATGTTCAAATGCAGCAGGCGCTGGATCAGGTAAATGAATTGTGGACGATCATACGCGGAAGAGTCGGGGAGCTTGCAAACGATTTGATCAGTACGACAGGAATAGACGGAGAAAAGGAAGCAGAGCGCATCTATGAGCTGGTGATTCAGGAGATGGAGTCTATAAAAAGAGTGGAGGAAGCCTGGAAAAAACATCGGACGATGGATCACAATGTGGAGTGTACACATAGCAAACAGGCAACCGTTGAAGCACAGGACCTGCGCTGGATGGAATATGTGTATAACTGCAGCCAGATGGAGGCAAGAAAGAAGTGAAAATAGTGCGAAACTCCTAAAGTAATCCACAAGTTATCCCCGAAATGTGGATAACATCTTGATAACTATGGGATAAATTGAAAAGTTATACACTTTTTACACGAAAAAATGGGGATAACAGAAGGATAAGTCGGTTTTTGAAATTTTTCACAAGAAAATGAAATTTTTTTGTTACAAATTTAAGAAAATACCTAAAACATCTAGGAAAAAAAAGAAAAGCATGGTATAATTGGAGCAAAGTGCATATTGGTATCGAATTCGTTTGGTGGATACCGATAAAATACAAAGGGGGGCAGCAGAGAGCGACAAAATACTTTCTATACCAGACGGACAATTTAATGGAGGTTAATGATGAAAAGACAGAAATTGAAAAAAGTGCTAGCAGCAGCACTTTCGGCAGCAATGGTAGTGACAGGAATCAATCTGCCGACTTTTCAGCAGATTAAAGCCGAAGAGACGACTGTAGATACAACTGTAGCAGTACCATTGGATGCAGCGGCAAAAGCAGACGCTATTTCGGAGCCATATTACTCAAGTGCGGAAGCAGTTTCCAGTCCAAAACTTTCGATTCCAGAAGAAGACTGGACAGATAAAAAGGAAATTGTATATCAGGAAGGAATTTCGGGAGTAAAAAATCCTGGAAACTTCGATATGACCTTTACACTTGGTATTGATGAGGCAGGATATCAGTCTCTGGCAGCAAAGGAAGACAATTACTTGAAAATCCAGGGCGTAGTGAAGCTTGGGGCAAAATGGACCTGGACGCAGAGCGAGGATATTCCATATTTAACAGCAGATAAGTTTACAAAAGCTGGCGATGTGTATACCACACCGGTGACCATCCAGTTTCGGGATAAAGACGCAGATGATTTGATGGGAATCTACATCGAACTTGTCGGTACAGGTTTTGAAGGTGTAGCAACTGTCAGCGATCTGAAACTGACAGAGGTTAAAGTTGCTGCAACGACAGAGCAGCAGATTTACAGCAATGATCAGTCTGCAGATCAGTTAGTTGATTTTTCCACGATTCAGGCAACGGATGAAGAAGACTGGGAAAAAACGATCGCTCAGATGGACTACGATGAAAAAGCGGCAGAGAAAAATGCGGTTGCCGGTGAAAAGATTGTAGTAAGAGCAAAAGTTACTGCAGGAAAAGACTTGATGGAAAGTCTTGAAGCAGAAGGCAGTTACATAAAAGTACAGTCTGTGGTAAAGACCGGAGACGATTGGGAATGGTGTCAGGGAGATGATTATCCATATCTGGATAAAGCAGCTTTTAAAGAAAATGAAGACGGCACCTATACCGCAGATATTGAATCCAAATATTCTGCATGTAAAGCGAACCTGATTCAGGCAGTTATTTTCCGTTTCGTCGGAAAGGTTGCAAAAGGGACGGTCAACGTTTCAAATGTAACGATCGCAAACATTGTTTCCAAAGACGAATCGCTTCCGGCAAAAGATCCAACCGTTGTGGAGGATTTTGAAGCATACGAAACCGGTTCGGATGCAGGCTGGAAAAATGAGACCGGCTGGCGTTATGACGGCGGTGATATTTTACCGGTCGTTGCAGAAAATATCAATGGAAGCAAAGCATTGAAGTTGAATCTGGATTACTCTAAGAATTCAGCAGAAACATGGAGCGAAGCAAAGATTAAAAAAGATTTCCCGGATGGATTTGATATTTCCGCATACAATCAGATTACATATGATCTCATTTATCCGGAAACTCTGGATAACTTTAAAGTAAAAGTTTATGCAGAAAACGTAGAAGCCAAAAAAGCGGTGATCGACAAAGATGTGACACCGGATACAGTGGAAACATTGGATAATGGTTTGAAAAAAGCAAGCGTTGTAGTGAAGTTTTCACCAACAGAGCTTCCAATGACAAAATTGACGATCGGTACCGTCGGTGTTTCTACGAAATTTATCGGAGATGTTTACATTGACAATATTACTTTAAGTCAGAATGATCCGTCAAAGGATTTTGTTGAGATTACCTCAAAGGTAACAGAGACTCCGGCACAGGCAGATCTTACAAAGATGCCAACGGAAGTAGCATTGGCAGATGAAAATGCTTCAGAGAATACAGCAGCACTGTTTTCTTATTTAAAAGGATTGAGTGATAACCATCAGGTATTATTTGGACATCAGAATGACACGCATAAGAGTGTTCGTTCAGAAGCAAAAAATGGTGATGTATGCGATATCACAGGCAGCATCAGCGGTCTGGTCGGAATCGATACATTATCCCTGAGTGGTAAAGAAATGGGAGAGGCTTCTTCCGATATTGCAGTAGAAAAAGCAATCGAGATTGGAAAGAAAGCTGCAGCCGAGGGTGCGATCATTACGTTATCCGGTCATATCCCAAATATGAGTACAGATAAGATCACACAGAAAGCAGACGGTTCTTACGAATTTGTAAACTGTGATTTCAATGAAACAAAAGATTTATCAAACAACTGTTCTCAGGAAGTACTTCCTGGAGGAAAATACAATGATCGTTTCAATGCATACTTAGACATCATTGTAAAATATGCAAAAGGACTCGGAGACATCCCGGTTCTGTTCCGTCCGCTGCACGAGTGTGACGGTGGCTGGTTCTGGTGGGGTTCTGCTACCACAGATCCGGAAACTTACAAAGCGCTGTATCGCTATGTTGTTGATTATTTACAGGCAAACGGAGTGAATAACTTCTTATATGTATACTCTCCGGGCGGTCCGGTCTTAGATACCGAAAAATATTTACTGCGGTATCCGGGAGATGACTACATCGATATCATGGCATTTGACTACTATGATGATTACAATAGCTATCCGGCAGAATACAGTGATGAATTCTTCGGAAACTTAGAAAAGACCTGTACAAACTTAAAGACACTGGCTGACAGCAGAGGAAAGATTGCTGCAATCTCAGAGACAGGTTCCAGAGTCATGAAAAAAGACGGAAGTGATAATGAAGGTATCCTTGTAAAGGATAATCCATTCAAAGGTCACAACTGGTACAAACAAGTTGGCGATATTGCCGCAAAAACTGGTATGCCGTACTGGATGGCGTGGGCAAACTTCGGTGATACAAACTTCTATGTACCATATAAATATAATGATACATTAGGACAAGAGCAGATCAATGATTTCATTGACTACTATAATGATGATGCATCCATTTTTGCAAATGGAACAAACTTCTATGACAAAGCAGCTCAGACAGCTGTAAAGAATACAACTGTGAAAAATGCAAAAGGTTATCTGGTAAATCTGTTTTCAAAAGCAGTGATCAAACAGCCGACAACCGTTCTTGCAAATGTAAAAAATGCCGACAAAGTACAGGTTTTATTTGAAAATCCAACAACCGGAATCAAAGTACTTGTTGATGCACAGCAGTTAGAACCAACGGCTTCTGATGTGACAAAGGATACATATGCAGCAACCTTGACAGCAGAAGATTTGGAAAAATTAGAAAAAACAGATGTTGGTAAAGTATCTCTGGTAGCGGACAACAAGAAATTAGTGACCATTGATTTCATAAGCTTTAACAAAGACAAAGATACCTTGCCAAAGAATGTAGTTGATAACTTTGAATTGTACTATGGTGATAATGATTACTTAAATGGTACATTCTCTGAAAACTCCGCTGCAGGATGTAGTTCCTCTTTCTCGATTGATTCCGAGAATAAAGCAAGCGGAAACTATGGTGGATCTTTTGATTTCACATTAAAGAGTGCAGGTTCTGAAGTATGGACCGGAAGAATGAAATCTCTTCCATATACAGATTACAGTGAGTACAATGCACTTACATTCTGGTTAAAACCGGATGGAAAAGATAAAAAGACAATCATTCAGCTCTGTGCAAACGGAGAGGATTTCGAGGTCAATGTCCATGATTTCATCAAGACAACAGATGCAAAATATGTGACAATTCCGTTTGACCAGTTTGTCGGAAAGAAGAGCGGAAAAGGAAAACTCGATTCCAAGAATTTAAGCAAATTTGCAGTTTGGTGTAACAGCACACCGGGTGAAGAGACAAACTTAAGCTCTTCGATCGTATTCGATGATATTCAGTTTGTAAAAGCAGATCTTTCTAAGTTAGATGTAAATGCGGATGGATATGCATTGACAGACAAACCGGTTACAACTGCTGTAGAAGTTCCGGCACCGGCAACTGTCACAGGCGTAAAGAGTGCGGCATATACAGACAGTACGATCAAATTGACATGGAAAGCAGCAAAGAATGCGACTGGATATGAAGTACAGCGTTACAATGACAAGAAAAAAGCATATGTGACGGTTGCAAAGACAAAGAGCACTTCCTATACAGACAAAAAGCTGACAGCTTCGACTGGTTATAAATACAGAGTCAGAGCTTACAATAGCAGCAAGACAGGAAGCTTTTCAAGCGTAGTAAAAGCATACACCTGCCCGAAGAAAGTTACTGGACTTTCTGCAAAAGCAACTGCAAAACAGGTGAAGATTTCCTGGAAGAAACAGAGCGGAGTCAGCGGTTATTATGTATATCGTTCTACAAAGAAGAACGGCACATATAAACAGATTGCAAAAGTAAAAGGAAACTCTTACACAGATAAGAAAGTAAAGAAAAAGACAACTTACTATTACACAGTAAAGGCATATAAGACCGTTTCCGGAAAAACTTATACCGGAGCAGCTACAAGCCCGAAATCTGTAAAAACGAAATCAAAATAAGTTGCTCTCTGAAATGTTTTGCCCCCTGGGTTTTCCCAGGGGGCTTTTTCATATATACGGGCATTTCTATGCGGACGTTTCCGAAATTCGGCCGGGTGGCCAAGGCGGGGCGGTTGAATTTCGGAAACTGTGTATCGGAAACGGTTCATGCGTATGGGAGAATCGATGCGATGCGACCTGCCGGATACCAAAAACTGTGTATTGGAAACGGTAGGTTGAGACATTTTTTTCTTATGCCAGAAAGTTGTGGATTAGATTTTATATGAGTGGAAAAATCAGAATAGTATATTTACAAATATTGTTTAAATGAATGTTTACTCCACCATTTTTGGGAATTGTGAAAAATATCTCAACCTTCCGTCTCCAATACACAGTTTCCGGTATCCGGCGGACACAGTGACAGGGGGTGGAGGGGACAGATCTGGCTTTGACAGAAATGATAGTGAGTTTGGATGGGAGCGTTTGCGATTCCTTTGCTGTTTTGCCGAGAGGCGGACAGTCTGTGCGAAGTTGTATGCCCAGGAAAGAGTCCGCCATTGAGTCTTTCCTGGGCATACAACTTGGTGCAGACTGTCCGACATTCGGAAAACAGCAAAAATAAAGCATCGCAAACACTCACATCCAAAACTCGACTTCATTTCTGTCTAGCCAGATCTGTCCCCTCCACCCCCTGTCACTGTGTCCGCCGGATAACGGAAACGTCCGCATAGAACCCCCCATGGTTGAGATATTTTTCGCAAAAAAATGCAAAAAAAGAACCCCTTCGAAAATTCGAAAGGGTTCTTAGCTTGTCTAAAAGTGGTAGACATTTATTTCGGTAAAAGCCGGATTACTGTACTTCTACTTCGTTAGATTCCTGAGCATCAGCCCAACGTGAATTCCAATCAGCCATGATATCATCAAAGCTCATATCCTGGTTAGCAGCGTGCTCGATGATTTCCTGAACTTTCTTATCTCCACCATTGTTGAAGTTCAATTCAGAATCAGCATTTAAGGTAGATAATAAGTCTTCTTCTCCAGCTACGGCTGGTTCGTCAGCTACATACTCAACATCTTTGAATGCATCGTATACTTCTGGCCATTTAGCGCTTTCATCTAATGAAATTGGCATACCGCCTTCGTTGTATGCGAATTCAGATTTTTCTGTCATCCATTTAACGAAGATCATAGAAGCTTTCTGTTTGTCAGCGTCAGAGTTTACATTGATACCCCAGCTGTAGTTAGGACCTGCTGTTGCATACTGTTTTCCATCAACAGTGATCGGGAATGGCATATATCCGATGTCATCACCTTTATCTCCAGCATCACGCATCTGAGCGTAAGCCCAAGAACCAAGTACCATACATCCGATTTCTCCACCATTGATCTGACCTTTACATCCTTCCCAGTCAGTTGTTGTATAATCGTCTTCGATCAAGCCTTCAGATACTGCATCGTATAAGATTTTGTATACGTTGTATGCATGAGTACCATCACCTGGATCAGCGAATGGATCTTTTGCGTGTAATAATTTCTGGTTCATGTATGCTGCATCACCAGTTGCAGTACCGTTGATGTAAGCATCCCAAGCACCCATGGTCCAACCTGCTGCATAGTTTGTGTAAAGCGGAATCGCATCTGTTTTTTCTTTGATTGCTTTTAAAGCATTGATGAATTCTTCCGGTGTTTTTGGAAGTTCTGTAATACCAGCTTTTTCAAATACAGCTTTGTTGTAAACAACACCTTGAGCATCACCTGTTGTAGCAATACCGTAAACTTGTCCGCCATATTCTTTGTCGGTTGCAAATCTTACAGTATCTTTTAAGGAATCTAAGCTGCCAAAAGATAAGAAGTATGTACTTAAATCTTTTTTGTCAACAGCAGGAATCAACATAACATCTTCGTATTCGCCACCCTGTAATTTAACTAATGCGTCATCAGCATAGTTTGTATCAGTGTTAACGGTTACTTTGATATTTGGATATTCTTTGTTGAAGTCTGCGATGTAAGCATCCCAGTTTTTACCTTTGTAATCAGATGCAGACATATCTGTACGGTTATTGAATACAGAAATTTCTGCTGTAAGATCGGTATCATCTCCAAGGTTGATGTCAGCGTAACTTAATTCCCCATTAGAAGCAGCTGGTTCAGTTGTGTCACTTGTGTCACCTGCTTCAGTTGTATCGCTGGCGGTTGGTGTAGTTTCTGTTGTTGTGTTTGTGTCAGTAGTTGTGTTGTCCTTAGAATCGTTGTTGCTGCTGCCACCGCAAGCAGTTAAAGATGCCATCATGGATACAACAAGACCGACGGCTAAAACTTTTTTCAGTTTCATGATAAAACCCTCCTTATAATTAAGTAACTCATATCTGTGCCAGATCACCTGTCACAAGTAGTATTATAACTGTTTTGTTTCTAGGTTTCAACCCTTTTTTTTGGCAAAAATATGTTTTTTTGTTGCAATATACGTATTTCTTTCGTACAAGATGCATAAACTAACGATTTAGGTTAACGATTAAGGAAAAAATGGTGAACATAATTCAAAACAAAACGGATAAATTTTTCGTGAAGGGAAAAAAGTAATAAATATAGAAGAAATATGTAAAAATTTGTCTAATACTTTTAAATTAGCAGGTCGATATATAGGATAGAGCAAATAGAAAAATGTGGTGAAAAGGAGACAGAACTATGGAAGAAATGCCACTGATGATTATTTTGGAAGAAAATAAAATGGATAGTGCGATGCTGCGCCACTTATTTGAAAATGAATATCGTGTCCTGGAGTTTCAAAGCACAGAAGAAACCGTGCAGCGATTAGAGGATCGGGAACCGGTAGATGTGATTCTCTGGAATATGATCCTGGATTTCCAAAATAAGGTGAATCTCCTGGCGTATCTTCTTTCTGATGAACAATACAAGGATACGACATTTATCGCGATCGTGGGATATGAAGACGAATATCGGATCACGACAGCAATAGAGTTTGGCGCGATGGAGGTCATTACAAAGCCGTTTCGTCTGGAGCTGGTGTATCAGCGGGTGCATAACTGTACACATTATAAAAAACTGATGAATCATAATGCGCAGATGGAACATTTCCCGGGAAAGAAAGATATGCGAAAAGGCAGCAGAGAAATCGATGCATTGACCGGAATTTATAATGCACCGGCATTTTACCGGCGTACAAGAAAAATGTTAGATGAAAATCCCCAAAAAGAATTTGCGATGATCTATGGAAACATTGATTGCTTTAAAGTGATCAACGATCTGTTCGGACGGACAGTGGGGGATGAGGTATTGCGGACACTTGCCCGGAAAAACAAGGAATTGATGAACGGACACGGAACATATGGCAGAATTGCGGCAGATGATTTTGTGTGCTGTTGTCCGTCTGAATTTCTCGATGAGAAAATGTTAGACAAAGCCTGTGGATTTTTATTTCGTGCACTAGATGTGGAGTATCAGGTCAATATCCATATGGGCGTCTATCTCATTGAGCAGAAAAATGAAAAGCAGCCGGTCAGCCAGATGTGTGACCGCGCAAGAATGGCAGCGGAAACGGTAAAAGGAAAGTATGGAAAACATTATGCATATTATAATGATTCCCTCCGGCAAAAAATGCTGGAGGAACAGATGATCATTCGGGATTTAGATCAAGCGTTGGAGCAGCATCAGTTTTTTATTCAGATTCAGCCGATTTATGATGTGAATACAAAGACGATTGCCAGCGGCGAGGCATTGGTGCGTTGGCGTCATCCTGTAAAAGGGATCATTCCGCCGTTTAAATTTATACCAGTGTTTGAGAAAAATGGAATGATCAGCCGCGTGGATTATTATGTATGGGAAGAAGCATGCAAAACGGTTGCTGAAATGAAAAAACAGGGACGCAGCGTACCGATTTCGGTAAATGTGTCAAGGATCAATCTTTCCAATCCGCATCTATGTGAGGATATTTTAGCACTATTGGACAAATATCATCTGACAACAAAGGATATAAAACTGGAAATTACAGAAAGTGCCTACACGGAAAATCCGGATCAATTGATGGAAGCTGTGCGAAAATTAAAAGAGGGAACCTTTGATATTTTGATGGATGACTTTGGAAGCGGATATTCATCGTTAAATATGTTAAAGGATCTTCCGGTGGATATTTTAAAAGTTGATATGCGTTTTATGGATGAAGCGCAGATGTCGGAAAAGACGATAAATGTTGTCACAAGTATTGTGCGGATGGCAAAGTGGATCAAAATGGTCGTAGTAGCAGAAGGCGTAGAAACGCAGGAGCAGTCGCAGTTTTTGGAAAGCATCGGCTGCGACCGGATTCAGGGATATCTGTACTCGAAACCACTGGATGTCGAAGCATTTATGGAAAAAGTGCAAAAAGAGGAACCAGTTTATCATGACCCGAGCTATGAGCACGAGTACGATCGAGTAGATATGGATAAGATCATGGGCAGTCTGCCAATAGATCTGCGTATGTTCATTGAAATGATGGTCGGAGTTGTCGGTGTGTTCAGTGAGATTGAGGGTGAGTATCATGTGATGCGTGTAAACGATGCATATTACGATCTGGTCCGCGATACACCATATGCGCTGTTTCATGATAAAAAAGATGTCTTTCAGGGGATGAGCGACGAAGAACGTAAGGAACTTGCACAGGTGTGTAAAAAAGCAGAAAAGGAACGGAATGTGGAGATATTTACGTTCTTATATAAAGGAAAAGAAAAAGAAGTGCCAAAAGAGATGGTGATCAAATATGTAGGAGAGATTTACGGAAAGAAGTCATTTTATTTTGGTATACGGCATATTATGGGACAGGTCGAATAAGTTTTATGTTCTCTCGGAATCTCTTTGGGTTTGATTTTGTGAGATGATTTTTTGTCAGATGTGCACAAATTTATGAGGCGTACGTGGAGCGTACGTTGATTAAATTTGTGTGCATCTGGCGGAAAATCAGCCGCAAAAGCGGGCGCAAGAGAGATTCCGAGAGGACATTTTTAAAAAGGGGATGCAAAAAGCATTCCTTTTTTTGCATAAGATGTGGAAAGAATGCATAGAATAGAATTAGCGGAAGGGAAAAAGAAAAAACAGTTGACAGAATATAGTTCTGGGACTATAATAATTACCGTTAAAAGAATTGACGCGGGATGGAGCAGTCTGGAAGCTCGTCGGGCTCATAACCCGAAGGTCATAGGTTCAAATCCTATTCCCGCAACTCGGAGAACCGTTTGGCAGCATGCAATGCGCTGGGCGGTTTTTCTTTTTTAATCTATATATTCAAATAAATAGATATGAAAAAAGAAAAAGTACGAAAAATACAAAGAAATAAGAATAAAAACTAATAAAACAAAAAAACAGGTCGATATATAATGTAAGAAAGGAACATAGGAATATGGACAGAAAACAAAACAAAATCAAAAAAAGCCATCCGGTACGGTTTGCATAAACTGCTACTGGGTGGTTTTTTATGTTTCCGTTATTTCTGACGAGCGACTGGTTTCTTTGAGGGCGTTGATCAGGTCGATGACGATCCGTCTTTCCCGTGACGGAAGGCTGGCAAGTGCGACGGCTGCGGAGGAGATGAGCTCGTCTTGAAGAGCGTCCTGTAGTTTGGCAGTTTCAGGGTCATCACTACGTCGAAAATCGGTCAGAGAATCCGGCACAGGGGGAGTTTCTTTTTCGCGGCGAAGCTTTTGTTGTTTTAAAAAAGCCTGTAATTCTTCGCCCTGTAATACCTGCTGGGTATCGCCTGATTCCGGAAATGGAGTCTCTGGAGGCTCCGGTGTGAGTGACGGATCGAGCAGACGATAATCCGCACGATTGATCTTTACAGCGTGAATGGATGCCTGGGTATCGCTGGAATCTGTTTTTTTATTCGGTGGAAAAACACCGTGTCGAACGCTTCCGGCATCCGATGAAGATGGTTTTTTAAACATAGGTCCCTCCTGTGAAAGTAGATTTGTTTTCAAAAAATATATCGGAAAAAAATTGATATTTGGATAGGGAAATTTAGCATTGAATGAGACAAAAAAGTTCGTTATACTAGAAGGAAAGGGAATGTGTGCGAATTTTGGCGCAGAAAGGAGAATTTATGAGCACAGAAATAGAAAAATTGACAAATATTTTGAAAGAAAGTCATAATATTGTGTTTTTTGGCGGAGCAGGTGTTTCGACGGCCAGTGACATTCCGGATTTTCGAAGTTCGGATGGTCTTTACAGTAAAAAGCTGAATCGAAACTTTTCGCCGGAACAGGCGGTATCCCATAGTTTCTTTATACAATACCCGGAGGAATTTTTTGATTTTTATAAGAAGAATCTGGTTTATCCGGATGCGAAACCGAATGCATGTCATATTGCATTGGCAGAGTTAGAGAAAATGGGAAAATTAAAAGCGATCGTCACACAAAATATTGATGGGCTGCATCAGGCGGCAGGCAGTAAAGTAGTCTATGAGCTGCACGGCTCCGTGCATCGGAATTATTGTCAAAACTGTCATGCATTTTATGATGCACAGTATGTGCTTGCACAGGAAGGTGTTCCGAAATGTGAAGCATGCGGTGGAGTAGTGAAACCGGATGTAGTACTCTATGAAGAAGGATTGGACGATGCGGTTGTAAGTGGAGCGATCCGTGCGATTCAGGCGGCCGATACACTGATCATAGGCGGAACCTCGCTGGTGGTTTATCCGGCAGCCGGTCTGATTCAGTATTTCAGAGGACGTCATCTGGTACTGCTCAATAAGAGCGTGACGCAGGCGGATAGCCAGGCAGATCTGGTAATTCATGAGGATATTGCAAAAGTAATGAAAGAAGCAGTGGAGGCAATGGGATGATTGAAAGACTGAATTATGAAGTGGGAGATATTGTACGTTTGAAAAAAAAGCACCCGTGCGGAAGCAGTGAGTGGAAAATCTTGCGTGTGGGAGCAGATTTTCGATTGGAATGTGTCGGATGCGGTCATCAGATCATGATCGCTCGTAAAAATGTAGAAAAGAATACAAAAGAGCTAAAAAAGGCAGACTAAATGTATTCCGGACTTTGCGCGTATAATCAGGAGGGAAATAAAGATGGTGGAAAAATTATTTAAACTGAAGGAAAATCAAACAACCGTGCGGACAGAGGTCATCGCAGGAATCACGACATTTATGACAATGGCCTATATTCTTGCAGTAAATCCAAGCCTTTTGTCGGCAGCGGGAATGGACCGGGAAGCGGTCTTGATGGCAACCTGTCTTGCATCCTTTATCGGTACATTTGTGATGGCATTTCTGGCAAATTATCCATTTGCACTGGCACCGGGAATGGGGCTGAATGCGTACTTTGCGTTTACCGTCTGCGGGACGATGGGATATTCCTGGAAAGTGGCGCTGATGGCAGTGTTTGTGGAAGGAATCATCTTTATCGTATTGTCACTGACAAATGTGCGGGAGGCAATTTTTAATGCGATTCCAAGTACCCTGAAAAAGGGCGTGAGTGCCGGAATCGGGCTGTTTATCGCATTCATCGGATTGCAGGGCGCACATATCGTAGTTGCAAATGAATCGACGTTGGTATCCTATGTGAGTTTTTCGGAAAAGTGGCACACAGAAGGAATCTGTGCCGTGCTTGCACTGATCGGTCTTCTGATCACGGTTGTCGCTTATATCAAGGGCGTCAAAGGTGCGATTTTGCTTGGCATTCTGGCAACCTGGATTCTCGGCATGCTTTGTCAGGCGGCTGGAATTTATACCGTGGATGCAGACAATGGGTTTTATTCGTTGTATCCGACGTTTGCACTGACAGATTTTACCGCAATCGGAAAAACATTCGGACAATGTTTTCAGGCGGATTTTCATGGTGTCGGTGTGTTTGACTTTCTCGTGATCTTAATGTCCTTCTTATTTGTGGACATGTTCGATACGATCGGAACACTCATCGGTGTTTCATCCAAAGCCGGCATGCTCGATGAAAATGAAAAACTGCCGCGCGTAAAACAGGCGCTTTTGGCAGATGCGATCGCGACATCTGCAGGTGCGATCTTAGGTACATCCACAACGACGACATTTGTGGAAAGTTCTGCCGGCGTCGGAGAAGGCGGAAGAACCGGTCTTACCTCCGTGACAACCGGATTATTGTTTTTGGCAGCGATCTTTTTTGCTCCGATCTTTACCGCCATTCCAGGGTTTGCGACAGCACCGGCATTGATCTTTGTCGGATTTTTGATGGTATCTTCGATTTTACAGGTTGACTTTGAAAATCTGTTGGAGGCGGTTCCGGCGTATCTGTGTCTGATCGCAATGCCTTTGATGTACAGCATCGCAGAGGGAATCGCGATCGGGGTGATCTCTTACGTGATCTTGCATGTCATTTGCGGAAAAGCGAAGAAAGTGACACCGTTAATGTATGTACTGGCGGTACTGTTTATCTGTAAATATATTTTCTTATAAAAGAGATCGTTCCAAATACAGAAACACTTTTACGTTGTAAAAAGTGTAATAAAACGACAAAAGTTCCCTGTAAAAAGTGTAATATATATTCGAAAGTTCCTTGTTATTTTTGTAAAGAAATGGTATCCTAATTTCAAAAGAACAAAACAGGATTTTTCCAAACACGCTCCAAATGAGATCGTGCCGAAGATTCGCATGGTTTTTCACAGTGTTCCCGCACAATTAGCCAAGGAAAATAAAAAGTTTGTATATGGACTTCTGCGGGAAGGAGCGAGAGCAAAAGAATTTGAAACAGCGATATTATGGCTTCGGGATTGCGGGTTGATTCATCAGATCCACCGTGTACAGACACCCAAAATGCCATTAAAGGCATATGAAGATTTAAAGGCATTTAAACTGTTTCTTGTGGATATCGGCCTGCTTAGTTGTATGGTCGGGCTGCAGCAGCAGACGCTTTTAGATGGAAATGCACTGTTTGTAGAATTCAAAGGCGCGTTGACAGAGCAATATGTCCTGCAGCAGTTGATCACAAAGCAGGATCTAAATCTCTACTATTATACAAACGACCGGGGAACCTGTGAGATTGATTTCATAGCAGACACAGGTGCAGAGATCATTCCACTTGAGGTTAAGGCAGAAACAAATCTGAGGGCAAAAAGTTTGAAATCTTACCGGGAAAAATTTGAACCGAAGCTGGCAGTCAGAACATCGATGGCAGACTACAAGCGAGAAGAAGGACTGGTGAATCTGCCTTTGTATGCGATCGACTGGATGAATATATGAGCGTAAGTGTGCTTTAACCTATTATAGCAAGAAGTCCCCCCGCTTCTAAAGTGGGGGATGAATTGCGTCCGTCACGAAACATTGACACACAGGATAAAATGCGTTATTATAAATTCAGTCGAAGAAAAAGAAAGGATGGAAAATACATGGAATTAGATAGTAATGCACATTCAGTATTCCTGTTACACTACCATCTTGTACTTGTTGTAAAATATCGCAGAAAGGTATTTGATGAAACAATCTCCAACCGTGCAAAAGAAATATTTGAGTATATTGCACCAAATTATAATATTACTTTGCAGGAATGGAATCATGATAAAGATCATGTACATATTTTGTTTCGGGCGCACCCAAATTCTGAGATCAGCAAATTCATAAATGCATATAAAAGTGCAAGCAGCAGACTCCTGAAAAAAGAATTTCCACAAATACGGCAGAAGCTGTGGAAGGAATATTTTTGGAGCCAGAGTTTTTGCCTGCTCACGACAGGTGGTGCACCAATCGAAGTGATCAAAAAATATATCGAGACGCAGGGAGAAAAAGAAAGACGAAAAAAAAGGTGAGACTTATGGCAAACAAAGCATATAAATTCAGAATCTATCCAAACAGCGAACAAAGAACTCTGTTTGCCAAAACGTTTGGCTGTGTACGGTTCATCTATAATAAAATGCTGGGTGATAAGATCAAACATTACGAGGAAACGAAGCAGAAACTGAACAACACGCCGGCGCAGTACAAGAAGGAATTTCCATGGCTGAAAGAGGTTGACAGTCTGGCGCTCGCAAATGCACAGATGAATCTGCAAACGGCATACAACAACTTTTTCCGGAACC
>JBJENW010000012.1:0-5098 GCA_051880395.1 Lachnospiraceae bacterium | reverse complement strand
TTCATTTCTGTCTAGCCACTTTTGTTTCAGCCACCCCGCACCTTGCCTCCTGCCGAATACCGGAAACGTCCGCGTAACGTAAAAAATTGTGCGAATAGTATCGTAGATGTTTAACCTAAGTAGAGCGGATAAAAGTGTTTTAGAATTTTGAAAGATATGATAAAATAAATAGGAGACTGATTCTGAGAGAACATTCTAAAGAGAGGGAGGAAAAGTAAGATGAAAAAGTATCGAAAAATTATTTGGATGCTGTGTGCAGCGGCGAGTATGGTGGCAGTGGGAGCTTGTGGTTCTGCACAAAATGAGGGGACAACAACAAATCAGGAGAATACGGCAGTGCCTTTGGAAAAAGAAGAGTCAGATGATGCTTCAGATACCGAAAGTGAACCAAAGGACAAAAGTGACACGAAACAGGAGAGCGAAGAAACAAGCAGCAGCGATGCGTCAGAGGAAAAAGAGAAAACATCTTCAAAGGAAACGGATCAAGTGCCAGCACTGTTTCAGAAATTATCAGGATACACGTTTACGTTTTGTAGTGGAGCAGGCGCATGGTCGACAGAATTAAATATAAATGCAGATAGAAGTTTTAGTGGTTTTTACAGTGACAGTGATATGGGAGATACAGGTGAGGGATATCCGAATGGAACGGTATATCAATGCGGGTTTGAAGGTGCCTTTACAAAGCCGGAGAAGGTAAATGAGTATACCTATCTGGTTCGGATCGAGTCGATCAATTATGAGAAAAATGTGGACGAAGAGGAATTTATTGACGGGATCAGATATCATTACAGTGAACCGTATGGATTGGACAATGCCAATGAGATTTACATTTATCTCCCGGGAGCGCCGGTCAGCGAACTGCCGGAGGAATTCAAACAATGGGTATCCATGACCGGAATGTTAGAGGGCGCGGGAGGAACGACAACAACCTATGGAATCTATAACGTGGAAGCGCAGGACGGATTCTTTGGTGCAGAAAAAACAGCGACAGATGCATCTGGTTTATCTGACAGTGGAGCAGCAATTGATACGGAACTGGCAAATGTCGAGAGCAGAGCAGCCGAAGTGCAGGCAAAACTTGATCAGGCGACCACGCAGACAGACATCAATGAGGCAAGCTCTGAACTTTATACAATCTGGGATACAGAGTTGAATCAGATTTGGGGAACGTTAAAGGCAACGCTGGATGAGGCGACCATGAACACGATCGTAGAAGAAGAAAAGAACTGGATTTCTCAAAAAGAACAGGCAATGAAAGAGGCCGGAGCCGCTTATGAAGGCGGCAGTATGCAGTCTGCGGTGGAAAGTCAGAAGGGAGCAGAACTGACAAGAGAAAGAGTCTATCAGCTTGCAGCATATCTTAGATAAGGAAGTGTAAGAAACATAGAAGGGCGGAACCTTACAAAAATGTAAGGTTCCGTCTTTTTTTGTAAGTCAAATCAATGGAAACGGATCTCTATTCTTGTTAGAATATAGAAGAACAAAAAAGAAAGCGATCGATCAAGCAAACTAGAATGGAGGAAGATTATGAATTTATTGGAAGTAAATAATTTAAAGAAAGTTTATACAACACGATTTGGTGGAAACAAAGTACAGGCACTGCAGGATGTAAATTTCTCTGTGGAACAGGGCGAATATGTAGCGATCATGGGAGAAAGTGGTTCCGGAAAAACGACCTTGTTAAATATTTTAGCATCGCTCGATAAACCGACCAGTGGAGAGGTACAGTTGAATGGAAAACGCTTGTCAGACATTAAAGAAAAAGAAATCGCAGCGTTTCGACGGGAACATCTGGGATTTGTGTTTCAGGATTTTAACCTATTAGACACTTTTTCCTTAAGAGATAATATTTATCTTCCGTTGGTTCTTTCCAAAAAGAAGCCATCTGTGATGGAAAACAGGATTGGACCGTTGGCAGATAAATTAGGAATCGCGGCACTGTTGGATAAGTATCCGTATGAGGTATCCGGTGGACAAAAACAGCGTGCAGCAGTGGCAAGAGCACTGATCACAGAGCCGGAATTGATTTTGGCAGATGAACCGACCGGAGCACTCGACTCTCATGCAGCAGACAGCTTATTGGATTTATTTGAACAGATTAACGAAGAAGGGCAGACCATTCTAATGGTTACCCATTCGATCAAAGCAGCAAGCTGCGCAAAGCGCGTGTTGTTTATCAAAGATGGGGAAGTGTTCCATCAATTATATCGGGCAAACCGCAGTAAAGAGGAAATGTTTGCGAAAATCTCGGATACTTTGACAGTCATTACAACGGGAGGTGAACGCCGTGAATAAAGGGTTTTATTCGAAATTAGCGATACAAAATATTCGGAAAAACGGAAAGTTTTATTTCCCGTATCTGCTGACGTTTCTTGTGACAGTTATGATGTTTTACGTGATGTCAGCCATTTCCTTTCATCCGGGAATTGCGAAAATGCATGGCGGAGAAAATATTCAACAGTTATTGCTATTTGGAACTTACACAGTTGGAATCTTTGCAGTCATCTTTCTGTTTTATACCAATTCGTTTTTGATTCGCCGCCGAAAGAAAGAATTTGGTCTGTATAATATTCTTGGAATGGAAAAACGACATATTGGGCGTGTATTGTTTTGGGAAAATTTGTTTGTTTCTGCAATTGGATTAGTGGGAGGCCTTGTCATCGGCATTTTACTAAATAAACTGCTGGTTATGATTCTGGTAAAATTAGTGCATGAGACGGCACCGATCCCATTTCAGATTATTCCAAAGGCAGTGATCTGGACCGTTGTGTTGTTTACGGCGATTGCGATCGTACTGTTTGCAGCAAGTGTATGCCGTCTGCATCTGTCCAATCCGATCGAACTGTTACACAGCGAGCATGCAGGAGAACGCGAACCGAAAACCAAATGGGTGTTGGCGATTCTTGGTGTGGCTGCGCTTGCCGGGGGATACGGGATTTCCTGGAGAACAAAAGATGCTTCTGCAATGTTCTTGTTCTTTGTAGCAGTAGTGTTGGTAATCATAGGAACCTACCTGTTATTTACCGCCTGCAGTATCGTGATTTTGAAACTGCTTCGCAAAAATAAAAATTTTTATTATCAGACGGGACATTTTACCGCGGTATCCGGTATGTTGTATCGTATGAAGCAGAATGCAGTCGGACTGGCAAATATCTGTATTTTATCCACGATGGTGCTGGTCACACTGTCTACAACCGTTTCGATGTATGAGGGTACACAGGATGCAGTGAAAAAACTGGCACCACGTGACATCTCGATTGGCATAAATATGGAAACGATGGCAGAGAAAGAATTAGAAAAAGCAAAAACAGTAGCGGAAAATGTATTGGAAAAATCACAAAAAAAATATCAGTTAAATAGCATCCGCCAGTTTGAAACTTTAGAACTGGTTTTGAAACAAGGAGCAGATCAATCATATCAATATACGAACAAGTTTTTTGGATCAGACATCTATTTTATGATCGTATTGAAACAATCGGATTATGAGACATTAACCGGGAAAAAACTTTCTTTAAAAGAAAATGGAGCGGCACTATATGTGGATAAAGGAGAAAGTCTCGAACAGAAATCGAATATGGTAGGAACACAGATTGAGGTGCAGAAGAAACTTTACAGTTTCCCAACAGATACGAATGGAAATATTTATCAAAATGTCAGTTTCCTCGCGTTGGAAGATCAGGCATATGACGAACTGTGTCAAAAATGCAGCGAACAAAAAGAGTATGCGCCAATGAACCTTCGCAATTATAAGCTGCAGTTCGATGTGGTTGGAACCAAAAAAGAGAAAAGTGAACTGAAGGAGCAGTGTCAGGATTATGTAGGAAGAAACTGGAGTTTTATTTATTCGGTGTACAACTATGCAGAAGAATATCAGGAATTCCGCTCGGCAACCGGAAGCTTTCTATTTTTAGGTGTGATGCTTGGCGTTTTGTTTTTGATGGCAACCGTTCTGATCATCTATTACAAGCAGATTTCTGAGGGGTATGAGGACAAAGAACGATTTGTCATCATGCAGAAAGTCGGTATGAGCAAAAAAGAAGTGCGAAAGACGATTCAGACACAGATTCGTATGGTATTTTTCCTGCCTGTACTTGTAGCAATGGTACATGTATTTGCCGCTTTCCCGATCATTAAGACCTTGTTAAAGATGTGCATGTTAGATAACACGAAACTGTTTTTACTTTGCATCGCCTGCACCATTTTGATTTTCTTCATCGCGTATACGATCGTCTATCGTATGACGGCGCGTGTGTATTATAAGATTGTGGAGAGTTAAAAACAAGAAATTTTAACGCTTAGTCATAAAAAAGAGCCTTTTATTCAAAAAATGTGGAGAAAGGCTCTTTTTTGGTATAATGAAAACAAAAAAAGAAAGTAGGTTTTTGTATGCAGAATAGAATGGAACAGGCATATGCCAAGATAAAAAGCCATAAACGAGCCATTTTGTATACTTTTTTTGATATTTTAGAGGATCTGGAATTACAGACAGTGACACCGATCGGGCAGACACGCAGTTGTGTGCAGTTCGCGCAGAACAAGCGTGTGATTTATGACGAACGGCTGCTTTATACGGAACAGACGTTTCAGAAATATCTGGCATGGTTTAACCAGAACGTGCAAAAAGATCTGCCGTTTTATCGAAAGAAAATATTGGTGTATGACGATTGCAGCTTTGTGGAGTTTTTGGAAGAACAGAGTTGCGGTGCAGATACGGATTCGGCGTTTTATCAAAGACTGGGAAGTCTGGCGGCACTCGTAGCGGCAATCGGAGGAAAAGAACTGCATCGACAGGAAATCATACGAATGGAGGAGCATCCGGTGATCCGGGACGTTTGGCCGTTATTTGAAAACGGATATCAGTATTGTCCAAACATTGCAAAAGAGCCGGTGTTTTTACAGGATTTTCTACAGGAGGAAAAACAGGCGGGATGGATAAAAGACGGATATCAAAAGAGTGTTCTTTTTTGTAAAGAAAACAGTGCGGATGTGGAAGAATTGCTAAAGATTTATCATCCCTGGAATGGAGGAGCGTATGCCAAAAATATATGATCTCTCGGAATCTTGAGTGATCATGCCGGCGGGAACCCGGCATTGGACT
>JBJENW010000011.1:0-5105 GCA_051880395.1 Lachnospiraceae bacterium | reverse complement strand
CCTTCCCACTACCGGGCGGATTCGGGACTTTAACCCGTTAGAAACGTGCGCCGCTAGGCGCACCACATAAAAAAATAGATGAAAGCATAACTGCCTCCACCTATTTCATCTGCTTACTCTATCTCTTTTCTCAATCAGCCCCTCCACCGCCGCATCCACCACAACTGCTGCATCCGCTGCAAAAACTACACACTGTTATATTTTTCATCCATTGCTTCCTCCCAAATATTCCATTATCCGCACAACCGCATCGCACACCTCATCAAACGTAATTCCAGCTGCGTAATCAAAATCTTTTCTATAATTAGCCCATTGTTGGATCATAACCTCACTATTACGAACAACCTCAATTATTTCACGGTACTGCTTCAATACAGAAACCGATCCTCTTTTTTTTGCAGTTGCATCCAATGCAAGAATCAATGTCTCGCGATCAATATTTTCAGACTGCAATTTTGTCAATATGTAAATGTCGTAGTAATCTCTAGGTCGAGTATTTTGATCTGCACGTGAAATGACCGTTTCTAATTTTTCTGCCAATATAGTCGCCATATTATACGCCAAAACACAAATACTACGATCTTCCATCATCAATCTGTATTGATATTCAATTTCACGAGGTGTTATTTTATCCCCCGTCGTTATATCCAATTTTAGCGGAACAGCCATTGGTGGATAATTTGCAGATAATGCTACCCGATAGCCTGTATAATCATCACCTTCTCGTATTTCACCAATACTTTTGAATGTAAATGTAATATCATCCTGCAAATCAATAGATATTATTTCTTCAATCATTTTTTGAATCATTTCTTGATTCACCGGATATCGCTTAATTGTAGCATCCATATCCATCGTTGCTCTTGAATCTAATCCCACCATAGATGCAATCAAAAATCCACCTTTGATAATAAAATTATCTTGATAATCCGAAACCGATACACGTTCCAAAAAACGCTCCAACATATAATTTTGAAGTACAAGCTGTGCTGATATCTTTTTTTCCTTTGCTATATTTTTTACAATCGCTTTCAACTGCATCGCATTTTTCATAACAGTACCTCCAAATAAGCTCTCAGTCGTTTTTCTACTTTCAGTTCTTTTGCATATTCAGATAGTAAAGGTATATTCTTGTCCTTTTTAACAACATAGCGCTTGAAAGCCTCTGCGATGATCTGAACATCTGCATGGTTAACCGTTCTTAAAATATCACATAATGTACGTTCTGCATTATAAGCCCTGACACGATTTCCGCAAGGTGTAACTGCATTTACAATTCCCAAATGATAATATTCAATCTTTTGTTGGTGGCACAAAATCCTTTCTTTTTTCGCTCCAGAAAGATTATAAGTACTTGGAAATGTCATATGATATTTTCCTGGAGTACGATCCGTCAGATCCCAAAGAAACAAAGCCGTATCAAGTGAAAAAATGCCTTTTTTGTACCGACTTTGCAAATTGACAAACTCATCTTCCCATGCTTCCGGCATAGTATATACTCCGCGCGATACATGCTCTAAACTTCCCTTTTCAGCCAGATATTTTAAACTTCCACGCGAAAGACCGGATGAAACTACCATTGCCGTGGTAACAATTCCATTATTCTGTTTTGCCAAATTTAAAATTTCTCTCGACTGTTTCATTCCACCACCTACTTTTTTGACTTTTATGCTTTTTATTATAGCGAAATTAAGCGTAAAAGTCAAATATTAATCTAAGCCACTACCTTTCTCCTCATACCGCCTCCGATAATACTCCACCGTCCGATACTCCAGCACATCCCGCATCTGCTCCCCAAACGCCTCCATTCCAACCACCTCACGCATCTCCTCGCGCATGGCGATCGCATACCCGTCTTTGTCCACAAAAAAACCTTTCCCGGATGCCTTTAAAAAATGAATCGGCATTTTTTTCGCCTTCTGCAGATGTTGTTTGTCTGTAATCTTTTTATATTTTTCAAACGTCATGTCCTTTTCGAAATCCTTCCAGTTCGTACCGGTATCGAAGAACTCTTTCCACCTCTGCAGGACTTCTTCGTCCGTAACCTCCATTCGCACATTTCCTTTATTATAAAAGCTGTACAGAATCGGCATCTTATAAACCTTTTGCATATTTGTCGTTTCTATCAACGAAACAAACTCTCTTCCAATACTGTTATACAGGATTTTTTTCTCCTGTGACAATTCATCTATTTCCGCCAAAAACTCCAAATACCTCTGAAACGGTCCCTCTTTCGGATGCTTCTGACAGTACTGATACACCTCATCTTCCATGTATGTAAA
Source organism: Lachnospiraceae bacterium (assembly GCA_051880395.1). Classification (GTDB taxonomy): domain Bacteria; phylum Bacillota; class Clostridia; order Lachnospirales; family Lachnospiraceae; genus JBJENW01. The sequence goes on along the minus strand of JBJENW010000011.1, from coordinate 2,823 downwards.
CAGTTCCATCCTTGTGGGCACTTTTCCGTTCAGAAGCTCTTTCACGCGAAAATACTCCTGCCGGATTCGCTCTTTTACCGTCATGGATTTTTTCTCCATCTCCTTGAACAGATCGATCAGATGCATATCAAAATCTACGATACAGTCATCCGGAAATTCAAAATCCTGATACTGGGATGCACGTTTTTCGGTTGTTGTGTTTTCCCCTATCAGCAAAAGCGGTGCCTTCCCCGCCTTTTCATAATTGCCTATAAAGTCCAGCACATTCAGATATTCTTTTCCGCGATCCATACGAAGTCCTCGCCCCAACTGCTGCAAAAAGACAACCGGTGATTCGGTCGGTCGCAGAAATAAAACCATATCTAACGAAGCGATATCCAATCCCTCATTGAACATATCCACCGAAAAAATGACACGTATCTCTTCCTTTTTCAGCATCTGAATCGCTTTGTCCCGCTCTTCCGAAAACTCCCCGTCTGCATTGCTGTAAACCGCAACGGAAGGGATGCCGCGTTTACAGAATTCTTTTGCCATTTCCTCGGCATGTTTTCTGGAACAGCAGAATCCAAGCGCCCGTTTGGAACGATATTTTTTGTAATATTTGTAGATCAGGTCATATCGTTTGGTACTCTGCCGATACAAGTCTGTCAGTTCTTTTTCGTCATAGCGTCCTTTCACGAGATGCAAGCCCGAGTAGTCGGTCTCATCATAGATTCCGTAATAATGAAACGGAACCAACATGCCTTTGTTGATGGCATCCTTTAGAGGCAACTCATACGGTACGTTGTAATCACAGAGCGCGTAGATATCTTTTCCGTCCATACGTTCCGGTGTCGCGGTCAGACCGAGCAGGAATTTCGGATGAAAGTAAGCCAGAATTCTCTGATACTGATCGGTCACTGCATGGTGAAATTCATCGATGACGATATACTCAAAATAATCCGGTGCAAAGTATTTTTTGTGCAGATATTCTTCTCTGCCGAGTGTCGCAACAGACGCAAAGATCACGGAACGATCCGTATCTTTCTGCTTACCGTAAAAGAAACCGTAATCGTCCGAGGCCTTTTCCTCCGTTTCTTTCGTACCGTATACGTTTATGTTTTTTATCGACATAGAAGAATGTTTCATTTACATTTTTAAAACAAAAAATAGATGAGAGTCTAATTCCCTCACCTATTCAATCGAATCAATCTAATTCTGCTTCACCAAATACTCCACCGGCACCTGTTTCGTCAGCCACACTCCATTCTTCGACAGAAAAAACTTATACCCTGCCTGATACATCTCTTTTGCTTTGACGATATAAAGCACGGGTTTCCCATGCCGTTTTCCAACTTTCGCTGCTGTATCACAGTCCTTCGACAAATGCACATACAACCTGGTTTTTGGAAGCAATCCCTGCGCATCGATGGACGCCATGCTCGTCCAACTCTATGCCGATCGTCTCTGGTTTATGGCGCAGAATCAGACTTAAAAATTTACTTGTTGCTGTCAGACTCATTTTTCTATCACCTCATTTTTTGAATCTATATTCTTTCTTTAGTCTTTCATAGATTTCAAATGCAACCGGACAGATCCCGACTACATCCAACACACTATACAGACTTTGCAACCGTTCCGGTTGATTTGTATAGGGATAATTTTTACAGTTTTGAGGCTTACAGTCACCGAGCATACAATTGCCATCCTCTTGTAAAAAATCACACGGCTTATGTTTTGTCTTGTAATTTTCTTCCGTATCCTTTTCACCAAAAAACAAATCCATGAATTGTTCTTTTGTCATTCCTAACTGTTTTGCATCTTTTTCCAAATCTTCGGGTGGTATCGAGCCATAATATTGTTTACAGCAGTTCCGACATTTGCTACAGTCATAGGTTTCAAACAATTCTTCATGTAGCTTTAAAAACTGCTGATCTAATTCTTTCTCGTTGGCATTACATTTTAGATAAGTTCGAAATTCCAAATTTTCATTTTCTCTTTTTTTCGCTTCAAATGCTACTTTTCTTGGTGGTATCATTTTTTTACTTCCTTTCACCTATTTTAACTGCTTACTCTATCCTATCTTGTAAGATTTTGGCTGCTTCTAAATCTTCTTTCGCAGTCTCAATCCGATACAAAACCAGATCTTTTCGCGTACCTATTTCCTTAGGCTGATTCATACAATGTCACTCCTTCTCTGTTCACGTTCGCATAAAATGGATAATTCTTCACCCATTTTTTATACTGTTCTTCACTTTTTGCTATTGGTTTGATATCCAGGTCATAATCCATATTGAAATCAAATGTTATATTTGAAAGTTGATGTCTGTATCTCTTAATTTCCAAATCCGTCAAATCTAATAATATCATGATATCTATATCCGAATCTATCGTATAATCCCCCCTTGCATACGAACCATACAATATAATCTGACGCATATAAGAACCATATATTTTTTTTAATTCCGAAATATATAAATGTAGAACATTTTGTAATACCTGCTCCATAAAAACACCTCCACATTTTTCTTTCATTATATCATATCCTGCTCTATCTGCTGAAGATTTTTCTTTACTAATTACATTTTCCCCTTCCGCTCATACTCCACCGTCCATTACTCTATCACATCCTTCATCAGCCATGCAAACATCAGGGCCTAACCCCAACGTTGTCATATGTTCCATGGACGTTTTCTACCCAGCCATGCTCGTCCAACTCAATGCCGATTGTCTCTGGTTTATGGCGCAGAATCAAACTTAAAAATTTACTCGTCGCTTCCAAACTCATGTTTCATTCCTCCAAACAAATCTTGGTCCTTCTTCTCCCATAACGCCCTTTGGCAC
>JBJENW010000010.1:0-29572 GCA_051880395.1 Lachnospiraceae bacterium | reverse complement strand
TCCGAAAAACGGGTACTACACTAATTCGTGTGTCCACTGTTATGGGTACATTATAGTTGCACAGCAGTATGTCATTAGTAATTCGGATTTAGTCATGTGTGATACCGTAAAATTTCAAAATAGTGAAAAGCGGGTGTCATGTGGAATTGCAAAAGGAAGCGATGATTTTGTCAAGCTGGTCAATGATGTGATAAAAGAATGTCAGGATGACGGAAAGTTTGACGAATGGATTGAGGAATATAGTAAGCAGGCAGCAAAAGAAGCAGCGAACTAAGAGGAAAAGAGGGAAAATGATGAGTGACGTAAAAGTAGAAGATTCTTTAAAATCCCCACGGTTTTGTGGAATCAAGACATTTATGAGAATGCAGTATGGAAGAAATTTAGACGATGCGGATTTTGTGGTAGTAGGAATCCCGTTTGATTCCGGTGCATCTTACCGGGTGGGAACACGATTTGGTCCGGCAGGAATCCGCGATATGTCCTGCCTGGCAGCAAAGCCGTACAATCCGGTTTTAGGAGTCGGCATTTTTGACCAGTGTAACGGTTACGATTATGGCGATCTGGAAAATGTTCCAGGGTATATGGAAGAGTCGTTTGATCTGATTGAAAAAGGAATGCTTCCGATTTTTGAAAAAGGTGTGATCCCGGTTGCAATGGGAGGCGATCACAGTGTGACACTTCCGGAACTTCGGGCTTGTGCAAAGGTGTACGGGCCGGTCGCGCTGGTACATTTTGATGCGCATTACGATACGATCCCGGAATATTTCGGAAAGCCGTATAATCATGGAACGCCGTTTCATCATGCAGCAGTGGAAGGACTGGTCGATACGACGCATTCCATTCATATCGGTGTCCGCGAAGGTCAGTATGGACCGGATGACAGCGAACATTCTGCAGCACTGGGGTATGAATGTATCAATGCCCATGTCATGCATCAAATGACAATGGAGGAAGTTGTTCAAAAAATCAAAGATCGTGTGGGAGACAAAAAAGTATTTTTGACTTTTGACATTGATTTCTTAGATCCTGCGTATGCAGCGGGAACGGGAACACCAGTACCGGGAGGATTTACGACAGCAGAGGCATTAGAACTCGTGCGGGGACTAAAAGACTTAGATATTATCGGGTATGACATGGTAGAAGTGTCGCCGCCATATGATCCGACACAGGCGACCGCGATCGCAGCGGCAGGACTGATGCAGGAATTTCTCTCTCAGATCGCATATCGGAAGGAGAAAAACAGCAGACAGGAGGGATAACTATGAATTTAAAATGTATGGTTCGTGGAAAAACATATCAGTTTTCTTCTGTAAAAGAGGTGCTTGCAAAGGCAAGTGAAAAAAAGTCCGGTGATACTCTCGCAAATGTAGGTGCGACGAGCCGCTTAGAGCGTGTGGCAGCAAAAATGGTATTGAGTGATCTGACAGTGGCAGATATCCGAAATCATCCGGCAGTTCCGTATGAGGAGGATGCAGTTACCAGAGTGATCCAGGATGATATTGAGGAAGAGATTTATAAAAAAGTGGCAAACTGGTCGATGGCCGAGCTGCGGGACTGGATTCTTTCCGATGCAACGACGAGTGAGCAGATATTAACGGTCAGTCGGGGACTTTCGAGTGAGGTGATCGCAGGGCTGGCAAAGCTCATGGGAAATATGGATCTGATTTACGCTGGAAGCAAACTTCGGATCACAGCGCACTGCAATACGACGATCGGGGAGGAAGGGGTGCTGGCAAGCCGCCTGCAGCCGAATCACCCGACCGATGATGTGGCGGGTGTGCGGGCATCTGTTTTGGAAGGACTCTCCTATGGCGTTGGCGATGCGGTCATCGGGTTAAATCCGGCGGTGGATACAGTGGAAAGTACGGCAAGGATCTGGAATCTTCTTACAGAATTAAAGGAAGAATATGAAATCCCGACGCAGACGTGTGTGTTATCACACGTCACGACACAGATGAAAGCGCTAAAAACCGGGGCAAAAGCAGACCTCTGTTTCCAGTCGATCGCGGGAAGTGAGAAGGCGTGTCGCGAATTCGGGATCACCCCGGAGCTGTTAGAAGAAGCCAGACAGATGTTTTTAAGCGAAGGTTCCGCCAAGGGCGAGAATGTCATGTATTTTGAGACCGGACAGGGCGCCGAATTATCCGCGGAGGCAAATTTCGGAGCAGACCAGGGTGTGATGGAAAACCGCTGCTATGGTCTTGCAAGACATTATCATCCGTTTCTTGTCAATACGGTGGTCGGATTCATCGGACCGGAATATGTCTATGACACGAAAGAGCTGATCCGTGCAGGATTGGAAGACGTTTTCTGCGGTCACATGCATGGACTTCCGATGGGATGTGACATCTGTTACACCAACCATATGCCGACGGATCAGAATGATGTAGAGAGTCTGGCCATTCTTCTCACCTCGGCAGGTTGTCATTATATTATGGGACTCCCGCAGGGTGACGATGTGATGCTGATGTATCAGTCCACCGGGTTTCATGATGTGGCAGCGCTGCGAAAGATCCTGAACAAACGTCCCATCTACGAATTTGAGCAATGGCTGGAAAAACGGCAGATTCTACACAATAATACGTTGTCGGTAAATGCCGGTAACATGGAACAGTGGGAAAAGGAACGAAACAGAGAGCAGGGTGTGAAAGATGAAGTTATCAGAAGAATACAAACAGGCTACACCAGCCCGTATTGGAATCGGCAGGTCCGGGGCTAGATACCCGACAAAAGCCTATTTAAGTTTTTTGGCGGATCAGGCAGCAGCGGCAGACGCAGTGACAACAGAGGTGACAAAAGAACAGGTCGAGGCACTTGGAGTCATGGAGGTACAAACAAAGTGTAAAGATAAATACGAAATGATCACAAGACCGGACTGGGGAAGAATCTTTCCAGAGGAGATGCAAAAAAAGATCAAAGAGCATTGTTTGGATGGAGTGGATGTGCAAATCTACTTTGGAGACGGGCTGAGTGCTCCGGCAATCCCGGCAAATGCGTCGATCGTGTTTGAAAAGGTAAAACGCAGACTGGAGCGTGAAAATTTAACCGTAGGAACGCCGTTTTTTGTCCGTTATTGCAGGGTAAATACAGCCAGAACGATCGGTCCTCTGTTACACGCAAAAGTGGTGTGTGTTCTGATCGGGGAGCGCCCGGGGATGCTGACAGATGAAAGTATGTCGGCGTATATTGCATATCGGCCGCATCCGGAAATGCTTGAATCGGAGTATACAGTGGTGGCAAATATCAGCAGACAGGGCATGCCGCCGGAGGATGCCGCAGAGAAAATCATAGAAATCATACATAACATTTTAAAATACTCCTGTAGCGGAGTAGAATTGGCCAAACAATTGTAAGGAAGGATTTGAGGAGATGGAAAAAGTACTTTTGATATAGAAAAAATAATTCAGAAAGCAAAAAAAGTACTTGACAAATAAAAAATCTGTGATATAATGAATTTGTTCTGTTTATCACAGATTTCGATGCGTGGCTCAGCTTGGTAGAGCGCTGCGTTCGGGACGCAGAGGTCGCTGGTTCGAATCCAGTCGCATCGACGATACAAGGATTTCAGCAGATGAGAAAATCCTTGGCAGGGGCGCCGGAATTCTTTCTGAAAAGAAAGGGTTCCGGTTTTTTCTATATGTTTAAAAGTTCCCGTAAGAGTGAAAAGCAAACGCAGAAAGGAGTCGGTTATGGCAAAGTCGATCATGATACAGGGGACAATGTCGGGGGCTGGAAAAAGTCTTTTGGCTGCCGCATTGTGCCGGATTTTTAAACAGGACGGCTACCGGGTCGCACCGTTTAAATCCCAAAATATGGCGCTAAATTCGTATATCACAAAAGAAGGACTAGAGATGGGGCGTGCGCAGGTGATGCAGGCGGAGGCAGCCAAAATCGAGCCGCAGGTCTGTATGAATCCGATTTTGCTGAAACCGACAAACGATGTAGGCTCGCAGGTCATTGTGAATGGAGAAGTACAGGGGAATATGGCGGCACGGGGGTATTTTTCTTATAAAAAACAGTTGATTCCACAGATTTTAGAGGCGTATCATAAACTAGAAGCACAGGCGGATATCATTGTGATCGAGGGGGCAGGCAGTCCCGCTGAGATCAATCTGAAAGAGAATGATATCGTAAACATGGGGCTGGCAGAGCTGGTCGATGCACCGGTGCTCTTGGTGGGAGATATTGACCGGGGCGGTGTGTTTGCACAGCTTTTGGGAACACTTTTGCTGTTGGAAGAAAAGGAAAAAGCGCGCGTCAAAGGGCTTGTGATCAATAAATTTCGAGGAGATCAGACGATCTTAGATCCGGGCATTGATATGCTCAAAGAGCGGACAGAGGTTCCGGTTGTCGGGGTCGTGCCTTATATGCAGGTTGCGCTGGAGGACGAGGACAGTCTGACAGAACGGTTTGAAAAGAGAACCGTGCAGGCGATCGACCTGGCTGTGATCCATTATCCGAGAATTTCCAATTTTACAGATTTTACTGTGTTTGAACAGATGGAAGGGGTATCTCTTCGGTATGTAAAATCGGTTCATGAATTGCAAAATCCAGATATCATTTTCCTTCCGGGAAGCAAAAATACAATGGAAGATTTACGATGGATGCGTCAGAATGGATTGGAAGCTGCAGTAAAAAAATATGCATCAACCGGCGGAACTGTTTTCGGAATCTGTGGCGGTTATCAGATGCTGGGCGAATGCATTGAGGATCCAAATGGCGTAGAATCCGGCGGAACCCTTTGTGGAATGGAGCTTTTGCCGGTAAAAACCGTTTTGACACCGCAAAAAGTCCGCAGCCGTGTGCAGGGAACGTTTTTGACAGAAGGGGTGTTGGATGGTTTGAATGGGCATCCGTTGGACGGGTATGAAATCCATATGGGAAAAACCCGGCTGTCTGCGCAGGCGAAACCGGCAGCTGTAGTAAGAGATCGGATTTCCGGAGAGAAAAAAGCAGACGGCTGTGTCTGGAATCAAGTGTATGGTTCCTATGTGCATGGTCTGTTTGATGCGGGCGAGAGTGCTCAATGTCTGGTAAAAGCACTTGCAAAACGAAAAGGGATTTCGTTTGAGCAAAAGCCACTGGACTATGCCGTCTTCAAAGAGTCACAGTATGAAAAACTGGCAGAGATCACACGGGCGCATCTGGATATGAAAAAAATTTATCAAATATTAAATGAAAGTTAAATGTATATTTATTTTAAATAAAATTGTGCGAACGACGGAGAAATGAGAGGCGAAAAGAGAATGGAAGAGGAATGGCTGGATCGGTGGAATATGGAAGCGCCGGATGCAGAATTTGAAAAAAAAATCAAACAAAACTGGGATGCGATCGCCAAACCATTAGATGGTCTGGGAGTGTTTGAGCGGATTACGGCACGCATCGGAGCGATTCAGCGCACAGACCGACCAGAGGTGAAAAAGCGGGCACTTTTGGTTTTGTGTGCGGACAATGGAATCGTGGAGGAAGGCGTCAGTCAGAGCGGGCAGGAAGTGACGGCGGCTGTGGCGGAAAGTCTGGCGAAGGGGACATCCACCGTCTGTCATATGGCGCGTGTGGCTCAGTGCGATGTGATTCCGGTAAATATCGGAATTCATACGCCTGTAAACCAAGACAATCTGTTGCAAAAATGTATCAGACGCGGCACAAGAAATTTTGCAAAAGAGCCGGCAATGACACGGGGAGAAGCAGTTCGTGCCATCCAGGCCGGCGTGGAGCTGGTGGCGCAGTGCAAAGCGCAAGGATATCAGATTTTGGCCACCGGAGAAATGGGCATTGGAAATACCACGACCAGCAGCGCGGTGGCTGCAGCACTGCTCGACTGCAGTGTAGAGGAAATGACCGGAAAAGGAGCGGGACTTGATGAAAAAGGGCTGCGGAAAAAAAGACAGGTCATCTCGGAGGCATTCGAGCGCTATAAGCTGAGAGGTGCAGATGCGATGACCGTTTTGACGAGCGTTGGCGGTCTGGATCTGGCAGGGCTTGCGGGAATCTTTCTCGGCGGTGCGCTGTATCAGATGCCGATCGTATTGGACGGGGTGATCAGCGCGACGGCAGCACTTCTTGCAGAACGGCTGAAACCGGGATGCCGGGCGTATATGATCGCATCGCACAAAAGCCGTGAGGCGGCAGCAAATCGGATTTTAGAAGCACTCGGGCTTTCGGCTGTGATCGATGCGGATATGGCGCTGGGAGAAGGAACCGGGGCGGTACTTCTGTTTCCGATGCTGGATCAGGTATTTGCCGTCTATCAGTCCGAGCATTCGTTTTCGGAGTTACAGATGGAACCATATGAGAGATTTGGAGGAGAGACACCATGCGATTGATTCTTGGTGGCAGCGGCAGCGGTAAGTCTGCGTATGCGGAGAAAATGGTCTGCGATCTGGCCGGAAAGCAAAATCTGCCATTGTATTATCTTGCAACCATGCAGGTTTCGGATGCAGAGTCAGTAAAAAAAGTGGAAAGACACCGGAAAATGCGAAGCGGGAAAGCGTTTCACACGATCGAACAGCCGCGGCAGATAAAAGAAGCGGCTCCGCAGGTGAAAGAGGCGGTCGTTCTGTTGGAATGTCTGTCGAATCTGGTTGCAAATGAGCTGTTTTCGCCGAAAAAAGAGCCGGGGATCAATCTGACGGAAAAGATTTTAGCGGATGTGAGAGGCATCGCACAATCGGCCAACGATCTTGTGATCGTATCAAACAATGTATTTGAAGACGGAATCACCTACGATTCCATGACGGAGCAGTATATTCAGATTTTAGGAGAATTGAATCAACAGCTTGCAAAAGAGGCAGAACTTGCAGTCGAAGTGGTCTATGGAATTCCAGTAGTCCTTTCGGGAAAGGAGGAGCCATGTCCGTATTGAGATCGCTTGTGATCGCATTTTCCATGTATTCCGCGATTCCGGTCCCCCAATTTGAATGGAAAGAAAAAGATATGCGCTATGTGATCGCATTTTTCCCTCTGGTCGGCGTGGTCATTGGCGCTGCTACAGTTTTCTGGTGGTGGATCTGTCAAAAGTTTGGCCTTTCTGCATTGACCAGGGCGGGAATCGGACTGGCGCTGCCGCTTTTATTGTCCGGTGGCATTCACATGGACGGATACATGGATACGATGGATGCCCTGCATTCTTATCAGGGGAAAGAACGAAAACTAGAGATCTTAAAGGATTCCCATATCGGGGCATTTTCCGTGATCGGTGTTCTCGTCTGGGCACTTCTTGCGCTGGCATCCTATGCACAGATTACAGGAAAAAACGCTGTTTGTCTTTTAGCAGGCAGTTTCTGGCTGTCCCGGATCTTTAGCGGAATCGCAGTCGTGTCATTTCCGAATGCGAAAAGCGATGGACTGCTGTACCTTTTTTCCAGTAAAGCAGAGGAACGGATCGTAAAAGGCGCACTGTATATACAGCTTTTTTTGTGGAGTGCCGTTTTTTTCTGGCTGACCGGCTGGAATGCAGTTGTGGTATTTTTGACTGCACTTGGAATCTTTGCCTATTATTATTGGCGTACAAAAAAGGAATTTGGCGGCATTACAGGAGATACTGCCGGGTGGTTTGTGCAGATTTGTGAACTTGGAATCGCATTCTGTGCGATGTGTATCTCTGTTGTGGCAGGCAGATGAGCATGTACGCGCTTTTGTGGCTGATTTCCGTCAGCTGTACACAAGGATCGGCCCACAAGGTCGGGCACAAAGAGACTCTTGGGCAGGTATAAGAGAAAGGAAGACTTTGGATGGAATTATATGTGGGTGGAAAGGCACAGGGAAAGCTGGCCTATGTAAAACAGCGCCACGAGAGCGAAAAGGTGGTCGTGGTCGAGGGACCGGATGCACCAAATCTGAGAACATTACGAAAAGAAGATTGGGTCGTATGGCATGGATTTCATCTCTGGGTGCGGGAGCGGATGGAAAAAAAACAGGAATTGGAAACCATGCTGTTTCAGATAGTAGATGGTTGTCTGCATCTGAGTATTATCAGCGATGAAGTCGGAAACGGAATCGTGCCACTTTCAGAAGAAGAGCGCGAATATAGGGAGACCGTCGGGCGCCTGCTATGCAAACTGGCAGAAAAAGCAGACAGAATGGAGCGAATCATATGTGGAGTGGGGCAGAAAATCAAATAGAGATTTTACTTTTTAGACACGGAGAAACGACAGAAAATCAAGCACATGCCTATTTGGGACGCACGGATGTTTCGCTGTCTGAAAAGGGAAAAACAGAATTGCAGAAACGGAGACAAGAGGGGCTGTATCCGGAAGCAGACATTTTGTTTTGCAGCCCGATGAAACGTTGTCTGCAGAGTGCGGCAATTCTGTATCCGGGAAAAGAGATACATGAGATAGAGGAATGGAAAGAAATTGATTTTGGAAGGTTTGAAGGAAAAACATATCAGGATTTAACAAATGATGATGCGTATCAGGTGTGGATCGATAGCAATGGAACGTTACCGTTTCCGGAAGGAGAGAGTCGGACAGATTTTATTGCCCGTTGTAAAAAAGGCTGGGAAAAGATGGTGTCCCAGATTCCCACACAGGCATCACGTGTGGTATGCATGGTTCACGGAGGAACGATCATGGCGTTACTATCGCTGTTAGACGGGGGAGAGTATTTTTCCTATTCCAGCAAAAACGCAGAAGGATATCGATTTTTTCTAAAATCGGACCAGACGATTCGGGATTTGAAAAAAATTCAGTGAGAGAGGAAGAAACATGAGGTATCATATCTATGCATTTGCAGCCGGATTTTTTCTGGACCAGCTCATTGGCGACCCGCCGAGTCTCTGGCATCCCATACGGGCGATCGGCGCGTTGATTGGCGCTTTAGAAAAACGGCTTTTTAAAGATGATAAAATAAGTGAACGGCAAAAACAACGGGCGGGCAGGCGGTTAACTGTGCTCGTACTACTCGTGACGTTTTTCGTTACGGCGGCCATTCTAGGTTTTTCATATTGGCTGCATCCAATCTTTGGGTGTATTGTGGAAAGTGTGATGACAGGGCAGATTCTGGCATGCAAGTCCTTGAAAGTGGAGAGCAAAAAAGTATATGTGCAGCTGAAAAGAGAGGATCTTGTGGCGGCACGGAAGGCGGTATCAATGATCGTCGGGCGCGATACCGAACAATTAACCGTGGAAGGTGTGACAAAAGCGGCGGTGGAGACGGTGGCCGAAAATGCCTCGGACGGTGTGATCGCACCGCTTCTGTATCTGGCATTGGGCGGTCCGGTTTTGGGATTTTTGTATAAAGCCGTCAATACCATGGATTCCATGATCGGGTACAAAAATGATCGGTATCTGTTTTTCGGAAGGACGGCCGCAAAACTAGACGATGTGGTAAACTTCTTACCAGCGCGGGTTTGTGCGCTTTTGTTTATTGCGGCAGCATGTGTTCTCGGAAAAGAATTTCATGGAAAAGCCGCGTGGCGTATCTGGAGACGGGATCGGAGAAAACATGCTAGTCCGAATTCGGCACAGACGGAAGCGGCATGTGCAGGCGCGTTGGGTGTGCAGCTTGCAGGGGATGCCTGTTATTTTGGAAAACTGGTAAAGAAACCGTACATTGGAGATGCCAACCGTCCTGTTGAGATGGAAGATATTTTGCGCAGCCATCGCCTGCTGTATGCGGCAGCGTATCTGACATTTTTTCTTTGTCTGGCGGTACTGTGTTTGTTTTTCTAGTGTCAGTAGACGAGGTTATGATGAAAGAAAGGAGTGAGCGTATGCAGCATGGAGGTGACATTTATCATCAGACGGTGGAACTGGATTTTTCGGTAAATATCAATCCGCTCGGGATGCCTCCTACAGTACAAAAAGCTCTGCAGGAGGCGGCAGAAGCGTGTATACACTATCCGGATCTGAAAGCGGAGGCACTTACGAACGCATTAGCGGAGGCGCTTTCTGTTTCAAATGAGCAAATTATTTGCGGAAATGGCGCGTCGGAGTTGTTTCTGGCAATCGTACATGCGCTGCAGCCGAAACGAATTTTGATTCCAGTTCCTTCTTTTTTGGGATATGAAAGAGTGGCAGAGGCAGTAGGGGCAGAGATCATTTTTTATGCAATGAAAAAAGAGGAATCGTTTCGTTTGACAGAACGTTTTCTGGAGCATCTTACAGAGGAGATGGACCTGCTGTTTCTGGCAAATCCGAATAATCCGACCGGAGCGGTTCTTTCGGAAAATCTGCTTTTGCACATTCTTGCGCGCGCAAAAGAACGGCAGATTACAGTAGTGTTAGACGAATGTTTCCTGGGATTTACAGGAGAAGACAGACAGCGATCCATGAGAAGCCGCCTGTCAGAATATCCAAATCTGATCGTGGTGCGGGCATTTACAAAATTGTATGCCATTCCGGGAGTGCGACTCGGATATCTGCTCTGCGCAGATCTCGTGTTGTGCGAAAAAATTCGTCTGCAGCTTCCGGAGTGGAACGTCTCTGTATTTGCCCAGTGTGCGGGTGTTGCGGCACTCAAGGAGCAGGAATTTGTCACAAAAAGTGTATCTTATATGCAAAAGCAGAGAAAAATACTTGCAGAGGAACTTTGCGATACCGGTCTGCAAGTCTATGAATCGGATGCGGATTATCTTTTCTTTTTTTCAGAACAGCGGTTGTATGAGCCGTTGTTAGAGAAGAAAATTCTAATTCGGGATTGCAGCAATTATCGCGGTCTGAAAAAGGGATACTATCGTGTGGCTGTTAAAAAGGAGGAAGAAAACCGACGTCTGATAGAAGAAATCCGCAGGTGTTTGGAGGGAGGAGAAAAATGAAACCAGAATATATCATGCCACAAGACATAGAAAAAAGAAGTTTTGAAATCATTACAGAAGAGTTGAAACAGCGCGGCATTCATCTTCCGAAAGAACAAGAGGCAGTGACAAAGCGCGTGATTCATACGACGGCGGATTTTGAGTACGCATACACGCTTCGTTTTTCAGAACATGCGGTGGAACAGGCAAAGGAATTGCTGAGAAATGGGGCGGACATCGTGACGGACACGAATATGGCACTATCTGGAATCAATAAAAAAAAGCTGGCAGTATTTGGCGGAACTGCACACTGTTTTATGGCGGATGAAGATGTGGCAAAAGAGGCGAAAGAACGGACCGTGACCCGTGCGACTGTGAGCATGGAGCGTGCCATGCAGATAGAAAAACCAGTGGTCTTTGCGATCGGAAATGCGCCGACAGCATTGATTTCTTTACAGGATGTTATGAAAAAAACAGGAAAAAAACCAGCGTTTGTCATCGGAGTTCCCGTTGGTTTTGTCAATGTGGTTGCGGCAAAAGAATTATTTTTGCAGGACAGCGTACCGTATATTATCAATCAGGGGAGAAAAGGCGGCAGTAATGTTGCAGCGGCAATCTGCAATGCGCTGTTATACTCTTTGTAAGGAGGGCGGATATGCGTTACGGATTTACCACGGGAAGCTGCGCGGCTGCAGCGGCAAAAGCATCAGCGGTTGCGCTTTTTTCGGGAAAAAAGAAAGAAACCATTACAATTGAGACACCAAAAGGGATTTTGTTTCAAGCTGTTTTGGAATGGCAGAAAGCGGATGAAAAAAAATGTTGCTGCGGGGTACGAAAAGACGGCGGAGATGATCCAGATGTAACGACTGGTTTACTGGTTTGTGCTGCGGTGTCTGTAAAAGAAATGCAAGAGGATGGTCTTACCATCGAGATAGAAGGAAAAGAAGGCGTCGGCAGGGTGACAAAACCAGGACTAGACCAGCCGGTAGGGGAGGCTGCGATCAATCACGTTCCGCGCGAAATGATTCAAAGAGAAGTGTCGCAGGTCTGTGGTCTATTCGATTTTCATGGCACGATTCTTGTGGAAATCTCCGTGCCGGGCGGGGAGGAGATCGCCAAAAAAACATTTAATCCACGACTTGGGATCTCAGGCGGCATTTCAATTCTAGGAACAAGTGGAATCGTAGAGCCGATGAGCAGCCAGGCACTGTTAGATACGATTCATGTGGAGCTGAATGTCTGGAAAGAATCCGGAAGAAAACAGGTGGCAGTTACTCCGGGAAATTATGGAAAAGATTTTATGCAAAAAGCATATGGCTACGACTTGGATTTAAGTGTGAAATGCAGCAACTTTATCGGAAAAACCATCGATATGGCTGCAGAACTGGGATTTGAAGCATTGCTCTTGACCGGGCATATCGGAAAACTGATCAAACTTGCCGGAGGTCTGATGAACACGCATTCGAGGGAAGGAGACTGTCGAATGGAGATTTTGGCGGCAGCGGCTATACAGGCAGGGGCTGATCTTATCTGCGCGAAAACGATTCTGGAAGCAGTGACCACCGAAGAAGGGGTACAAATCCTTCAAAATTGTGGAAAACTAGAGGAGACGATGCGAATTGTTGTGGATAAAATTTCGTTTTATCTGCATAAACGTGCAGCAGGCAGGATCCAAATAGAGTGCATTCTATATGCGACACAGTTCGGAGAACTTGCAAAGACGCGGGGAGCAGAAACATTGTTAAAAAAAATACAGACAGAGAAATAGCATAAAAATGACAAAAGCTGGAAAAATACTTGTCTTTTTCTTATTTTTGTACTATGATTATGTAAAGTTTTACAGCCTTAGGTGGGACCTTGAATGCGAGAAGAAAAAGGATTTTTTTGAGGTAGGAAAATGGATTTTGAGGAAATGGAGCAGTTAGTGGATGAGCCACTTTTTGAATATAATCGTGATACCGGGACACTGCGCTTTATGGGAAAATATAAAAAATATCTGCATACGCAGCAGCAGATTCCGTCTTTTTTTGAGACGGGGAAAAAAACGAAATTGATTGAGCCGGATACCGCGAAAAAAATGAAGCGGAAATGGGATTCTCAGTTAAAAGAGAAAGAGGTTGTGAGTATGCAGGTGCCGATGTTAGCATCCGGCTTTATGTATGAGATGTTTAATATCAATGGGATCTACGATAGCAAAAGCAACACGATCAGTGGGGTGATTCACAATATAGAGGCAGAAAGACGGATGTTTAGAGATTCTTTGACCGGACTATATAACAGGGTTGGAATGGAACATCGGATTTCTGAGATTTTAGATCAAACCACACAAGACAGTTGGAGTGTCCTTTACTTAATCGACTTAGATAATTTTAAGGAAGTGAATGATACGAAAGGCCATCTGTTTGGAGACGAACTGTTGAAAGAGGTGGCAAATGTATTATTGGATGTATTTGGTGAAGAAACAGCGGTTGGCCGTATCGGTGGTGACGAATATCTGGCATACTGTTACGGCATGAACAACGAGGAGATGGTGGATGGACTGGCAGCGAAGGTTTGCCTGGAGCTGGAGAGAGAGTTTGAACAGAAGAATTATAGTGTGACATCGAGTATCGGAATCAGCGTGGCAAAGAAATTCATTTCATATCAGACCATGTTTTCTCAGGCAGATGCGGCACTTTATGTGGCAAAGTGTGAAGGGAAAAACGGATTTAAACGATATACTCCAAAACTTCGACGTACACAGTATCAGAATCGAAGAAACCAGCAGAACAATCAGACACAGGGAAATGATCAGAAGAATTTCTTTTTAGAGTATCAGTTTTTGGTATCCGCTGTTATGGATGCGATCAATGGAGAGATGCCTGCGCGTGAGACGATTGAGATGGTCGCGCGGATTTTAGTTGAGAACTTTCATGTCACGCGGGCATATGTCTGCTGTTATTTGCCGGATCGAAGCGGTGTCGGTAAATCCTGGTTTTACGAAAAAGAAGGGGAAGGGGATGGAAAAAACGTTCCGTTTCGGATCAAATCCAGACCGACCGAGCACGTACAGAATTTTAATGAAGAGGGAGTCTTTTTTTGTACAGATGTCACGAAGGTACACGAGCCGATTCGTACGGAGCTTTTGCGCATGAAAGTAAAAAGTCTGCTGCAGTGCTTGATCTATGATGAGGAAGACAATGTGATCGGCCTTCTGGGATTAAATAATTGTGATAAAAAACGCTTCTGGGAACAGGACGAAATCGAGATGGTCAAGGGTGTGGCAAAAATTCTGACCCCGACCGTTCGCAGGATGCACCGTGAATGCGCACAAGAATACGAACAAGAATTAAAAAAATGATGCAAAATATCTCAGCCGTGTAGGAATCGAGCGGCTGAGATATTTTTCATTGTAGAATGGATTGGCTGAAAAGCATTTTTTTGATATAATGAAAAGAAAAAGGAGAAACATCCATGGTTTATTTTGTAGGAGCCGGGTGCGGAGCACCGGATTTAATTACCGTACGGGGAAAAAATTTAATGGAACAGGCGGATGTGATTATCTATGCCGGATCTTTGGTGAATCCGCAGCTGATTTCTTATGCACAAAAGGACTGCGAGATTTATAACAGCGCGATGATGACACTAGAAGAAGTCATCGCAGTCATGAAACGATCGCACGAACAGGGAAAACAACTGGTGCGGCTGCACACGGGGGAGCCGAGCGTGTATGGGGCCATCCGGGAGCAGATGGATGAACTGGACCGCCTGCAGATTCCCTATGAGAGCTGTCCGGGTGTGACGGCCTGCTTTGGTGCGGCGGCTTCCATGAACCTGGAATATACATTGCCCGGGGTGTCACAGACGCTGATCATAACGCGGATGGAAGGACGTACGCCGGTTCCGAAAAAGGAATCCATCGCTGCGCTGGCGGCCCATCAGGCATCGATGGCAATCTATCTGAGTGCAGGCCAGATGCCAAAGTTACAGCAGCAGCTGCTCGAAGGCGGTTATGAAAAAGAGACACCGGCGGCACTGGCGTATAAAGTTTCCTGGCCACAGGAAGAGACGTATCTTACGACCGTCGGGCAGCTGGCTGAAACAGCCGCGGCGCATGGAATTACAAAGATGGCACTTGTGATCGTGGGAGAGGCAGTGGCACACACGAATTATCAGAGGAGTTGTCTCTATGATCCGGCGTTTGAGACGGAATATCGAAAAAAACGATAACAGAAAGGATCAGGCATGAACAGCAGTATCATCAGTTTCACAGATCGCGGATTTGTATTGGCCGGGCGCGTGGCGAAATGCTTAACGCAGACGGATGGAAATGTGTGGACGTTTACGAAACAAAAAGAAAAAAGAGAGCATCCTTTTTATGTAAAAGAATCCTTATCCGATTGGACCAGACAGCAGTTTGAACAAAAACGTGCACTGTACTTTATCGGTGCAGCAGGGATTGCCGTGCGCGCAGTCGCTGGCTGTCTGAAAGATAAATTGACAGACGTTCCGGTCCTTGTATTAGACGAAGCGGGGCAGTTTGTGATCCCGATTCTAAGCGGCCATTATGGAGGGGCAAATGAACGGGCAGAGCAGTTGGCAGACTGGCTCGGGGCACAGGCTGTGATCACGACGGCCACGGACGTAAACGGGTTGTTTGCCATCGATGTGTTTGCAAAAAAACAGGCACTGACCATTGCAAATAAGTGTGGGATCGCAGTCATTTCATCGAAAATTCTGCGAAAGCAAACGGTGACGATTTCAATTGAATCACAGGAAGACAGACCAGAGAATCTGCCGCAGGAATTGACCTTTGTACCATATGAGACCAAGACGAATGTTGATATTTTGATCTCCCCGCATCAGCCACAAAGCCAGCCGGAGCTTTGGCTGATTCCGAAAGCGGTGGTGCTTGGTGTCGGCTGTAAAAAAAATACGGATGCAAAACAGATGGAACAATTTTTACAGGATATTTTGCAAAAAAGCATGCTGGATGTACGCGCCATAAAGGCAGTGGCAAGCATTGACCAAAAACAGGACGAGCCGTGCATTCTGCAGTTTTGTGAACAGTATCATCTGCCGTTTCAGACATTTTGCCCAGAAGAATTAGAGCAGGTAGAAGGAACATTTTCATCCTCGTCGTTTGTGAAACAGACGGTTGGTGTCGATAATGTATGTGAGCGGGCCGCTTGTCTGGCAGCAGGGAGGCGTTCGACACTTCTTCAAAAAAAACAGGCAAAAGATGGAATGACTGCGGCGATTGCAAAAACGGATTGGAGGGTACAATTTTGAAACAAAAAATCAATATCGTAGGAATGGGACCAGGAGAGGAAAGCATGATGACAGGGGAAGCCCTGCAGGCTTTAGAGGAGAGCGATGTGATCATCGGATATCCGGTATATTTAAAGCTTCTGGGAAAACGGTTTGAAGGAAAAGAATTTCGCTCGACCCCGATGCGGCAGGAAAAAGAACGCTGTGAACTGTGCTTTGAAGAGGCAGAAAAAGGGAAAAAAGTAGCGTTGATCTGCAGCGGAGATGCAGGTGTTTACGGGATGGCGTCGCTGATGTATGAATTACAGACCAAGCATCCGGAGTGCGAACTTTGTGTCATCCCTGGTGTGACAGCTGCAAACAGTGGAGCCGCACTTCTTGGAGCACCACTTAATCATGATTTCTGCGTGATCAGCTTGAGTGATCTTTTGACACCATGGGAGAAGATTGAGCAGCGTTTGCGCGCAGCGGCACAAGGCGATTTTGCCATCGCCATCTATAATCCGTCGAGTAAGAAACGTGCCGATTATCTGCAGAGAGCCTGCAAGATTCTTGGGGAGCAAATCGAACCGACACGACCTTGCGGCTATGTGAAAAATATCGGGCGGGAAGAGACAAAGGTCTGCACATGTACGTTACAGGAATTGCAGGAAGCAGAAGTAGATATGTTTACAACGGTATTCATCGGAAATCAGAGTACCGAGATCATAAATGGAAAATTAGTGACGAAACGGGGGTATCGCGTATGAGTCGTTGTTTGATCTTTTCCGGCACGACAGAGGGCAGGGAATTAGCAGAGCGTCTGTGCCGTGCGGGAGTGCAGTGTACAGTTTCGGTTGCGACGGCCTATGGAGAGCAGGTGATGCAGCCGCAGGAGGGACTGACCGTTCACAGAGGCAGGTTAAATCAGCAGGAAATGCAGCAGTTTATCTGGCAGGGAGCGTATGATGCTGTGGTAGATGCCACTCATCCATATGCGACAGTGGTATCGGAGCAGATCAGATATTGTATGAGCGGAAGTCGAATTCCTTTTTTTCGTCTAAAGCGCAATTGTACAGTGAATTATAACCGTGAGTGGGCACAGATGACATTTTTTGACAGTCATGTGGCATGTGCGGCGGAATTGGAAAAAAGTTCCGGAAATATTCTGCTCACCACAGGAAGCAAAGAACTTCGTGTTTATGCAGCACAGGAAAAACTGCGAGAGCGCCTGTTTGTTCGGGTTCTGCCATCTGAGGAGAGTATTGCGACCTGCCGGGAAAACGGCTTGCAGGGAAGACAGATTTTGGCGATGCAGGGACCATTTTCTACCGAATTAAATCTGGCATTGATGCGTCATTTTCAGATTCAGGTTTTAGTGACAAAGGAAAGTGGAAAAACAGGTGGGTTCCTAGAAAAACAGGCAGCGGCCGAAGAACTTGGAATTCCAATGTTTGTGATCGGACAGCCCACAGAGGAAGAAGGAGAGTCTCCGGAAGAAGTCTGGGAAAAATTAGCAGACATCTTTTCTTTATCGAAGGATGCTGCAACCGAACAAATGAAGATTTCCATCATTGGGATGGGAATGGGAAATCCGGCATTACTGACAAAAGAAGCAAAAGCACAGTTGGAAGCGGCGGAGCTTGTGACAGGAGCACCCCGTCTGGTGGATGCTGCAAAAGAGAGTGGGATATCCCAAGAAAAAATCTACACGAAACGCTATCTTCCGCGGGATGTGATTCCACTTTTACAAGTCGCACGTAAGAAAAAGGTGGCGATTCTTTATTCCGGTGATACCGGATTATACAGTGGTGCCACACAGATGTATGAGGAATTAAAAAAAGCAAAAAAGGAAAGAAAATTAGAAGCAGAGGTGCAGATTTATCCGGGAATTTCTTCCGTGACCTATCTGGCCGCAAAACTTGGAGTGTCCTGGCAGGATGCAGCGATTGTTAGTATTCACGGAAGAAAAGCAGATGTGGAGTCCGTTGTGCGTACACATGAAAAAACCTTTGTCCTTTTATCGGGAGAAGAAGATTTACAAAAGCTTGGAACATTCTTTTGCGGGAAAAAGGAAATTCGGATTTATGTTGGGTATCAGCTTTCCTATCCGGAAGAAACGGTGGAATGTCTGACACCGGAAGAATGCTGTTTGAAGCAGACAAAAGGGTTGTACATTTGTATGATCGTAAATCCTCTGGCAAAAGCAAAGACAGAGCTACCGAGGGTTTTGACACCGGGAATTTCGGATCACGCATTTTTACGGGGAAATGTTCCGATGACGAAAGAAGAGATTCGTACCATTTCGGTTTGTAAATTGAAACTCGCACCGGATTCGGTCGTATATGATATTGGGAGCGGAACCGGTTCTGTCAGTGTGGAATGTGCGCGGCTTTCTCCACAGATTACGGTTTATAGTATAGAGAAGAAAGAAGAGGCTGTGCGTCTGACACAGGAGAACGCAAATCATTTTCAAATTCCGAATCTGCATATTGTAGAGGGGGAAGCACCGGATGTACTCGAAGAACTTGTGCCTGCAACCCATGCATTTATCGGTGGAAGCAGTGGAAAACTGATGGAAATCATAGAGACATTGTGGAAAAAGAATAAAAATATGCGCATTGTATTAAATGTCGTGACACTGGAACATCTGGCAAAGATCAGCGAGTTATTTTCAGATCCGTCTTTGAATGTAGATCTGATTCAAGTACAGGTACATCGAAGCGGGGCATTGGGCAGATATCATTCTCTGCGTGCCGAAAATCCGGTGTACATTATTACATTGAGCAGAAAAGGAGAATAAGACGATGAACCAGCCCTCCGTTTTAATTGCGGCAATAAAGAGCGGAAGCGGAAAAACACTTTTTACCTGTGGATTTTTACGCCTTTTGCAGAAAAAAGGAAAACACCCGACAGCATTTAAATGCGGGCCGGATTTTATAGACCCGATGTTTCACAGGGAAGTGCTTGGTGTACCATCCTGTAATCTGGATTCCTTTCTGGCAGATGAAACGTCGGTTCAGAACCTGTTTATGCGCCATGCATCGGATGGGGATGTAGCTGTGATCGAAGGCGTGATGGGGCTTTACGATGGTCTTGGTGGTGTGACACAAAAAGCGTCAGCGTATGAAGTGGCAGTCCTTACAAAGACGCCGATTCTTTTGGTATTGGATGCACATGGAATGGGAAGGACGATGTGTTCTGTTTTAAAGGGAATTCTGCAAGATGATACGGAACATCTGATACGGGGGGTAATTTTAAACCGCGCAAGCGCGATGTTTGTTCAGATGATGAAACCGTTGATTGAAAAAGAGACGGGACTTGCGGTTCTTGGATATTTGCCGAACGTTCCACAACTTGCGGTTGAAAGCCGGCATCTGGGACTTTGGCTTCCACAGGAAATCTCCAATCTGCAGAAAAAAATCGATCAGACAGCAGAGCTTTTGGAAGAAACGTTGGATTTGGGAAAGGTATGGCAGATTGTGAAAGCGTATGAGAAAAAAACGTTTGATACTGGAGAAAAAAAGAGGGAAGCAGAGGTTTCACCACATTCAAAAGTGAGAGTTGCGGTGGCACGTGATGCGGCTTTTTGCTTTTATTATGAAGAAAATCTAAATCTGCTGCAGCAGGCGGGAGCAGATTTGATCTTTTTTTCACCGATTGAGGATTCTGAATTACCGGACCACTGCGATGCTCTGCTTTTGGGAGGCGGATATCCGGAAAATTACGCGAAACAGTTGAGCCGAAATGCTTCCATGAAAGAAAGCATACGTATGGCGATCGAAAGCGGAATGCCGTCACTTGCGGAGTGCGGAGGTTTTTTGTATCTGCTTTCTCAACTGGAAGATACAAAGAAGCAGAAGTATGCAATGATCGGAGTACAAAACGGCTGCGGCACCTATCAGGGAAAACTGGTCCGTTTTGGGTATGTGGAGATTATGCCACAGGCGAAAGATGGAGCAGAAGAATGGCTGCTGCGGCCGGGGGAGATCATGCGGGCCCACGAGTTTCATTATTATGACAGTACAACAAATGGATCGGATGCAGTGGCAAAAAAGCCAATCGGAACGCGCAGCTGGAGCTGTCTGCATCTGACGGATCATTCCTGCTGGGGGTTTCCGCATTTGTATTATGCATCCTGCCCGGCGTTTGTGGAGCGATTTGTGAAAAAAGCACAGAAATATAAAGAAAAGAAGAAAAAAGAAGCCAGAAAGGAAGAACCATGAACGGAATTTTATACGGAATCGGAGTTGGACCAGGCGATCCGGAACTTCTTACATTAAAAGCAGTACGGTGTATGCGAGAAAGTGATGTCCTTCTGCTTCCGGCAGAAAAGAAAGAGGATTGCTATGCTTATCAGATTGCTGCTTTGGCGTGTCCAGATATTGAAAAAAAAGAAGCTCTCGCATTTTCTTTTCCAATGACGAAAGATGCAGAAAAATTAAAACAGGCACATGATGCGATTGCACAAAAGGTCCTGGCGTATCTGCGCACTGGGAAAAAAATGGCATTTTTAACCATTGGGGACCCGACCGTTTATTCGACGTATCGCTATATTCAGACGCGCATACAAGAGCAGAACGGGAAAACAGAAACAATAAGCGGAGTGCCATCGTTTTGTGCAGTGGCAGCATCACTTGGTATTTCTCTTGCGGACCGTTCGCAGGAGATTCATATCATACCGGCGACTTATAAAGTGCAAGAGGCATTGCAATTAAAAGGCACCCGCATTTTTATGAAGTCAGGAAAAAAGCTCGGCGAACTGCAGCAACTTTTATGGCAGCAGAGTGAACAGGAAAACATCGAGGTGTATGCCGTGTCAGATTGTGGACTTCCTACGGAGAAAAAATGTTATGGGATAGCATCTTTAAAAGAATTAGAAAGCTATCTGACCATTGTTATAGTAAAAGAAAAGGAGTAAAAATGGAAGCATCGTATCGTTTTTTTGAAAACAGAGCCTGTAAATATTTTCCCTGTCATCAGGGATTAGAAGACTTTAATTGTCTGTTTTGTTATTGTCCGCTTTATCTAAGAGAACACTGTCCGGGAAATCCGGTTTATAAAGAGATAGAGGGAAATAAGATAAAAGACTGTACAAATTGTACGTTTCCACATCAACCTCAAAATTATGATGCGATGATGCGGATACTTTCAGTGCGAAAAAAATAGAGAAAATAAAACCTCCGACAAATCATCTGCGGAGGTTTTTGAAACGGAGACGGAGGGATTCGAACCCTCGTACCGGCTTAACACCGATAAACTGATTTCGAGTCAGTCCCGTTACGGCCACTTCGGTACGTCTCCAAAAAGCGCTTTCGACAAAGCACCTCTGTTATTATACCATATTTAAAATAAAATGCAAGGTTGTAGAACAAAGAAAAATAAGATATAATAAAAAACAGAAAAAACGAAACCAATCACAGAGAAAAGAGAGGAAGAAGAACTGTCATGCTGAGAATAGGAATGTTGACAAGTGGTGGAGATTGTCAGGCTTTAAATGCCGCTATGCGGGGTGTCGTAAAAGGATTAAGTGAAAATGTAGAAAAACTGGAAGTGTATGGATTTTACGAAGGATATAAAGGATTGATCTACGGGGATTATCGTTTACTTACACCGGAAGATTTTTCCGGCATTCTTACAAAAGGCGGAACAATTCTCGGTTCTTCCAGACAACCGTTTAAACTGATGCGTACACCGGATGAAAATGGTCTGGATAAAGTAGAGGCGATGAAACAGAATTATCATAAATTGAAATTAGATTGCCTTGTAATTTTAGGAGGAAACGGAACACAGAAGACGGCAAACCTGCTTCGTGAGGAAGGATTGAATGTGATTCATCTTCCGAAAACGATTGACAACGATATTTACGGAACGGACATCACATTTGGCTTCCAGAGTGCGATCAATATCGCAACACAGGCCATTGATTGTATTCACACCACAGCCGCATCGCATAATCGCGTGTTTATCGTAGAGGTAATGGGACATAAAGTGGGATGGCTCACATTATTTGCCGGCATGGCAGGCGGAGCGGATATCATTCTGATTCCGGAGATCCCGTTTGACATCGATAAAGTGATCGAAGCGATCGATAAACGAACACAGGCTGGGAAAGGATTTACGATTCTGGCAGTTGCAGAAGGTGCGATTTCGAAAGAAGATGCGAAATTGACGAAAAAAGAGCTGAAAGAAAAACAGAAAAAGAGCAAATATCCGTCTGTTTCCTATGAAATCGCAGCCCGCATCGAAGAAAAGACCGGAACGGAAGTACGTGTCACGGTTCCGGGACATACGCAGAGAGGCGGAAGCCCGTGTCCATATGACCGGATGCTCTGTACGCGCCTTGGCGCTTCTGCAGCGAAACTGATCGTAGAGAAAAAATATGGTTATATGGTCGGGGTTGTAAACGGCGAAGTAAAACCGGTTCCGCTTGCGGATGTAGCCGGAAAATTAAAAGTTGTATCGCCGGATGACCAGCGGATTCGTGAAGCAAAATATATGGGCATCAGTTTCGGAGATTAAGCGAATCGAAAAAGAAAAGAAAAATCGGATAACCTGACGGCTTTTGGGCTGTCAGGTTATTCTTCGGAAGGGGAATTTTTATGTCTTATATGGCATTGTATCGAAAGTTCCGTCCGACTACATTTGAAGATGTAAAAGGGCAGGATCATATTGTAACGACACTGAAAAATCAGATCAAGGCAGATCGTATCGGTCATGCCTATCTTTTCTGTGGGACCAGAGGAACCGGAAAAACTACAATTGCCAAAATCTTTGCTAAAGCAGTAAATTGTGAGCATCCTATTGATGGAAGCCCATGTGGCGAATGTGCGTCTTGCCGTTCGATTGCAAAAGGAAGCTCCATGAATGTGATCGAGATTGATGCGGCATCAAATAACGGTGTCGATAATATCCGACAGATTCGGGAGGAAGTTGCCTATTCTCCGACCGAGGGAAAATATAAGGTCTATATCATTGACGAGGTGCATATGTTGTCGACAGGTGCGTTTAACGCACTGTTGAAAACATTAGAGGAGCCGCCGGCGTATGTAATCTTTATTTTGGCGACAACAGAAGCGTATAAGATTCCGGTAACTGTTTTATCGCGCTGTCAGAGATATGACTTTCACAGAATTTCCATTGATACGATTGCGGCCCGTTTAAACGAATTGTTGGAAAAAGAATCCGTGCAGGCAGAAGAAAAAGCGGTTCGCTATATCGCAAAGGCGGGGGATGGCTCCATGCGTGATGCGTTAAGTCTTTTAGATCAGAGCATTGCGTTTTATCTTGGTGAGACATTGACGTATGATAAGGTGTTAGATGTGCTTGGTGTGGTTGACACAGAGGTTTTCAGTCGCCTGCTAAGACAGATTTTAGATAAAAATATTTCCGGTGTGATCGAACTCTTAGAAGAACTTGTCATACAAGGCAGAGAACTTGGACAGTTTGTGAATGATTTTACCTGGTATCTGAGGAATCTGTTGTTGATGAAGAGTGCACCGGATATGGAAGATGTCTTAGATATGTCCAGTGAAAATCTTGCATTGTTAAAAGAAGAGACAGAACTGGTTTCAGCAGAAGATCTGTATCGCTTTATTCGGATTTTTTCGGATTTGTCCGGGCAGTTAAAATATTCAACTCAGAAAAGGATTTTGTTAGAAGTATCACTGATTCGGCTTTGCTGTCCACAGATGGAATCGACAAAAGAATCTCTGGTCGGAAGAATCGAACAGTTAGAGAAAAAAATAGAAAGCGGAAACTTTGTATCGACAAAAGTAGTAGAGCAACCGCAGGAAGCAGAAAAAAAAATAGTAAAAACCGCAGAACTTCCCAAGGCGATTCCGGAAGAGATACTGGAAGTGACAAAAAGCTGGAGTGCCATTATTAAAGGAATGGATGGTTTGATGTATCATTATTTGAAACAGGCCACCGTCAGTCTGGGAGGAGAAAACAGGCTGATTGTCGTGTTTGATGATGAAACAGCCTATGGGATGGCAGAAAGAACTGCAAGTGCAGAAAGACTGCAGCAGTTGATCGCAGAAAAAACCGGACGACAGGTAGAGGTTCAGATGAAATATAACGATTCCGGGCAGCCGGGAAATGAAATCTATCCGGATCTTTTGTCTTTTATGAAAGATAAGATTCACATGGATATTACAATAGAGGACTAGCCAATTTTACAAATCCATGTTAAGATAGAAGTCGAGACTGAAAAAAAGACAGCGAATATGCGTGCCCGACATGTAAATTAGAGCGCGTTCAATCAAGTATAAAAGGAGAAAAGAAATGGCAAAAAGAGGTGGATTTCCGGGTGGTATGCCGGGAAATATGAACAATCTGATGAAGCAGGCGCAGAAAATGCAGAAGCAGATGGAAGAGGCAACGAAAGAGTTAGAAGAAAAAGAAGTCAGTGCAAAAGCTGGTGGCGGAGTTGTAGAAGTGACTGTTTCTGGTAAGCGCGAAGTGACGAAAGTGAAGATTGACCCGGAAGCGGTTGATCCAGATGATGTCGAGATGTTAGAAGACTTGATCATGGCAGCGACAAATGAAGCATTACGGCAAATGGAAGAACTTTCCGCACAGTCTATGAGTGCGATCACAGGTGGATTGGGCGGAGGATTTCCTTTCTAGACAAAGAACATGGAATATTATAGTAAACAAATTAATCAGTTGATTGAGGAATTGTCTCAGCTTCCGGGGATCGGTGCAAAATCAGCACAGCGTCTGGCGTTTCATATTTTGAATATGCCGGTAGAAAATGTCAAACGGTTGTCTGACGTGTTGATCGACGCCCGAAAAAATGTCCAGTATTGCAAACAGTGTTTCACACTGACAGATCAGGAGTTGTGTCCGATATGCAGCAATCCAAAGCGGGATGCGTCTCAGATCATGGTGGTAGAAGATACCCGGGATCTTGCGGCATATGAGAAAACCGGAAAATACGAAGGCGTGTATCATGTTTTACATGGTGCAATCTCGCCGATGCTTGGAATCGGACCGAATGATATCAAATTAAAAGAACTGATGCAGCGGTTGCAAGGCGATGTAAAAGAAGTGATCATTGCGACAAATTCCAGCTTAGAAGGCGAGACAACGGCCATGTATATCAGCAAGCTGGTCAAACCGACCGGAATAAAGGTATCCAGAATCGCCAGCGGCGTTCCGGTAGGCGGAGATTTGGAATATATTGATGAGGTAACCCTGCTTCGTGCGTTAGAAGGCCGTGTGGAGCTGTAGAAAGAGAAAACGTGTATTGGGAAAATGAGCAGAAATTATGCGAGTGCATGATTGAATTAGGAGGAAAAGGAAAGTTATGACGAATTTAGAACTTCAAAAAAAAGCTGTTGATATTCGTAAAGGGATCATTGACGGTGTCCACAGTGCAAAATCCGGTCATCCGGGCGGATCTTTGTCGATTGCAGATGTGATGACATATCTGTATTTTGAGGAGATGAACGTCGACCCGAAGGAACCGAAAAAAGCAGACCGGGATCGTCTGGTATTATCCAAAGGTCATGTGGCACCGGCTCTGTATGCAACACTTGCACACAGAGGATTCTTCCCAGTTGAAGATCTGACCACATTGCGACACGTAGGCTCTTATCTGCAGGGACATCCGGATATGAAAGGCACACCAGGTGTAGATATGTCCAGTGGTTCTTTAGGTCAGGGATTATCCGCAGCAGTCGGTATGGCATTGGCGGGAAAAATGGATCAGGCTGATTATCGCGTCTATGCAATCTGCGGCGATGGTGAGATTCAGGAAGGTCAGATCTGGGAAGCAGCGATGTTTGCCGGACACAGAAAATTGGATAATCTGGTAGTTGTAGTGGATAACAATGGTTTACAGATTGATGGAGATGTCGCTGATGTCTGCTCCCCATATCCGATCGACAAGAAATTTGAAGCATTCAATTTCCATGTATTAAATATCGACGCACACAATTTTGATGAGATCCGCGCGGCATTTACAGAGGCAAGAAACACAAAAGGACAGCCGACCGCGATCATTGTACACTCTGTAAAAGGAAAAGATGTTTCCTTTATGGAAAATCAGGCATCCTGGCATGGAACAGCGCCAAATGATGAACAGTATGCAGTTGCAGTGGAAGATTTGAAAAAGGTAGGTGAAACATTATGTCAGAAGTAAAGAAGATCGCAACACGCGAAAGTTATGGAAATGCACTTGTAGAGCTTGGCAAAGAGCATGAGGATCTGGTCGTATTAGATGCTGACCTTGCAGCAGCAACCAAAACAGCCATTTTTAAAAAGGCGTTTCCAGAACGCCATATCGATTGTGGCATCGCAGAAAGCAATATGATCGGAATTGCTGCTGGTCTCGCTGCTTGTGGCAAAGTACCGTTTGCAAGCTCCTTTGCAATGTTTGCAGCAGGACGTGCGTATGAGCAGGTTCGTAACTCCGTTGGATACCCACATCTAAATGTAAAAATCGGTGCAACTCATGCTGGAATCTCCGTAGGTGAAGACGGTGCAACGCATCAGTGTTTAGAGGATATCGCATTAATGCGCGAGATTCCGGGCATGGTGGTGATCAATCCGAGTGATGATACGGAGGCAAAAGCAGCAGTTCGCGCCGCCTATGCACATAAGGGACCGGTTTACCTGCGCTTTGGACGTCTTGCAGTTCCGGTGATCAATGATCCTAAGACTTACAAATTTGAATTGGGAAAAGGGATCGTACTGAAAGAAGGAAAAGATGTAGCAATCTTTACGACGGGGCTTTGTGTATCAGAGACGTTAGAGGCTGCAAAAATGTTAGAGGCAGATGGAATTCATGCAAAAGTGATCAATATCCATACGATCAAACCAATTGACGAGGAGTTGATCATTTCTGCTGCAAAAGAAACCGGAAAAGTGGTTACCGTAGAAGAACATTCTGTAATTGGCGGACTCGGAAGTGCAGTCAGCGATGTCTTGAGCGAAAATGCACCAACATTGATGAAAAAAATCGGAATCAATGATGTCTTCGGTGAATCCGGTCCGGCTTTAGAGCTGATCAAAAAATACGGTTTAGATGCAGAAAGTATCTACAAAAAAATCAAAGCATTTGTTTAATCAAACAAAATCATACAAAAAGGACAGGCTGTCGCAGAAATGCGGCAGCCTTTTTTGTCATAAAATCGAAAAAACCATCGGAGAGACCTGTCATGAAACAGCAAAATCAGCATAAGATGTATGTTATGATTCGGGTAAAAGAGAATCGTATCAATGGCAGAGATCGAGGAAAGAGAGTGAGGGTATGATCGAGATTATTCAGAATGAGGCGAAAGAAAAAAAGGAACAGACAGAAGTTCAATCGAGGTTACGCAATCTTAGACAGATTGGAAACCCGGATGGAAAACTATGTATCTATCTGGAAGATTATGTGTATACATATTTACACAGGGGCGCACAGCAGCAAGAAGACTGTGTGGGAATCCTACTAGGAAAAACGTGTCAGCAAGGGG
Source organism: Lachnospiraceae bacterium (assembly GCA_051880395.1). Taxonomy (GTDB): domain Bacteria; phylum Bacillota; class Clostridia; order Lachnospirales; family Lachnospiraceae; genus JBJENW01. Next base: position 2,137 of record JBJENW010000010.1, on the reverse strand, counting down.
AAAAAACACAATTATTTATCAGTGGTGCCGTAGGCGTTCACAGAGAAAAAGGTCAAAAAGTGCAGATTTTTTTACAGGATCAGACTTGGGAGGAACTGTATCAGACGATGAAAAAATATTTTGATGATCTCCAGATAGTAGGGTGGTATCATTTGAAAAATAATGGCGAAGAAGAAAATATTCCGGAATTAGAACAGGTGCAGAAAAAATATTTTGATGGACCGGAAAAGGTATTTTATTTATCTGATTTTATGCATGGGGAAGAATCTTTTTTTGTGCGTGAAAACGGAGGGGTTTTACGGAAAGGCGGATATTACATTTATTATGAAAAAAATCCACAAATGCAGGAATACATGATCGCGGACCAGAAGCCGGGATATCGTGTGGAAAAAGAATATCTGCCACGCGGAAATCAAAATGCGAACAGAGGGCAGACAATCAAAAGCTATCGTGAAATGTTAAATGAACAAAAAGAAAAAGAAAACAGACATTCCCATGGACATGGATTTTTGTATGCACTAACAGGAACAATGGCTGTTGCGGCAATTTTCTATGGAGCGACCATATTTGGCGGGACTGATCAGATGAAAAAAGTAGAACAGACCATTTCAGTAATGGCAAAAGAAGGGGTTTTGGCATATAATCGTGCAGCAAAAAACTGGATGTCCCAAAAAGAAGCTGCTGTCCTCAGCGATGAGACAGAGGATGTGCAAAAAACAGGCGGACATGTTTTAGTAGAAAATGTGGAAGGAGGAGTAAAAGAAAAAAAGCAGGAGAAAAAAGAGGACAAGCAAAAAAAGGAAACAGAAGCGAAAAAAGAAGAACATGTTGATGAAAAACCATCCGATGTATCGGAAACGATTGCACCGGAAAAAGAAGAAAAACAAAATTCCAGCAGTCAGACAGCGACATCAGATTCGGAGGCGGATCACATTTATGTTGTAAAACAGGGCGATACCCTTGATAGCATTTGTATGAAACGCTATCAATCGATATCCATAAAACAGCAGATTTGTGAGCAAAATCAAATTACAGACGCGGATCATCTGATCACGGGACAGAAATTGATTTTACCATAAACAACTGAATACGAAACTTCTGATTTGTCGAGCAAACCACTACGTTACTGACTCTGCTACTTTTTGGGGAGTTTGACGAAAAATATCTCAACCGGGAGATTTCCTATGCGGACGTTTCCGGCATTTGGCGGGGGTACACAAGGGGCGGGGCTGCTGGCAGGGAAGTGGCTAGACAGAAATGAAGTCGAGTTCGGGCGGGGAAACTTGCGATGCTTGATTTTTCCTGTCTTCCGTAGGTCGGACAGTCTGCACGAATGTGTACGCCAGAGAAAGATTCAAAATCGGATTCTTTCTCTGGCGTACACATCCGCACAGCCGGTCCGCCTTACGGCAAGACAGGAAAGGCATCGCAAGTTTCCCCACCCGAGCTCACTATCATTTCTGTCAAAGCCACTTCCCTGCCAGCAGCCCCGCCCCTTGTGTACCCCCGCCAAATACCGGAAACTGTGTATTGGAAACGTTTGGTTGAGATGTTTTTCGTCAGAATTTTTGAAAAGTGAGGGGAGTAATGTTGCGATTTGCTCAACTTTGTTTTCATATATTTATATTTTTCATATTTACTCATAAGCTATAAACAAAAATATATTTCTTGATTCTGTGATTACAAGCAGAATGAATATAAGCGAAACTCTGTATCATACAAATTTTTAGATTCGAAATTTCTAAGCAGAGATACTTCCTTCAAAATGTATGATTCCTATGGCTGCCCAATCAAATTTTCCACATTTCAGGGAAAATGCTTTTATCTGTAATTGCTCTATAAAAATAGAATATTTCTGAGCATATATTATGCGTACATATTCTATGGATATTTCTTAAAAACGCTGAATATACAACATATTTAAACTGTAAAATTATCTACTCGAAATGAAAATCATAGTAGAAATATGGTCGAGCAGATCACTACTTTATTGACTTTTACTTTTTGGAAACTTTGACAAAAAACATCTCAACCAATCGTTTCCAATACACAGTTTCCGGCATTCGGCTGGGAGCGAACACAGGGGCGGCTGGTTCAAAAGTGGCTTTGGCAGAAATGATAGTGAGCTCGGATGGCT
>JBJENW010000009.1:0-5126 GCA_051880395.1 Lachnospiraceae bacterium | reverse complement strand
CTGTTTTTTGAAGGTTGGACAACCGGCACATCCTGTCCGCCCGGCTAAGAATCAAAACCGGATTCTTTTCCGGGCAGACAGAATGCACCGTTTGTTCAACAATCAAAAAACAGAAAAGGCATCGCCGAACTGCCCGTCAAAACTTACTATCATTTCTGTCAAAGCCACTCTGCAAGAGACCGCCCCGTGGTCTGCGCCTGTCCGAATCCCGGAAACTATGTATTGGAGACGGTAGGCTAAGATCTGTTTTTTGGGAAAAAGTGTTGCAGACGGAACATATTTTGGAATAAAACTTTTGGATATTCAAAACAATGTTTCGACCAATATATGTTTGCTTTGTATAGCTTTTTCTGGATAAAATACTACAAAAATCTTGCGAAATTCTAGTACACTGAATAAAAAAAACCAGATATATATTTCTTGAGCGAAAGTTCTTGTAGATGGAACAAATCTTTATATTATCTCCAAAAAGTTTCGGTCAGCTATTTCTTTTCCTAAGCGAAAAATATCTCAACCAACCGATTCCAATACACAGTTTACGGGATTCTACGGATGCAGCGGACAGGGCTTTCGCAAACAGATGTGGCTTTGACAGAAATGTTAGTGAGTTTCGGATGGGTGGGGCGCGATGCCTTTGCTGTTTTTCCGAGAGGCGGACTGGCTGTGCGTAGGTGTATGCAGGCGAAAGAGTCCGTTTTTGAGTCTTTCGCCTGCATACACCTGCGTGCAGACTGTACGACATTCGGAAAACTGCAAAAATAATGCATCGCACCCCACCCATCCGAAACTCGACTTCATTTCTGTCTAGCCACATCTGTTTGCGAAAGCCCTGTCCGCTGCATCCGTAGAATCTCGGAAACGTCCGTACAGGAACCCCCCTAAGTTGAGATATTTTTCGCGCATCTCCTTTTCAAAGAGTGGTGGAGACGATAACGTTTCGAGTAGCCAATAAAGTAGTGGTTGCAACACTTACGCCCACATAAAGTGTAATATGGTTCGATAAATGAGAAATAGTGCATATTTCCCTGTAAAAGTTAACATAAACTATGGTATAATAGGAAGAAGATAGTGAAAAAACAAGCCTTAGGGAGAGGCTCGATCAAGTAAGGAGGAAAACATGAAAAAGTTAAAAAAATTTGCTTCCGCATCACTTGCAGCAGCATTGGGAGTTACGACTGCATTTGCAGCAGTTCCGGTTGTGCCGCCGATGGAAACACAGGCAGCGGTTTCGGATACTGGAGATGACTGGCTGCATACAGAAGGCAGCGATATTGTCGATGAAAATGGAAACGTTGTACGAATGACAGGAGCAAACTGGTTCGGATTCAATTGTTGTGAAAGAATTTTGCATGGACTCGGCTGGGGAGTCAATCTGGATAAAACCCTGAGAGAATGTGCCGATCGCGGAATCAATCTGATCCGTATTCCGGTTTCTACACAATTATTGCTGGAGTGGAAAGCAGGACAGGATAAAGTGCCGGATACGCCGTTTGATGCGGATGGATTTAATAAGGATATCGTACATGAGGATGGAACTTCGTTCACAAATCTGGAAGTGTTTGATGCCATTATGCAAAAATGTAAAGCATATGGAATCAAAGTCATGGTAGACGTACATAGTGCGGAGGCAAATAACTCCGGACATCAGCATCCAATGTGGTATAACACCGGAGCAGGTATCACGACAGAGGATTGGATCGAAGGCTGGGTATGGCTGGTGGATCGTTATAAAAATGATGATACACTGATCGCCTGCGATCTGGAAAATGAGCCACATGGAAAAGTGGACGAAGGGGATTATGCGAAGTGGGATGATTCCAAAGACATCACAAACTGGAAATATGCGGCAGAGCAGTGTGCCAATGCGATATTGAAAGTAAATCCGAATATTCTGATCATGGTAGAAGGCGTCGAGATGAATCCGACAAAAGGCAATACCTATGACAGTGATCCGGGAAAAGACTGGGCAAACGGTGGAACCTATATCAATTTTGAAGGTGCCTGGTGGGGCGGAAATCTTCGGATGGTCCGTCAGTATCCGATGCAGTTGGAAAAAGAAGAATGGAACAAACAGATCGTCTATTCGCCACATGATTATGGTCCAAAGGTTTGGGAACAGGAATGGTTTAATAAAGACTTTACCGAGCAGACATTGATCGACGATTACTGGTATGATGCATGGGGCTATATCGCAGAAGAAAATATCGCACCACTTTTGATCGGTGAGTGGGGCGGACTGATGAAAGGTGATGACACCGCAGATAATGTAAAATGGATGAATCTGATTGCCGGCTATATGAACAAATGGAATCTCAGTCATACCTTCTGGTGTATCAATCCAAACTCCGGAGACACCGGTGGACTGTTAAATGATGACTGGAAAACCTGGGATGAAGAGAAATACGCATTATTTGAGACGACCTTATGGCAGGATGTCGATGGAAAATATGTAAGTTTGGATCATCAAAAAGGAATCGGAACAGACGGAATCAGCGTGACAGAATATTATGCAAATCCAGCGAATCCGAAAAAACCGAATAAGCCAGACAAACCGGATAAAACAGGAAGCACCGGCGGCGGTTCTGCAGCGTCCGGTTCCACCACGTCAAAGCCATCGGAAAGTGTGAATGTTCCGGTAACAGGAATCCAATTTAAAGAGACGGAAGTGACGATGAAAGTCGGTGAGACGAAAAAATTTGAGATTGTTTTTGAACCGGCAAATGCCACAAATCAGCAGATCGAATGGGCAATCGCAAAGGATGGCATAATGGCATCGGATGGCGATGGATTTAAAGCTTGTAAAGCAGGAACGACATCTTTGATGGCAATCTCCAAAGATGGACGGTTCATAGCACAGTGTAAGATTACTGTAACAGGCGGCAGTACGACAGACCCGGAGGATGTAGTATCCAGTGTTACGTTGTCAGAAAAGAAAGTGGAAATAAAAGTAGGAGAAAAGCATTCTTTACAGGCAACGGTCTTACCGGAAACTGCAAAGAATAAGACACTACTTTGGGAGTCTTCCGATGAAGATGTAGCATCGGTGGATGCATATGGAGTTGTTTGCGGGAAAAAAGCCGGTGTAGCGAAAATCACAGCGACATCTGTCAGTGGAAAGAAACAGGATGTCTGTGAGGTGACGGTGATCCAGGAGCATGGAACAGACAATCCGGGAGAAGCCAGTGAACCGAGTAAAGTGAGCGAACCGAGTAAAGTGAGCGAACCGAGTAAAGTGAGCGAACCGAGCAAAGTCAGTGAACCGAGTAAAGTGAGCGAGCCGAGTAAAGTCAGTGAACCAAGTAAAGTGAGCGAGCCGAGCAAAGTCAGTGAACCAAGCAAAGTGAGCGAGCCGAGCAAAGTCAGTGAACCAAGTAAAGTGAGCGAGCCGAGCAAAGTCAGTGAACCAAGTAAAGTGAGCGAGCCGAGCAAAGTCAGTGAACCAAGTAAAGTAAGTGAGCCGAGCAGGGCAAGTGAACCGAGCAAGGTGAGCGAGCCAAGCAGGGAAAGTGAGCCGACTGTACCGAGTAACCCGAGCAAGCCAAGTGAGCCGAGCATTCCAAGTATCTCGTCCAGACCAACGGATGCTGGATCGGAATCGGGTGAACATACCGGTGGAAGCAGCAACGAAAAGAAAGTGACAGGCATACTCTTTATGAGTCATACCTATACAGTAAAGAAAGGCGGTCAGGTCAAATTAACGTATCAGATTTTCCCGGAAGATGCAGAAAATCAGAACGTGAAATATACCGCGACGAATCAGAATGTAACGGTAGATGCAAATGGCGTTGTGACTGCAAATGCAGTTGGAAAGACGGATATCATCATTGAATCAGTAGAAAATCCGACGGTCTATGATATCTGCGAAATAACCGTAGAGCCGGAAGAAATCATAGATAACACGGTTCATGTAGAAAAGGTTACATTAGATCCTTCAGAGCAGACAATGGAAATCGGAGATGAACTGCAGATAATTCCAACAGTTACACCGGGCAATGCAACGGATCAGACCCTTCAGTGGACAAGTTTGGTTCCGGACATTGCATCTGTAGATGAACATGGTTTTGTGACAGCAAAGAAAGTCGGAATGACGGTGATCGTTGCAGCTTCAAAAGATGGTGTGGAAGGAAAAGCGACCATCATTGTCAAGGAAGCACAAAAGGAAGAAGTAAAACCAAGTAAGATCACGATCGACAAAACATCGTTTACGCTGGCCTTAAACAAGACAGCAACGTTAAAACCAACGGTATTACCAGAAGAAGCAAAAAATCATGCAGTTACCTTTAAAAGCGATAACAGCTGTGTCAGAATCGTCAGCAAAAACAGCAGCAGTGCCAAGATTCAGGCAAAAGCACCGGGAATCGCAAAAATCACGATCACAGCAGCCGGAAATACCGCAGTGAAAAAGACGGTTACTGTCACAGTAAACCCGACAAAAGTAAGCGGTCTGAAAGTTTCCGCAAAAGCAAAAGATCGTTTAAAACTCACCTGGAAAAAACAGAGTGGCGTCAGCGGATATGAGATTTATCGTTACGATGCGAAGAAAAAAACGTATAAACTGTATAAGCGGACATCTTCCACAAACGTAATCGTACCAAAACTGAAGAGCAAAACAACCTACAAATTTAAGGTGCAGGCATACAAAAAAGCATCATCGAAAAAACTGACCGGACCAGCAGTCACCATAAAAGCAAAAACAAAATAAAGATTTATTTTCTGGCCACCCGGAACTGTTCCGGGTGGTTTTCTTATGCGGACCGGACGTTTCCGGGATTCGGCAGGAGGCAAGGACCGGGGTGACTGAAACAAAAGTGGCTAGACAGAAATGAAGTCGAGTTTAGGATGGGCGGATTTGCGATGCTTTATTTTTACTGTCTTTCGAAGGTCGGACAGTCTGCACGAATGTGTACGCCAGAGCAAGACTCAAAAGCAGATTCTTTCTCTGGCGTACACATCCGCACAGCCTTTCCGCCGAACGAAAGACAGCAAAGGCATCGCAGATCCGCCCATCCAAACTCACTATCATTTCTGTCAAAGCCACTTTTGTTTCAGCCACCCCGGTCCTTGCCTCCTGCCGAATCCCGGAAACTGTGTATCGAAAACGGTAGGCTGAGATATTTTTTGCTCAG
>JBJENW010000008.1:0-5148 GCA_051880395.1 Lachnospiraceae bacterium | reverse complement strand
AAACGCTCCCCTCCAAACTCGACTTCATTTCTGTCTAGCCAGATCTGTACCCTCCACCCCTGTCGCTGTGTCCACCGGATACTGGAAACGTCCGCATAGGAAATCCCCCTCGGTTGAGATATTTTTCAGCAAAGTGCCCAAAAAGTGGTGGCCACGAAAATGTATTGGGAGGTCAATAAAGTAGAGCCCGCAAAGACTTACGCCCATATAAAGAGAAATGATCTTGCAAGCAGTAACTTCGCACAAGTGTGTTGACTTTTTTTTTAAAACCTCGTATCATAAATAGGCAATGACTGCGCCAAAAGGCGCATTTTACAACAAGCTAAATTTTAGGAGGCAACTCTCATGCAGATAAAAAAAGCAGGCTTTTTTGGCCTTGGTCTCATTGGCGGCTCTCTTGCAAAAACCATACACCGTATTTATCCGAAAATGGAATTGATCGCCTATGACATTGACGAAACATCTTTGAAAACTGCCGAAGCTGAACAAACTGTTACCAGATGCAGCGATCTTAAGGATTTTTGTGATTGCGATATTTTATTTTTGTGCGCACCTGTACATACGAATGTATCTTTTTTAGAAAAAATAAAACCGCAGCTTCGAGCGGATTGTATTCTTTCTGATGTCGGTAGTGTCAAGGGAAATATCCATACTGCCATTCATAAACTCGGATTAGATGCGCAATTTATCGGCGGGCATCCCATGGCAGGCTCCGAGAAATCCGGTTATGCAAATGCAACCGCTTACTTATTTGAGAACGCATATTTTATTTTAACACCATCATCGGCTTTTCCAACCGAACAGACTTTACAGATGCGCGATTTTTTCGCATCACTTGGCACTTTACCGCTTCTCCTGACACCGGAATGCCATGATTATGTGACCGCAGCGATCAGCCATGTGCCTCATATTCTTGCCGCTACACTTGTAAATATGGTAAAAAAACTCGATTCGAACGATGAGACGATGAAATCCATCGCTGCAGGCGGATTCAAAGATATTACCCGCATTGCATCCTCATCGCCGGTTATGTGGCAGCAGGTCTGTATGACAAACAGGGATCAGATTTTGCGTGTTCTTTTTGCGTTAAAGGAAACACTTGAAACGATTGAAACAGCGATTCGCTCTCAAGATTCAGATGCAATCTTTGATTTTTTCGCCTCCTCCAAAGAATACAGGGATTCCTTTTCCAATACCGATCACGGACCGCTGAAACGGGCACATTATCTGTACTGCGATCTGATCGATGAGACCGGAAATATAGCAAAAGTAGCACAGCTTCTGGCAGATCACGCAATCAGCCTGAAAAATATCGGAATTGTTCACAACCGTGAGGATTACGAGGGCGTTCTCCGATTAGAATTTTATCAGCACGCACCACTAGAAAAAGCCGCACAACTGTTAAAAGAACATCATTATACAGTAACAATTCCACAACAATAACGTTCACCATTTTAAATTCAGAAAGGATTAGATTATGGCATCCATTACATTAAAAAAAGCAACTGCCTTAAAAGGCGAATGTACGGTTCCTGGAGATAAATCCATCTCCCACCGCGCCATTATGTTTGGTTCGATTGCAAACGGTACGACAGAGATCACCGATTTTTTGGAAGGAGCAGACTGTCTTTCCACAATATCCTGTTTTCAAAAAATGGGCATTGAAATAGAACGAAACGGCAGCCGCGTAACCGTTCATGGGAAAGGTCTCCACGGTCTTTTAAAACCAAACGACATTTTAGACGTCGGAAACAGCGGAACAACCACCCGTCTGATCTCAGGTATTCTCGCCGGACAGCCGTTTGCTTCTACTCTAAACGGAGACGCATCCATTCAGACACGTCCGATGAAGCGTATCATCACTCCGCTGACACAGATGGGAGCTTCCATTCACTGCGAACGCGGAAATGATTGCGCACCATTTACCATTCAGGGCGGTTCGATCAAAGGAATTCATTATCAGTCCCCTGTAGCATCTGCACAGGTAAAATCCTGTGTCCTTTTAGCAGGTTTATATGCAGACAACACAACTAGCGTGACAGAACCAGTGTTATCCCGCAACCATACCGAGTTGATGCTTCGTGGATTTGGTGCGACCGTTACATCCAAAGATACGACGGCCTCGATCGAGCCGGAACCAATTTTATCTGGACAAAAAATTGCCGTTCCGGGGGATATTTCTTCCGCTGCCTACTTTATTGTTGCAGCACTGTTAGTTCCGAACTCCGAAGTTTTATTAAAAAATGTCGGCGTCAATCCAACACGTGACGGCATTTTGCGTGTAGCAGAATCCATGGGCGCAGATATCACCCGATTAAATGAGCATTTGGTATCCGGTGAACCAGTTTGTGATCTTTTGATCCGATCCGGCGCTCTACATGCTGCAACGGTCGGTGGTGAAATCATTCCAACCCTGATCGACGAAATTCCAGTCATTGCTGTTATGGCCGCTTTTGCGGAAGGTACAACAATTATTAAGGATGCAGCAGAATTAAAAGTAAAAGAATCCAACCGAATCGAAACTGTTACAGAAAATTTACGTGCTATGGGCGCAGATATCACTCCAACCGATGACGGCATGATCATCCATGGTGGGAAACCTCTGCATGGTGCTGAAATTCATTCGCATAAAGATCACAGAATTGCAATGGCATTTGCGGTTGCTGCACTCGCAGCAGAAGGGGAAACAACCATCTTAGACAGCGATTGTGTCACCATCTCTTATCCGGAATTTTATCAGGATTTACAACGCCTTTCCAAGTAAAAAAAGCCTCAGACTTTTTTCTGAAGTCTGAGGTTTCTTTTTATTTTTTCTTGATAAATGTGCGGTCTAATACATATAAAAATCCCGGAAGAACAAACAATACCGCAATCAAAGAACAAATCGTACCACGCCCAATCAGATAGCCAAGCTGTGATAGTAAACCATGTGTGGATATCACACCCAGCAAAAATCCGACAACCATAAGCACCATGCCAGAAGTCAGAATGGATGCCGTTACATTTGAAATCGTCTCAACGATACATGTTTTTTTATCCAGTGTTTCACGATTTTCTTTATAGCGTTCTGTCAAAAGAATTGCATAATCGACTGTCGCTCCCAACTGTATAGAGCTGATGATCAAATAGGCAATGTAAAACAATGGCTGTTTCATCAGATACGGAACAGATAAGTTGAGCCAGATGGCTGTTTCTATCGTAAGTACTAACATAATCGGAAGCGAGATCGACCTCATCGTAAACAAAAGTACCAAAAATACTGCTCCAATCGCAAGCAGATTTACCTTTATCATATCGGCAGTTACGGTATCCATCAAATCATAGGTACTCACGCCTTCTCCAGCCAGATAATAAGAATCCGGATAATATTCCTGTGCCGTTTTCCTAATTTTTTCTACTAGTGCTATCGTTTCCTCTCCTTCATAATCTACTGCAACCGATAAAACCATTCGATGATACTGTTCTGACTCTAACTGTTTTCGCAAAGAATCCGGCAAAATACTTGTCGGTACGGAAGGACCAAGAATATTTGACAATGATGTAATAGAGGTGATTTTATCCATCGCATTCAGTTTTTCCGTAAGCTCTCGCTCTGTCTTCTCATCGCCCTTTGGCACCATCAGCACATATGTGTCATTCTTTCCAAAAATATCCTGAATTTGTTTCGTATCATCTCCAAGTTTTGTTCCCACATCGAAAATATGGGATGATCCATAATAATACTCATTCTTTATACTTGCAATATAAGACGGAATAATTAAAGCAAGAAACACACACATGCAGGGGATCATCACTTTACGTATCACTTTGCCAAATCTGCGAAACGAAGGTAAAAATGCTTTATGTTCCGTTCGATCCATCCAACGATAAGTTGCTAAAATCAGCCCCGGCATAAAGAAAAATACGGTAAGCAGGCTGATCGCAATTCCTTTTGCAAGCGCAAGTCCTAAATCTGGTCCGATTTTAAACCGCATCATGACCAATGCTAAGAATCCAATCACAGTGGTCAATCCACTGGATAAAATAGAGGAAGTCGAACAAACCAATGCTTCTTTCATTGCCTCCTTTGGTTTGGCTTCTTTTCTACACTCAGCAAATCTGTGAATCAGAAAAACGGAGTAATCCAAAGACACTGCCAACTGAAGGATCGTTCCCGCTGCGTTTGTCACAAAAGAAATCTCTCCAAAAATCAGATTCGAACCAGAATTGATCACAACTGCGATTCCCAGACCAAGCAATACCACAAAAGGTTCTACCCAGGAGTTTGTCGTAATCGTCAATACGATCAATAAAAACAGCACTGCAATGATCGTCATTTTTCGAATCTCTGATACCGTACTCTCTGTTGCCACCGCTGTGCTGACAGCCGAACCACTCATCGCGTTTTTTGTTCCAATAACTTTACGAATCGCAGGTACCGCAGAATTAATGGCTTCTTCTTTGATCGTAACCGTAAAAAGTGCTGCTCCATTTTTATAGTAGGCTTCGAGTGTCTCCTTATCATATGCTTCCAATGGCAAATCTGTAGGCAGCGCATCATCGACCCACATTACAGAAAGCACACCTTCTACCGCCTCCAATTTTTTCTTATAGTCTAAAGCCTGTTTTTTATTTACATCTTTCACCAAAACTCTGGCATTCGGAATCGCTCCGTCAAATTCCTCCTCCATGACATGCAATGCAGTTGTGGATGGTGCATCATCTGGCAGATAGGAATTCATATCATAATTTACGGATACAAAACGACTGAAATACATACACACACCTGCCACAATAAAAAATACCACCATGATCGCTTTTCGCATGCGAATGACCATACTGTATAACTTTTCCATACTTTCTCCTTTCGCTTTTTCTTTTATTATCTAAGATTTTTTTTCGAACTAATATGGCCAATCCAGATCTTTCTGTGTAAAATACGGACAAACTTACCTATATTGTCCAGAAACCGTTTCACTAGTCATACGCAATTTTTACGCTTTATATAGGTGTAAATGTTGCGACCACTACTTTATGGGCTACCCGAAACGGTATCGACCCCACCACTCTTTGGGGGTGGCTTGGCGAAACAGATCTCAGCCTGGGGGATTTCCTTACGGACGTTTCCGGGATTCGGGCAGGCGCAGAACACGGGGCGGCATCTTACAG
>JBJENW010000007.1:0-5156 GCA_051880395.1 Lachnospiraceae bacterium | reverse complement strand
AAACACATCTGTTGTTCGATAGCATCCACGTGATGATATGATACTATCAAGACATTTTTCCTGACCTATAACTTCAACAACTTTTTTAATAATGTGGTTTAATTCTTGATGAGATGTAAATACTTTAATAGCACCATAAGATTTTATATCATCTCTTATAGTAATAGCCACACCACCTTTAATTTCTGTATTTGAAAACACTTTAGATGCATCTGGTTCGTATTGTAATACTTTAAAATGCTCATCATTTAGCATTTTATCATTCCATGCTTTCGGCGTTTGTCCAGCATTAAATAAAAAACGAGCCGGTGTTATCAATTCGACGCAATCTGCCACCTTAAACGCTTCATCCATAAATTTATTATATACCGGGCTCTGCCTACCATTATTCTTAGTTTCTTCTTGATATGGTGGATTTCCTATAGCAAAATCAAACTTCATTCTTATGTACCTTCCTTTATGCTCCTATATGTCAGCGACCTGTCACTTCTCCAGTTATAGATACGGCACTCCTTGTCAGGTTGCTTTTCCACATCATTTGCTTTATCTGCCACAACAAAATCAAATAAACTATATTGATGATATTGTTCTTCGGGTTTTCCAAAGGGGACTGTTCCTGTCATACCATCCATTTGCCACAAATTCCAGACGATAACATTCGCAATTTTTCTCAATTCAGTGTCTGTGGGCACTCTGTCCCATCTGTCCTGCATATAATCAACAAATGTAACGAGCAAATTGATTCTCGCAATCAAAAGGTTGTCTCCTTGAAATTCATATCCATAAACACTCTGATATGCCCGAAGTACCCATTTGAACCAGTCTGCTTCATTATCCGTATTTTCGTTTACTACTCGAAGTTTTCTATCCAATATGCCGATTCTTTTTCCAATTTCAATCAATTCTCCGGTTGCAGCATCGTATCTTGATACAATATAAGGAGCCTCTCCACAGGTAATCTCTAAGCGCTTAGAATCTATGTATTTCATCCAGTCCCCTTCACGTTCGAAAGGGACCGGACTGTTCGTGACCTTCCATCCATTTTCCAATTCAATATTAAAAATACCGGTTCTGCCAAACCACTCCTCATCACAGTGGTTATTCATTTTGTTACAAATCCAAGCTGGGGTAAACACCTCAGCTTTTGCCTTAGTCCTCTCCTGCTGTTGTTCCTGGCTTTTCAACACTCTTGGCTGTATTTCACACGAATTGAAACCCCTGAGAATTGTTTCCGTCATTTGATCGGTCTCTTTAATTGGATTTTCATCCGTACTGTATACAGATGTTGCAAAAATAATATTTTGCTTAGTCGTTTTATCTTTTAGTAACAGTTTCAGAAGATTGCTGACCGGATAAGCATTCAAGTCAATGATCTTGTCCAATTTCTCACCTACTTATTCTTTACAATTGGCATGTGTGCCAGCTCGGAATAAATGTATACATTAATATCCAAACTATTTTGAGGTGAGAGGCTGTCAAATTTCGACAGAAAAATGCTGTGTTTCTACGTTTTTTGTGGTATAATGCAATTGTTCGATTTATGTATATAGGAAACTGGAAATGTATACCATTTCAGTTTGATTGCATGAACTATTTAATTGTTGTTTTCATATTTTACAGCTTTACTGTAAAAGGTTTTCGCACACATCCCACAAGCTTTTGATGCTTCTTCAATGGTGATTTTTCCTGCCCTCCATTCTTTATGCATTTGATAAAAATTATCTGGTATCGGCAATGGCGGTCTTCCAAATTTTACTCCCCTTGCCTTTGCAGCTGCGATTCCCTCTGCCTGTCTTTGTTTAATATTGATTCGCTCATTTTCTGCCACATAACTTAGCAGCGCCAACACAATATCACTGATAAAAGTTCCAAGTAGATTCTTTTCCCTTCTCGTATCCAAAATTGGCATATCAATTACAACGATATCCGCTTTCTTTTCTTTCGTGATAATTCGCCATTGTTCATTAAGATCACTATAATTTCTTCCAAGCCGGTCGATTGACTTGATAAACAGGACAGAATTTTCATCTAACTTTCGCAATAATTTTTTATACTGCTTTCTTTCAAAATCCTTTCCTGACTGTTTATCCATATAAATGTTTTTTTCTGGGACTCCCATCTCTATTAAGGCAATCCGCTGCCTGTCCTCATTCTGTTCTTTTGATGAAACACGCATATACCCATATATCTTCATATCTGCCATGTATCTACCTCCATAAGCTTCCACTATCGTTTAACTCTGATTAGTATTTACGTTCAAATTAATATATATGACCAACAGAAGGCTGATCATCTAGACCAGCCTTCTGATATGTCATGTAACAATCACCGTAGCATCTCTTCTCTTACAATTTCCTCTGCCCTCGCCCGGATATTATTCATCCTCTGTACCCAAAGCATCTGATTTTCTTCTTTCAACTGCTCCGTTACTCCCTCACGTTCTGCCATCTGCTCCACCAGCACATCAAACTGTAACTCTGCCTGTTCCTGCACCATGAGCAGATGTTCCTTTAGCTTTCCACTTAGAACCATTCCCTGATAAATGCCACTCTTATATTCTTTTAAATAATGTTTCCGCATTAATCCAAACTTTCTCAGTTCTCCTTCCGGCTCTGGATTAGGAATTATGTTTGGTATCAAATAATCTCCACATTTTTCATAAGTCAAATTCATTGTACGTTCCTCGCTTTCTTCAAATTTACATTTCCTGCTGCAATTTTTTCTTCTTATCCGGCATTTCCTGTTGTGTTGTCTTTCTCTGTCGATTCTGCTCCGCTGCATCCGCTTTTTTCTCTTCCAGTTTTTGCTTGAAGGATTTTGGTGCCAGCGATTTTACAAACTCTACAAACGCCTCCCCAAGTCCCCTTGATGCCACAAACTGTTTTAACTTCTCTATCTGGTCAGTAAGGGTTGCTATTTTCTTCTCCAAAGCAGATATTTTCTTTTCATATTTTTCCAACAAATGATTCCTTGATACTGCCCGGCTGAAAGCATCCATAATCTTATTCCAATCACTTTTCTTTACCTTGACATATTCCTCACCGCCAAACAGATGATTGACCGGAATTGCTGCACTTTTTATCTTCTTGGTTTCTGCATCTACTTCTTTTGAAATGGTCTTTAAGGTAGTTGCTCTCAGATCATGCTTCTCAAGTAATTCCTGATTGCTTTTATCCCTTGCCTCCAGTTCATCAATCTGCTTCGCCAAATCCCCGGCTTGTGTAGCAAGCTCCTTGTTATGTATCTCCATTTCCTCTGCCTGTTGTTCCAGCGCTTCTACTTCACGCATTGCAGCTTTATACTCCGGCAGGCTAAGATTATCTCTCTGTATTCCCAGCACCTCTATGTCAATGCCTTTCTCCCGGCAAAGATCCGTCAAATAGGATCGTTCTCTTTGTTGCCACGCAACTGTTTCATTTTCCTTTTTACTGACCGCCTTTGCAAATCCCATCTGTTGTAATGCCTTTGTAAGACTGTTGCGTGTTTCCATGCCTGTTTTATATCCATGAGCCACCGGAATATAATCAATATGCAAATGCGGTGTTGCTTCATCC
This sequence comes from Lachnospiraceae bacterium, assembly GCA_051880395.1. Classification (GTDB taxonomy): domain Bacteria; phylum Bacillota; class Clostridia; order Lachnospirales; family Lachnospiraceae; genus JBJENW01. Next base: position 1,602 of record JBJENW010000007.1, on the reverse strand, counting down.
AGGTGCATGACACAATTGAACAGATACAAATTCGGATTACGTTCCTGAAAGGTTTTTGCATACTGCTCCAATATTTCAATGGCTGACTTTGCTTCCTCTGTAAGATTACCGTTTTCATCCACCACAGGAGTATCTTCCTTTTTCCCTATCTGAACGATATTTTCATAGAACGTCTTTTCCTTATTGCCGGAATTTTCTATCTCCTTCAGATAATTTTCTTTTCTCCTGTCCTTACGCTTTTGCGCTACATTATAATCTTGAAGTGCCTGCCCAAAACATTTCTCATACGCTTGTTCCAAAGATTCCTGCATATAAATTCGGTTCCAAGATGTCCGTTCGGGTACCACATTTTTGCTGATAAAATCACGGTTATTATGTGTAAGATGCCCTTTCCCTTTTGGGAAAGAAATCGTTTTTGCTGCCAATCATCTCACCTTCTTTCTTCTGTTCGTACTCTAAATGCTGCTGTGTAAGAACCTTCTCGAACATTAGCAGTTCGAGAAGTATCGCCAGCTCTGCTGGCTCTTTTGTTACTTTTGTCAAAAGTAACGCCTTATTACCTTTGACACTGCGTATCAAAGGTAGGCGCTCTGCGAGGCTGATGCCACTCTGCGAGTGTCATAGTCTGCCATTGCAAAATCCCCATGGCAGACTGCTCATTCCGGCAAAATGCCCCGTCATTCGCTATAGGTGACGGTACCGAATAAAATACTTTCGGTACCATATCATAGGCTTCCACCTTGAAAGTGGATACCAAGCGCCAAAGTGGGTTCCCATTTTCGGTACCGCCTATTCACCCATGGCAAGTGCCATCGACATCATGGCATCCGACATATCCGTCTCTGACACTTGCTCCGTTTCTTCCTCGTACTGCTCTCTGTGAGGCGTATCCTCGCCCGAAACGATTCTTAGGACATGTTCCTCAAGTTCCTTCGTCAACTGCCTTAAAAACGCTTCCTGCATCTTTGAAATTCGTTCTGCAACGCTGTCCTCAATATGTTCCGCTGTCACTTTCAAGCCTTCACGAAAAGCATCCTCCGAAAGCATCTTTCCGCATGGAATGTTTCCTTCACTTATAGCTTTCTCAGCCACCGATGTGGAAAAACAAAGTTCTTCTGCTTCTCCCTTTGATACCTTTCCATCCAGAACTAATACAAAGGCATCTGAAAGTGCCTTTCCATAGGAGCTGTCCTTTCGGGTTAAACTCTGTAGATACTCCCATGTCCGGCGCTGGTTCTCATCCTCCATGCAGAATCGCACATTGCTTGATTTGTATGTTTTTCTCATGCAGTTTTTCCTCTCATGCGCTGCTTCATCTCTGCCAAAGCCTCATATCCCTTTGCATTTGCACAAATATCGAAAATGACAGTTACATTTCCCTTTTCTGTCAAATCTGAAAAGTGCCTCACCAGACAGCCACCACCGCCTATGATATAGAGATGAACTAAATCTTCCTTATAGCCATGTGCCATCAGCTTTTTCATGATTTCCTGTGTATAGCTTTCCGCAATTCGTTTCGTGACCATTGCTACATCATCAGTTCTTTTGCCTATGCCATTTCTAAGCAGAGGTTCTATTAACATTTCCGGCACTTCCACACCG
>JBJENW010000006.1:0-5159 GCA_051880395.1 Lachnospiraceae bacterium | reverse complement strand
TTGTGGTTTTCCCGACAAATAAAATCTACTATTATTAAGCCGAAATTTCAGAAGTGTTCAATTATAAAAATATATTTGATAAAACTATTTTTTACGGTTTATGACGGTATTTTCCACTTTAAAAAAATCAATATTTATCAGTATATCCACCTGCTTTTCATGTATTTCCTAGAATTTTTACAGTATACAAATTTTATCATTATCTTTCGGTTCCAATACACAGTTTCCGGGATTCGGCGGGGGATGCGCACAGGGACGGCTGGTTCAAAAGTGGCTTTGACAGAAATGTTAGTGAGCTCGGGCGGGTAAAATTGCGATGCCTTTGCTGTCTTGCCGTAAGGCGGAAAGGCTGTGCGGATTTGTACGCCAGAGAAAGAATCCACCTTTGATTCTTACTCTGGCGTACAAATCCGTGCAGACTGTCCGACATACGGAAGACGGCAAAAATAAAGCATCGCAATTTTGCCCGTCCGAACTCGACTTCATTTCTGTCTAGCCACTTTTGAACCAGCCGCCCCTGTGCGCATCCCCCGCCGAATCCCGGAAACGTCCGCATAAGAATTAATCGGCTAAATAGAAAGTTGTTGTTAAACTGCGCGCAACACAGATGTGAACAATCGCTTTTCATCTAACATATGTTACGTATAATACGTCTCCCTCGTATCCAGGCAGATACACCCCAACTGTCCGTCATACCCGCATCCGCAATCGATGGCAATGTGATGATTCGCCTGATAGATGAAATCGGGATTTGGATTCTGTGGAATAAGGCGTGTCGGCGTATGACCTGTCACAAGGTACTTGTCTGGAAAATATACTTTACTATAATCCGGTTTTTCGAAGATCATTTCAAAGATGTCGTATGCGTCCAGACTTCTTTGGAGCTGAAAATTTGACAGCCCCGCATGCACCAGCACAAATTTCTTTCCACCTGCTACGACTTCTTCGTACAGCGTAAATTCCCCCAGATAATCCAGAATATCCTCTCGTTGTTCCATCGACAGCTTCTGGAATTCCTCGATCGTCGACTGCCCGCCGACACTCTGCCATTCTAGCATTCCCTGTAAAAAAGAACTGTCCAAATGCGCAATACTCTCCTCTGTCACTTCTGTCATCAGAAACGTCAGGCACTGCATCGCCATATACTCGTGATTTCCGATGATCGGGAGAATGTTGGCATGCAGCATCATGTCGTTTAAGACTTTCATCGAAGCTTCGCCCCGATCCAGCACATCGCCTAGCATATACAAAAGATCATCCTCTGAAAAATGAATCTTTTCCAACATCTTTTTGTATTTTTCATAGTTTCCGTGTACATCGCTCATTACATAAATATGTCCCATAGGTTCTCCTTTCGAGTGTGAAAAATGAATACGTTTTGAAGTCCGATAGAACCTAACCTCGATAGGCTGTCAGACCCCAAGAGCATCCGATTTCATACCACAGACCGTACCGTTCGAAAATCTGACGAAATTCCGCTTTTATATCCGATACAACATCTGAAAACTCTGTCAGATAAAAGTGATTTTCGCGGATCTCACCCCGAAAATCCCAATACCAGTCACGTGACTTTTCGACTTCTTCTTCTCTTTCCCTAATCGTGCGCTCCAGATAATCCAAATATTCCTCCTGTGTGGAAAATTCCTCAATCGTACGTTCCTGATCATCCAAGTATTCCTCCTGCCATTCTTTGTACTCCCAGTCATCACCAGTTAGTGCAACATAGTCCTCGTAGGAATCAAACTCCATCGGATCCCATCCTGCTCTCCGCTCCATGAAATCTTCCACATATGTATACATCTCCTCTTCCAAATCAAAGTAACCCCCAGAAGAAGTTTGGAGTCCGTAACAGAAGTTGTATATCGAAGACTGCATCATTTTCTTGATCGCTCGATCTGATAGATCGGCCAGTTCCACTTCATACTCGCCATACACCAGGAGATCATAGAGTACACCATCGTAATTCATCTCAAAAAGATGCTCCGGGTTTGCATAGCTTTTATAGATCAGATTTCCATTGCAGTCCTCTCCGCTATAATACGATGTTGCTCTGTCAATTTGTTTATCCGTACAACATCTTACTTTCACATGCTCCAGACCAAGTACCTTCTGTCTTTGCTTGGAATAGGAATACCTCTTCCCACCAGTATAAATCGAAATGCCATCCCACATCCCCCATTCTTGACAAAAATGAATCACATCGTGTGCCAGGTTTTCAAAATCGATGTTGTTTCTTTTCTTCATACGCATCAGCCACTCCTTTCGCAAACCGCATCCATCATACCATTAGATGGATTTACATGAGGGTGCAAAAAATCGATAAAACCCTTATTTATAGGCACTTCTTATTCTTTCACAAAAAAGCTGACAGCAAAATTTCGCGTTTTTTTACTGTTTTTTATATTCCTCATCTTATCGGTATGCTATAATAATGTCAACTACAAAGACAAAGGAGAATGTTTTCAATGGCACATGCATATTATAAAATTTTGTCCTTAAATGGCAAGATGTGTTTTTCCAAAAAAATCTCTGACGAAGAGAGTGCGGAAATCGCAAAGGACAAGAAAATAATCAAATACAAAGAAATAAAAGAGAATGGTGTAAAAAAAGGAACGGAAAAAATTGTTTTGGAAATTGTTGACACGATTGAAACAAAAAAAACATCGAAAGAGTTTCATCATGTATTGAAACAAAGTATGGAGACCGAACAGCTACTGAAGCTCTGCAAAAAGAACCATATGACTCACTTGATTCCTCCGAAAAAATCAAAAAACGAACTGTTTCTCGGCTATTTTGATGCATTGATCAATGTGAATTTAACATACAAAGAGCTCCGCAGCTATTTGTACGAACACGGTTTTACCTGTAACGGCAAAAAATATGTCCGCTATAAAAGAAGCGCAAGTGCAGCAAAAAGCGGAAGCTGCCTTTTCATTTTAGAAGATCTGTATGCAGATATGGAGAACTGGAGTAACTGCGGGATTACAGAAACAGAAGATATTCCAAAAGCGCAGCTTGTCTCTATGGAAGCCTACAAGGCACTGACGATGAGCGAGATGCAATCATCGTTCTCTGTTCCGAAGAAATCCATTTTACTGATCCGTGACCAGGAAAGTGTCTTTCAAACCTCCGGCATGAATGTAACTGCCGATGAAAAAGGCTATCTTACCACCGATTATTCGGATTCCATCCCTGTAAAAAATAAAATCTGGGATGGCGAATGCCTCATCGATGAAAGTGTGTTTGAGGATGTGCTGGAAGAAAACATGAAAGACAAGCACATGCTGCTTTTGCGGAATCGTTTCTTCAAATCCTGTGGCTTTCGGACGAGACTGCAAAAATGGTTTCAGGATAACGGAGTGACGAGTGTAAGCGAATTGAACGGTGTGACTCTGGCGAAGGATGTCGCAGATATCAAAATCGTGATCACGGAAAGCAGTTTGAAATATCTCAAATTTTATGATGGAGAAACAGACAGTAAGCGCGGATTAAAAAAAGCGTTCACAAGCTGGCTGAACGAAGTCAAATGCGGCACAAAGATCACTTTCGGAATTGTAAAAACCGATGTTCCTTCCCGATACGGAAACATGGTACAAACCAATTATCAGCTCTTGAATACGCTTGGATTAAACGAGGAAGAATCAAAAGACCTTATAAAACCATTCCAGGAAAATTGGAAAGAGATTCAGAGCGATCCAAAAAAATTTCTGGAATACCTAAACCGTAAGGCTTTTCTGTCTGACGAAGAGGACGAACAGGAGGAATCTCAACCAAACAATCCAACGGCAGAAGATATGTATTTTTATAAAGAAGCACTGGCAAGACAACTGCTTTCTTATTCGGACGAATTTTTTTACGCACCTTTCTGCCGGGATATATTGTATCGCCAAAATGAAAAGATCAAAGATCAAGTCCAACAGGGACGTTTCTTGATCCCAGGAACCTATGCGACCCTGTTTGGAAACCCGATTGAGTTTTTATGTGCAACTTTGAAAGACTATCAAATCCCGCAAAAACCGGAACCAGTCTGTGTCAACGGAAAACAATATGCGGCACTTTCTGAGAATGAAATTGTCTGTACCATGTTTGAAAACGGAAGTGAATTGTGCGGTGCCAGATCCCCACATATTACAATGGGCAATCTGTTTTTGGCAAAAAATACATCCAATGCTTTTATCGAAGAGTATTTTACTCTCTCTGATTCGATCGTCTGTGTCAACTCGATTCATCACAATCTGATGGAACGATTAAACGGTGCGGATTTTGATTCGGATATCATGCTTTTGACGAATCAGCCTGTGATCGTGGAGGCTGTGAAACGGCAGCGTTTTATCGATAAACATGGACAGGAACGGGAATTTTTTCCGGTACCGATGCTGCGGTTAAACGATACTGTTCAAAAACAGGAAAAAGGACTGGCAAAAGAAAACGAACAACAAAAGGAAACAGAAGCTTGCACGCGTGCAGACCGATTAGCGGAAATCGATCACACACTGCAAAACAATCTGATCGGGTCAATTGTAAATCTGTCTCAGTTGTTGAACAGTATTTTGTGGACGCGTTTTCCGAACCTCTGTCGATTTGGTCAGAATGAGAAGGACTGGTTTTCATATAATTGTGATTATCTGTATTCGTTTATCTGTGAATTGGAAGTTCTTTCGAATCTAGAAATCGACAACGCAAAACGGGAGAATGGACTCGATACAAATCGGATATGGGACCGGATTCGGAAAGAAGTAAAAGTCTATGAAATGAGAAGGGACAAAGATGGTTGGGGACTTGAAGTAACACCGAACTATTTTAAAACAATGATTCAAAAAGAAGAATCTTCGTACGACCCGAAAATAGGCCAGACAATTAAATTGAAATTTCCAACAGATGAAGATGATATTTCAAAAGATAAAAATACAGAAGAAAAAAACGTACTTTATTTAAAAGCAGTATCCGCAGACGAGCATAATTCTACAATGCGCTATGTTTCAGAAATTGCAACTCCTTTTTTTCGTATGAATGAGAAAAAACGAAAAAAAGCGTATACCTCACTAGTAAAAAAAGTAGATGGGAAAAGAACGCAGATGCATGTTTACAATGAAATAAAAGCCATCGCTGCTTATTATTATCTGAGCTATCGCACCGCATCTTATATTTCAAAGGATGGA
>JBJENW010000005.1:0-5246 GCA_051880395.1 Lachnospiraceae bacterium | reverse complement strand
AATTTAAATACCGAAAGAAATTTACGGAGATGGAAGAAGGGTGCAAAGCGGCACTCGCCCAGATCGAGGAGAAAGCATATGCCGCACCGTTTTTAGGTAAGGGTTATCAGAAACTGATCAAATACGGAATCTGTTTCTGTGAGAAAACTTGTATGGTGGAAAAGGGAGAGTAAAAAAGATTCTTTGGAAAAATAAGAAATTCCTTGTTGGATGACAAAATCGCATATAAAAAGTTGAACTTTTTTTCCAACACTGAAAACAGTTTCTTTTTTGCTCAAGATTATGTATACTGTTTGATAGCTAAAATATACGCACATAACAAAGAAAAAAAGCAATATTAGGAGAAAAATGGGATAGCATGGAACAGTTGCAATTAGCGGAATTATTTAGACAGGAGCGAAAGAAGCGAAACGTTCTTAGGGAAGATCTTTGTAAGGGGATTTGCAGTGAAGCAGTGGTTGCGAGGTTTGAGATGGGAAGCACTCTGCCGGAGCGTATGGTGTTAGAAGCTCTGTTTTCAAGATTAGGGATATCGGCGTATCAGTTGGAATTGATCGATTCGGTGGAGGATTTTGAGATTTATGCGCAACAACAAGAAATAGAAAAAGCGTTGTCTGATCGAAAATACGAACTGGCAGAAAAGAATATCAAACTTTATAAAAAGATGCAAAAGAGCAGTCAGTCGTTGTATCAACAGGATTTGTTACGGATGGAGGCGATTTTGGCAGACGAGCACGAACGGGACAGTCAAAAAGCGGAACGGCTGTTACAAAAGGCAGTGGAGTTGACAATGCCGCATATTTTGGAAGGATATAAGATCGAAACGTATCGGATCGGCTTTTCGGAAATGCTGATGCTGCTTTACTGGATGGAGCAGCATGTCAAAAATGGTCATGTGATTCCGTATGAAAGCATACAGAAAATCTTAGTATATATGGAAAAAAATTATTCCGATGAAATACTGAGAGCAGATTTATACCCGAAGGCGGTATGGTTATTTCGGGATATTTTGAAACAACAGGGAGTATTCAGGCAGGAGTTAGAAAAAGCGCTAGAGTTATTGACGAAAAATGGACTGTTGTTTCATCTGCCACAAATGTTGCAGTTATTGATGCAGGAGTGCGGAAAACAGAAGGACGAGACAGAATATAACACGTATCATAAGCAGTACGAAGCATTGCGGTGGGTATATGAAACATACGGAAATGGACGAGAATTTCCGGAAGGCGAGATTCGGATCTGGCAGAAATGTGAGCAGCGTGAAGTGGAGCTATTGCCAGAGATCATGCGCCGAGAGAGAGAACATAGAGGGATTTCCCAGAGAAAAATGGCAGATGAGATGCAGGTGGATTATCGGACGATTTCACGAATCGAGCGTGGGATTCATAAGCCGAATCGAAATACATTTCAACTGCTAAAAGAATACTTTGACCTGCATCAGGAAATTGGACAGCCATTGCTGCCGGTGCATGAGTTTGAAGTGTTACAGATGAGAAGGGACATCAATCGATGTATTTCTACGCAGCATTTAGAAGAAGCAGAACAGCTCTATGCGAAGCTGCGTGAACAAATGCAGCAGGAGGAGAAAGACGGAAGCAGTGAGTATGAGCGAAATCTCAAAAATCGGCAGTATGTGGATTTTGTAGGGATTGTACTTGCACAGGCAGAGGGAGAGCTGACGATTAACGAAACAATCGAGAAAAGTCTGAAGGCATTGGCACTTACGAAGGATTGCGATGTAATGAAATTAGATGATACATGGTTAAGCAGTCAGGAGGAGGATATCGTAAATTATGTGGCAACGTTATATTGCGAAGAAGGTAAAAAAGAAAAAACTGTTAGAATATTAGAAGGAATGTGGAACTATCATCAGAATAGTGTAATCCCGTGGAATTTTCAATATTTATCAGCTAGTCGAATTCTTATGAATTTGGCTGCGGCTTATGAGGAAGTAAGCAGATTTGAAGAAGCAGAAAAGCTAAATCGTCAATTTTTGGAGATATGTATGCAATGCGGACGGGGAATCTATTTGGGAATTACAATATGTAATATCGCAGATTGCTTGTATTTTCTCCAAAAGCCAGAAAGTGTAGTAAAGGAATGTTACAAACAAGCTTTTTGGCTTATGGAGTTGATGCATGATGAAATTCGTGGAAAACTATTAGTTGATCAATATGAAACCTTGTTCGGGGAATCATTTAAACTAGTAAAATAGTAAAAATTCCTATCATTAAACTCATAAAAATGGCTCCTTTCTATTAAAAATGCTTTAAAAAAAATTTAAATCAAAAAAGCCATTTTCAATAGAACCAAAGAGAGAACGTTCGCACTTTGGCACCAAAACGTTTTTTTACGTTCGCATTTTGGCACTATCAATGAGGAAAAAAATAATATATACTGAATTTGCCAAGCGCTTGGACAACCAGTAATGGGAAAAGAATTCTAGATAAAGGAGCAACAAAACAATGAAAAAAATATTTCATTTTATCGGCATACTGCTATCGATATTTTCCATTTTTTATTTTCTTCTAGTAGCAGATAAGCTGGTATATATTACAAAAGATCCTGTCTACGATTTTACGATCTTAGGAAATAGTATAACCTTGAAAGAAATAGAAAGCATCGCAAAAGAAACAGACGAAATGCTTTATGTGCGTAACTATGGAGAATATGATTTTGGAAATAATCATATCACTTACACGCTGCTAAACGCCCCAAAAGATCTGCAGGAAGGAAAACAAAAAAGTATTTTTCCGAAAGAAAAACGGATCTATCAAAAGACAAATCTGGATCTGTCCAAACATGTCACGGACTTTACACTACAAACGCAGGTGGAAACGAAAAAGAAACAGGTAGAAAAAATACTGACGGAAAGTGGATATCGATATAGAATCGATACCAGTAATCCCGGTTATTCTTTTTCAGATATGATAAATACAAATAATATCCGTTTTTTCTGTCTACTTTTTCTTTTTAGTATGTTATGCATTCTGACCTATTATGCCTCACGTTCCAAAAAAATGGGAATATTGAAACTAAATGGATGGAGCAGTGCCAGAGTTTCCTTTTCGATCATGTGGGAAATGTATATACAGACACTCAAAAGCTCTTTTTTTGTGATGGGTGGGATGTGTATCTATATTCTGGTCATGCAAAAAGAGAGACTTGCTGTTTACATCAAAATCAGTATGTGGCTTCTGGAAATGCTAAGTGTGGTTTATGTGCTTGCGGCTTTCCTGGCATCGCCGTTTATTCGCCGGATGGATCTGATCGCTTCGATTAAGCAGAAAAAGAACAGAAAAATGATTTTTGCAGGTGTATTCCTGGTAAAAAGTGTAATGACCGCTTTCCTTTTGTTCGGTATGCGCGATCTGGGAGAACGAATTTACATTGCATATGATAGTATCCAGGCACAAAAAGCAGCGGAAAGTCAGAATCTGTATCTGTTTGATTCGGATATTGTGCAAAAAGATGCTTCCGAAAAAATGAACCAGTTTCTGCAAACCATACCGGATTCGCAGGTATACAATTATGCCCCGCCGGAAACGGAATACACGAAGCTGAACATTTTAAAGAAAAAACTTCCGGCATACGATCCGGATTATCTGGAAGAAAATTTCATGATCTTTTCCGAAAATATGCTCTCCATGATCGATGTGCGGGATGAAAACGGGGCACGGATCCGCAAGATGCATTTAAAAAAAGGGCAGGAGTGTATCTGTATTCCACAGCATTACAAAAAATATACAAAGGAAATAATGGAGCTGTTTCAGGAAGAAAAAGATACAAAAGTTCAATACATACAGGACGGGCAGACATACGCTGATCTGTCATCGCCGGGATTGTACGGATACGACAGCATTTTGTTTTTGCACGGCGTGGAAAAAGGAACTTCTTTAAACATTGAGTCCGTGTTTTACAAAGAAGATGTGGTGGCAGAAATAAAAAAACAAATGCACACACTGAATGTAGATAAATGTGTAAATCTGAACCCGCTGGAATACACAACAAAATTATCTGTTTCAAACAATAAACTAGAGATATGGCAGAATGGCATCTATTTTGTGCTAAATATCCTCTCATATCTGTTAGCGGCAGTTTCAAGCCTTTTGATCTATCTCGAATTTCAAAAGAAAAAAATCGGGGTTTACCGGTTAATGGGAAAAATTCCATGGAAAGCATTGAGCCTGTTTCCATTGATGAATCTGCTCATAACAGTTTTTTTGATTCTGTGGATCTCAAACGTTTTTTGGTGGTTTGCGGTATTAGAAATACTTTTGTGCCTGTGCATGATGCAAAGGTATAGTAGGAAAAAAGCGGTAAATTCGATAAGAGGTGAATAAGAATGGCACAGATTGAACTAAAAAATATTGAAAAAACATATGGAACACATACGATTTTGCAAAATTTTAACCTTGAAATACAGAAAGGTGAATTTCTAGGGATTCGAGGAGAAAGTGGAAAAGGAAAGACGACGCTTTTGAATATCATCGGTCTGCAGGAGGAATGTGGCGGAACGGTACTGTATGATGGGAAAGTGATCGATCGAAAAAAACGAAAACAGGTCAGGCAGCTTTTAAACGATCGGATCGGATACCTGTTTCAAAATTTTGCGCTGATCGATGACGAAAGCGTTTACGATAATCTGAAAATTGTCATGCCCCGGGAAAAGAAGGCTTTTCGCTGTCAGAAAATGCAGCAGGCATTGGAAAAAACAGGTTTACCGGGAGATATTCTGCAGAAAAAAATTTATCAGTTCTCGGGAGGAGAGCAGCAGCGAATTGCAGTCGCGCGTTTGCTGTTAAAGAAATGTGATATCATTCTGGCAGATGAGCCGACCGGAAGTCTGGACAGACAAAACGGGATAAAGATCATGGAATTGCTGAAAGATATGAATCAGACTGGAAAGACGATCGTTCTTGTAACGCATGATGAGAAAATGCTGCAGTATTGTAGCAGGATTGTCACGTTGTGATTCGATGAAAGAAACAGGGATTAAATATCATGGAGAACACTACGCGGGAAATTTCAATCAACCCTTTTGTCATCGGGCATTGCACATAATCTTTACGTTTTATATGGGTGTAAGTGTTGCGGACGGGACGGTGTTGACCACCCGAAACTGTATTGGTCCCACTACTCTTTGAAAAAGGCGGGACGCGGAAAATATCTCAACCGGGTGAGTTTCTATGCGGACGTTTCCGGGATTCGGCGGACGCAGCGGACAGGGGTGGCGCAAACAGATG
>JBJENW010000004.1:0-30314 GCA_051880395.1 Lachnospiraceae bacterium | reverse complement strand
TACACCTGCGTGCAGACTGTACGACATTCGGAAAACAGCAAAAATAAAGCATCGCACCCCGCCCATCCGAAACTCGACTTCATTTCTGTCTAGCCACATCTGTTTGCGAAAGCCCTGTCCGCTGCATCCGCCGAATCCCGGAAACGTCCGCATAGGAATCCCCCAGTTGAGATATTTTTCGTGCATCCTCCTTTCAAAGAGTGGTGGAGCCGATAAAGTTTCGGGTAGCCAATAAAGTACCGTTTGCAACACTTACGCTCATATAACGCGTAAGTATAATATGAACAGCAACAAAATCGGACATCTGTCCATATTTTGCTATTGAAAATATAACAAAGAACACGCATAATGTATGTTAGTAAGTACCCATCTTAACTTTGGAGGTTTGATTATATGAAATATGAGATCACATCACGAAATACGAAAAAAATGTTGGCACAATCCCTCAAGGAAGCAATGAAAACGAAACCGTTTTCTAAAATTACAGTAAGCGAAATTGTCCAAAATTGTGGTCTAAATCGAAAAACATTTTATTATCATTTTGAGGATATTTATTCTTTATTGAAATGGACATTAGAGGAAGAAGCCATTGAGGTTGTAAAAAATTTTGATTTCTTGACAGATTACAAAGAGGTAATCACATTTGTTATCGATTATATAGAAAAGAACGACTACATTCTCAACTGCGCGTACGATTCCATCGGACGCGATGAGATGAAACGTTTCTTTTGCAATGATTTTTATGATGTAACTACAGCGATCATCCATCGTGCAGAACAGGAATGTAATGTACAACTTGATACTGAGTATAAACAATTCCTTTGTCAGTTTTATACGGAAGCACTTGCCGGCATGCTCATCGATTGGATCAAAAACAAAAAAGAACGAAATTCCAAACAGATTGTGACCTATCTTTCCGAAACAGTCAAAGCTTCTTTGCTAGGCATTTTGCAACGACAAAAAAAGAATGACTCTATGTTTTGAAGCATAGAGCCACTCTATTTTTTATTTGTCATTAAAAATCTGATATATATCGATTTTTAATGCATCGGTATCCATCATGCCAATAAAGACGCCACCATAATGATAGCCATCCCCTTCTCGATCACGACGCACAATTTCAATCACGGCATCAATGACCTCCTTCGTCCAAATCTGAATTTTTGCATCATAATAACTGCCAATTTCCAATTTTTGTGCTGATAAAAAACCGATACCGGATCTGGAAATATCTTTCACCTGTACATGAGCATAACGCAATGTCGTCATACCTTCTTCGTCTAAACGTTCCATTTCCAGAGACACATCCAAATCCAAACGTTTATACCTTCTCTTTTCTGTCATAAAACTCTCCTTTCCATGCTGTCCGACTTATCGTTATGCAATTCCAGTGCTCTCCCCTACTGGTCTCAAATTGCAATAAGACAAACAGCTACCTCCTGCCCATTCACCTGAAACGGTGTCATTTTTACTGTCGACTGCTAATATTTTCATTTATCATACAACAAAACAGAAAATTTCGCAAGCATCGTACAACTAAACCGTTTCATGTGGCAATATGAGCATGGCATCTCCAAACGAGAAAAACCTGTAGCGCTCTTTGACTGCTTCTTCATAGGCTTGCAGTACATGTTCTCTGCCTGCCAATGCAGATACGAGCATGACAAGTGTGGACTGTGGAAGATGAAAATTTGTGATCAGCCCATCAATGACCTTGAATTGGTATCCCGGATAGATAAAAATATCCGTCCATCCACTCTTCTCACAGAGCGTTCCATCCGGCTGGGCCGCAGATTCCAATGTCCGGGTACTCGTTGTGCCCACAGCAAATACCCGATGACCTTCGGCTTTCGCACGGTTGATCTTATCCGCTTCCTTCTGTTCGATACGGTAAAATTCGGAATGCATATGGTGATCCTGCACATTCTCGACTTTTACTGGACGAAAAGTACCGAGTCCGACATGCAGCGTTACTTCTGCAATCTCAACGCCCATTTCACGAATCTGCTGTAACAGTTCTGGTGTAAAATGAAGTCCAGCTGTCGGTGCGGCTGCAGAACCATCATACTTTGCATATACAGTCTGATAGCGATTTTTATCCTCTAACTGATGTGTAATATATGGAGGCAGCGGCATCTGGCCAAGCTGATCTAGGATTTCTTCAAAAATACCCTCATAGTGGAATTGAATCAAACGATTGCCTTCCTCCACAATATCCACTACTTCACCCATCAATAAACCGTCTCCAAAAATAATTTTTGTACCAATCTTTGCTTTCTTTCCTGGTTTTACCAGTGTCTCCCAGATATCGTTTTCTCTTCGTTTCAAAAGCAGAATCTCAATTTTTGCCTGTGTACCTTCTTTTGCACCATACAGACGTGCCGGAATTACTTTTGTATTATTGATCACCAGGCAATCTCCCGGTTTAAGGTACTCTACAATATCTTTAAAGACCCGGTGCGTAACCGCACCGGTTTCACGATCTAACACCATCAGGCGTGAGCTGGAACGATCCTCTAAGGGATCTTGAGCGATCAGCTCCTGTGGTAGATCGTAATCAAAATCTTTTACATCCATTCTTACTTCTCCTACTGACGCAGTTCAATTTGTTTTGCTTCCAGCGCTTTTAAGATCCGGTTCATTGCAGCTGTAATATCTGCTTCTTCCAGATTCTTATCGTTTGCGCGGAAAGTCAAAGAGTAAGCCATTGATTTAAATCCTTCTTTAATCTGTTCGCCTTCATAAATATCAAATAACTGATAAGACTCCAGATAAGCACCGCCTTTTTCCTCAAAAATATGTTCGATTTCACCGGCAAGTACCTCTTTTGGAACCACCATACTGATATCACGGCTCGCTGCCGGATATTTTGCAATACCGGTATATTTCCGATCAAAGGTTGCGAATTCTACGATCGTAGGCAAATCTAAAACGGCGATATAGACACGTTCTTTGATTGCATAAGATGCGGACACCAGCGGATGGATCTCACCCATATATCCAACCAGTTTTCCATCATAATAAATATTTGCCTGACGACCCGGATGGAAGGTATCTCTACCAGATTTCGGATCGTATTCCGGTTTCTTATGCATACCGATTTTGCCAAAGAACTCTTCTACCACACCTTTTAGGGTAAAGAAATCACCTTCACCATACATACCAAGTGTAAACTGCAGACGCTCATCCGGCAGTTCGGTTACCGGAACCTGCTTTGGCAGATAAATATTTGCCAGTTCATACAGACGAACATCTTTATTTCTACGGTTAAAGTTATTCGAAAGAGAAATCATCATACCATTTAACGGTGTCGTACGCATGATACTGAAATCTTCTCCCAGCGGATTCGAGATATCCACTGTTTTGCGCAGCTCAGAATCTTGTGGAATCCGTAATTTTTCAAATACCTTCGGACTCTCGAAGGAATAGGTCATTGCCTGGCTGAATCCACAGAACTCTGCAATATTTCTAGCCTCTTCTTCTACACGCATTTTAAATGAGATTTTACCTGCAGTAGATTCTCCGGATGGCAAAGTCGTCGGAATATTTGCATATCCATAGAAACGTGCCACTTCCTCTGCGATATCTGCACGGCACAGTAAATCCTGTCTCCAGCTTGGAATCTGAATCATATTTGTTTTCTCATCATAGCCAAGATCAATCTTTTTGAAATAACCGATCATCGTTTCTGGCGCGATGTCCGTTCCTAACAATTGATTGTAACGATCTGGCTCAAACGGAATTTCCCATCCTTCCCGTTTTTCAGGATATACATCCACGACACCGCCAACTACTTCGCCGGCACCGAGTTCTTCGATTAACTGGCAGGCGCGGTTCATTGCTTCAATTGCGGTATTTGGATCTAATCCTTTTTCAAATTTTGCAGATGCATCTGTACGCATGCCAAGTTTTTTACTGGAAAGACGGATATTCGTTCCATCGAAGCAGGCTGCCTCAAACAACATCGTCTTCACATTATCTGTGATCATGGAGTTTTCGCCACCCATGATACCAGCAATACCAATTGGCTTTTCGGCATCACAGATCATCAGTACGGAATCATCTAAAATACGTTCCTGACCATCTAATGTTGTAAATTTCTCATCTTTATTTGCACGACGAACCACGATCTGTCCGCCGGAAATTGTATCAAAATCGTATGCATGCATTGGCTGTCCATATTCTTCCATCACATAGTTTGTGATATCGACGATATTGTTAATCGGACGAATCCCCTGTGCAGCCAGACGACGCTGCATCCATTCCGGTGAAGGTGCAATTTTAATATTTTTTACCAGACGAGCCGTATAACGCGGACACAGATCCGCAGCCTGCACATCTACTTTTACAGAATCGTTTACATTTTCACTGTTCCCGGTCTCTGTGACAACCGGCGGAACAAATGGCTTATCAAATGTTGCGGCAGCTTCACGCGCAATACCTAAAATACCGAAACAATCGACACGATTTGATGTGATTTCATACTCTACCACCACATCATCCAAACCTAAATAAGTGACTACGGATTCTCCAACCGGCGCATCTTCTTTTAAGATGTACAATCCATCTTCTGCTGCATCCGGATACATATCGCAGGTAGAACCAAGCTCCTCGATGGAACACATCATACCGTTTGATGGAACACCACGAAGTTTTCCTTTTTTGATTTTTACACCGCCCGGTACTTTCTGTCCGTCATGACCGCCTGCAACACGTCCGCCGTCCAAAACAACTGGCACTTTTGCTCCTTCAAACACATTTGGTGCTCCCGTTACGATCTGAATCGGCTCTGCCTGGCCAATGTCTACCTGACAGATCACTAATTTATCCGCATCCGGATGTTTTTCTACTGATTTCACTTGTCCGATGACAATCTTATCGAGATCTGCATCCATTTGCTCGTATCCTTCTACTTTTGAGCCGGATAATGTCATGGCATCCATATATTCCTGTGCGCTGACATCCAATCCCGGCACTAAATCCTTGATCCATTTTAATGAAGTTTTCATGTTCTATGTCCTTTCTCTATCTGAATTTAAGAAAATTATCTCTATTTAAAACTGTTTTAAGAAACGAACGTCGTTTTCATATAACAGACGCATATCATCAATTTCGTATTTCAATAATGCGATACGCTCTAATCCCACACCGAATGCGAAACCGGAATACTCATCCGGATCAATTCCGCTCATGCGAAGTACGTTCGGATGAATCATACCACAACCAAGAATCTCGATCCAACCTTCGCCTTTACAGAAACGACAGCCTTTTCCTCCGCATTTAAAGCAGGTCACATCCATCTCCGCACTCGGCTCGGTGAATGGGAAATGATGCGGACGGAATTTTACTTTCGTATCCGGTCCAAATAACTGACGAGCAAACTCTGCAAGCGTTCCCTTTAAATCGGCAAATGTTACATGTTTATCGATGACCATTCCTTCAATCTGGTGGAAGGACGGGGAATGTGTTGCATCCACTTCATCGGCACGGAACACACGTCCCGGAGCGATCATACGAATTGGCGGTTTTTTCTGCTCCATGGTACGAACCTGTACCGGAGATGTCTGCGTACGCAGCACGATTTTGTCATTGATGTAAAACGTATCCTGCTCATCCTTTGCCGGATGGTTTGCCGGAATATTTAATGCTTCGAAATTATAATAATCATACTCAACTTCCGGTCCTTCTAATACTTCGTAACCCATACCCGTAAAAATACGCTGCACCTCTTCTAATGCGATGGTATTTGGATGACGATGACCTACTTTGTTTGCTTTCGCAGGCAGTGTCACATCAATGACTTCCTGCTCTAACTGTTTCTCTAATGCTTCTGCTTCTAATTTTGTTTTTTTCTCTTCTAATGCACTTTCGATCGCACTTCTGGTCTCGTTTACCATCTGTCCAACCAGCGGTCTGTCTTCTGGTTTGACATCCTTCATACCTTTTAATACAGCTGTTAATTCTCCTTTTTTACCAAGTACATTTACACGCACTTCGTTCAGTTTTCCAAGATCATCTGTGCTCTGAATCGCTGCGATCGCATTCTGTCTGATCTGCTCTAATTTTTCTTTCATGCTTGTCTCCTTCTTTTGGTGGAATAAATTTTTGAAATAAAAAAACTCCGCCCCAATCTCTGGGACGAAGTGACTCCGCGTTACCACCCGTTTTTTTAAAATAAAGTTATTTTAAACACTCTCATCTGCGTAACGTGCAGCATACGACATGGACTACTATCGTTTCACCCATGCTGCTCTGGTGGGAAATTCATCTGATACCTGTAATAGACATGCTTTCAGCCGCAGACATGTCCTCTCTGAAAAAGTATACCAGACTGTGTGGCAGATGCCACGCACCTTCTTCGCATTTATCTCATATACTGTACCATTCTAGCACAAGCATTTTTCTCATGCAACACTTTTTTTGCCTATTTTATCTTTTTTTCCACAATCGAAACGAATGTTTCTGCCAAAATTGCTCAATTTCTTCTGCAAAAAAACAATTCACTTCCTGACACACAAAAATGATATACATACCAAAATATAACCACAGCATGATCAACATAATCGTGGTCAAACTCCCGTACATAGAAAATCCATGAAAATAATCAACATAAACAGACAATGCAAACGTAAAAACATAGAGCGCAACCGTGCAGATCAATGCTCCCGGAAGCTGGCTTTTAATCGTTGCTTTCCGGTTTGGAAGTGCGGTATAAATGATCACTAAGAATCCAAACAATAGAATAAACAACGGAAAAAGACGGATTTTCAAAATAAAGCCTGTTACAGACGAAAGCATTGGTATATGACGTTCTAAAATATTTTGCAGGGAATGCCCGAAGACCAATACGACCAATAATGTAATTACGACAACAAGAAACAATATCATGTCTAACACAGCAGAAAAACGCATAACAATATAATTTCGATCCTCTTCTATGCCATTTACAATATTTAAACCATCTGTCAAATACTGGATGCCTTTTGCTGCCGACCACATGGCCGCAATTCCTGCCACAGACAGAATTCCAACTGAACGGCTGTATACCTCATGCAAAATAGATATCACAAACGGAGCTATCGTAGAGGGCATAAATGCATTTACCGTATTTGCAACCATTTCCTCCGAAACGGGTGTGTACCGGATGAGTCCACTAAACAGCATGAGTGCCGGTATCATCGACAACAACATAAAAAAAGCGGTCTGCGCTGCGAACGCATTGATATGATCCCGTTTACATTTCTGCATAAATTTTCTGATAATCTGTATTTTTCTCCACATAATCGTCCTCTTTTTCGCTTTTTTCACCGTTTATGGAATATTCCTTTTTTGCAATGTTGTGGATGCGTTCGATACAAATTCTCCTCAATCGCCCTTTCAATCCTCTGCTTTACCTCTTCGGCAATCTCCATCGTCTTTAAATTTTTGTAATCCTCATAATAAAGAGGTTTCAAATAATGCACCTGCGTAACTACCGGTCCGATATCAAAGCTGTTAAAGGCTCTGTAAGAATCAATTAACGCGACCGGAACGATCGGTGCTTTTGCTTTTACTGCACTCTTAAAGCTTCCCGCTTTAAAATCTGTGACAACATTTTTATTATTAAATTTATATCCGCCTTCCGGAAACAAAATATATTTTTTCCCGTTTTTCACATCCTTTGCAACCTGATTGATAATTCTCATCGCCTGGCGCACATCTTTTTTATCCAGCCGTTTTCCCTGTACAAGGTCAACAAATTCTCCTACCAGAATTGTATGTGATTTTGCCTTATCCATCACAAACGTGCAAGGTTCTTTATGCGTGCTCATAATTCCAAGTGCATCATATTTCCCCTGATGATTCGGAATCATTACGTAACCACCTTCTTTTGGCAGATTATCCTCTCCGAAGCTGATCGTAGAAATCTTTGCTGTTTTTTGCATCAAATAAATCGTATACTGTACCAGTGCATAACGTGTTTTCTCATCAAATTTTTCCGGATGCTGTCCTTCATAATTCATACGTGGAATCATATAAGGTGCACGAAATAAATTACGAAAAATAACATAAATTAATTTGAACATTTTCTTTTCTCTCCTTGCTTTTCTTTCCCATTATACGAAATAATCTATAATTTTTCAAGTATAACGAATCCGTCGTTGCCTTTTAAAAATGTATGTGCTATAATGGTAAAAGTCTTTTTTATAAAACGTTTTGGAGAAAGGAACATCTATGGAAACCCGCAAAATCAGCAAAAAACAAGAAGAAATATTAAATTTCATCAAACAGGAAATCCTTCAGCATGGTTATCCGCCTACGATTCGGGAAATTTGCCAGGCTGTAGAGTTGAAATCAACTTCTTCTGTTCACGCACATTTAGAAGCATTAGAACGTAATGGATTTATCCGAAAAGATTCCACTAAGCCACGTGCGATCGAACTAGTCGAAGACACATTTCAACTCCCAAAACGCGAAATAAAAAACATCCCGATTCTCGAAAATAAAAACTTTACACTGCCTCTTTTATCAGACGAAAATATTGAAAACTATTTTCCAATTCCGGTCGAATACGCTCCAACCGATGGTTGTTTTTTCTTACAGGTAACAGACGACACGATGAAGAATGCAGGCATATTCTCTGGCAGTTATGTTTTAGTCAATCAGGCACTGCCTTTACAGGAAGATGATTTTGCAGTTGTCGCTTATGAGGATCAGTTGTTCGTCCGTACCTATTGTATCGAAAATGGACGTTCCTATTTTCGCAGCGAAACGGATGTTGCATTTCCGACATTCCCCGCTGCAGAAACATCATTGATCGGAAAGGTAACCGGCACATTTCATTTCTTTCCAGATGCAGTTTCTGCCGGCAAAGAAAAAGAAGAAACTCCAGAACATGCCACAGCCATTTTACAATAATAAAAAGAACAAAGCAACGCGATTGCCTGCTTTGTTCTTTTTTATACTTTTTCTTCTGTTCTGCATTCTCTATTTGAGTTCTTCAAATGAAATCTCTTTACCGTCTTTCCAGATTCGCTCCAGATCATAAAATAAGCGATCCTCTTTTGAAAAGACGTGTACAATGATATCATCATAATCCATCAGAATCCAGCTGGAATTTCGATTTCCTTCCAGTTTTTTATCCGCGCATCCGGCTTTATACATTGCTTCCTCAACAGAATCAATCATTGCCTGCAACTGGTTTGGGCTAGACCCGCTTGCGATCACAAAATAATCCGCAATTGTTGAAATTTCGCTAATATCTAATACTGTAATATCTTCCGCCTTTTTATCAGCTAATGCCTCATAAGCAATTTTTGCAAGTTCTTTTGCCGTCAGACTCATAAACTGCTCCTTTCCAAACAGGGTTTTATTTTTCCCGTTGTTTTAAATATTCTTCATAGTACTCATACGTCTGCTTTGTCATAGGGTCGATCGCGCGACTTCCACGATCCAGATATTCTAACGTATCTTTTAAAATAAAAAGAACCGCTTGATCTAAATCTGCAAATGCAAGCTGACGAATTTCCTTTAAATGAACCGCCTTGTCGCGATTTGGTTCGATATAATCTGCTACAAAAATGATCTTATCAAGCAGATTCATCGCAGGTGCTCCCGTTGTGTGCACTGAAATCGCGTGACAGATTTCCGTATCTTTCACACCATAAGTCGCTTCTGCTAAAAAAGCCCCTAATTTTGCATGAATCAAAAATGGATTTTCTTTTTCCGCATCGGTAAGTGCAATGTGATTTTCTTTACACATTGAGAGCTTGGTTTCATTCGGAATGCACTTGGCGCAGTCATGCAGCAACCCTGCCAGCATTGCCTGCTCAATATCACTACCATTTGCCATTGCCAGTGCACCTGCAGTGTACATCACACCAAGTGTATGCTCATAGCGGTCTTTTTCCAATTCTTTTTTGAGTGCTTTTTTTATTTTTTTCATGGTATCTTTCATCCGTAATCCTCCCATTTTTACAAGTCAGAATGAACGTTTACAATATAGGTGATTCTTTTCAATATAATTCCGCACTGAATCAGGAAGCTGGTAGCGAATCGATGCCCCCTCCTCTATCCGTTTTCGTATTTCATGAGATGAGATGGAAAAATTCGGAGTTTGAAGCGGATAAATTTCTCCTCCGTACGCATCTGTCAGATACGCCATTCGCTCTTCTAATTCCGGCAGATTCTTTTCATCACGAACTGCCGCCAATATCGTTGCATTTTGTAAAATCTGTTCCGGATGTTTCCATGTATGAAACTGAAACAGGGAATCCGCCCCCATGATAAAGTACCATTTGGTATTCACATAAGTCTGACGAAAATACTGTACGGTCCGATACGTATAGTTTGTTTCATTTCGCTCTAATTCCACCGTAGACAACTGAAAAAACGGATTATCCTCCAGTGCCAGTTTTAGCATTTCACATCGCTTTTTGCTATCTGTGATTCGAGCATCATCTTTGTGTGGAGACTGTCCGGTTGGAATAAATAACACTTTCTCCAATCCGAACTGTATACGTGCATTTTCTGCGATCAACAGATGTCCGTAGTGTACCGGATCAAATGTGCCTCCCATAATACCGACTTTCGTCGGCATTTCCTGTTCCTGTTTCATTTTTTATCCCGCCTTTATTCTGGTAATTCAATTTGTGGATTTTTCTTTGCCTGGCGATAGATAATAATCTTTTTCCCGATCACACGTACAACCTGCGAATGCGTACGCTCTGCGATCATCTCCGCAATTGCACGCGGATCATCCAGACAATTTTTTAAAACAGCAATTTTGATCAATTCGCGTTTTTCTAACGCCTCATCAAAAGCTGTGATCTGATCCGGTGTCAAGCTTGCTTTTCCAATCTGAAAGATTGGATTTAGATTGCTTGCTAATCCGGATAAATAAGCACGTTGCTTACTAGTCATAGTTTGCACCCTTTCTATTTATAATAATCAAAAGCTAACTCATACATTCGAACCGTATCACCTTCCTGGATTCCGGCTTCCTCTAATGCTTCGATGATTCCCTGTGTTTTTAAGAAATTCTGGAAAAATAAAAATCCTTTTTCCGAATCAATATTGGTATACCCAAGCATCTTTTCAATCTTTGGTCCTTCCACAACATAGACACCATCCGACTCATCATAAGTAATCGTATACGTTTCATTTGAAAACTGCTCTAATTCCGGGAAAAATTCCTGCTCATAAATCACCGGTTCTTCCTTCATATGACTTAGAAGATCACTTACTTTATATAGCAATTCTTTCAACCCTTTTCCGCTGACAGCCGAAATCGGATATACCAAAATCCCTTCCGGCTCAAATGTCTCACGCAGTTTTTGAATCGTTTCATTTTCGTCCCCGTAAATAGCATCAATCTTATTTGCAGCAATGACCTGCGGTTTTTTTAACAGTTCCGGGTTATACGCTTCCATTTCTTTGTTGATCGCATAAATATCCGCAATCGGATCACGTCCTTCCACAGACGCCGCATCTACCATATGAATGATCACTTTTGTCCGCTCAATATGGCGCAGGAATTCATGTCCAAGACCAACCCCCTCAGATGCACCTTCAATCAATCCCGGGATATCGGCAATGACAAACCCTTTTCCACCATCTAAATCCACCACACCGAGATTCGGACTCAATGTCGTAAAATGATAGTTTGCAATTTTCGGCTGCGCGTTAGTCACTCGGGAAAGTAAGGTTGATTTTCCAACATTCGGAAATCCCACCAAACCGACATCAGCAATTACCTTCAATTCCAACACTACTTCTAATTCCATGGCATCTTTTCCCGGCTGTGCATATTTCGGTGCCTGCATTGTCGCCGTCGCATAATGCTGATTTCCTTGTCCACCACGCCCACCGCGTAAAATTACCTGGCGTTTGTTTTCTCCGGACATGTCTGCAATTACCTTTCCGGAAGCCGCATCTTTGATGATTGTTCCAGGCGGAACTTTTAAAATCAAATCAGCGCCATTTTTTCCGTGACAATTTCTTTTTCCGCCCTCTTCACCATTTTCAGCGCTAAATTTATATTTATGTCGAAAATCCGTCAGTGTATTCAGACCTTCGTCCACAAGGAAAATGACGTCACCGCCTTTTCCGCCATCTCCGCCATCCGGTCCGCCGTTCGGCACATACTTCTCACGTCGAAAGCTGACATGTCCGTTTCCGCCTTTTCCTGAACGGATAAAAATCTTTGCTCTGTCTGCAAACATAATTTCACCTCATTTCCAGATTTTTTAGATAAAAGAATAGACTCGGCTGAAAGTCGAGTCTATTGGTTTCATTATTCAGCTACTGGATAAACAGAAGCAACTTTTTTGTTTCTACCTTTTCTTTCGAAACGTAAAATTCCATCTGTTAAAGCAAACAATGTATCATCTCCGCCGATTCCAACGTTCGTACCTGGATGAATCTTTGTTCCACGCTGTCTGTATAAAATATTTCCAGCTTTTACAAACTGTCCGTCTGCTCTTTTTGCTCCTAATCTCTTAGACTCGGAATCTCTACCGTTTTTTGTAGAACCCATTCCTTTTTTATGAGCAAAAAACTGAAGGTTCATAGTCATCATAGGTTACACCTCCTTGAATGTTAATTGTAAAAATTCATCACCATAAGAATTCTGAATCCCCTGAAGTCCAACTACAAGCGATCCACAAAGTAATTGTGCATCATGTGTCCCCGGCTTTTCTAACCGAAAAGAAATCATTCCATCTTCTTCGTTTGAATCAGTTGAAAACTTTTCTTTTGTCAGGGTTGCAAAAGAATTTATAGTGTTGATGACGAGTGCCGAAACACCCGCACAGACAATGTCCTGCCCTTGATCTGCAAAACCAGCATGACCGGTGCAATCAAACCCACAATATGCATTGTCCTTATTTCTCCAGATCGTTATTGTAACCATAACAATACCTTACGATCGATTACGCATTAATCTTTTCGATTTTCACCTGGGTGAAGCACTGTCTATGACCGTTCTTCTTGTGATAACCGGTTTTTCTCTTATATTTGTAAACGATAACTTTCTTAGATCTTCCTTCTTTTACTACAGAAGCTTCTACTGTAGCGGATTTTACGTCGTCTCCAACTTTTAATCCATTGTCGTTTACTGCGATTACGTTATCAAATGTAACGGTTTCACCGGCATCTACGCCAAGCTTTTCAATGGTAATGATATCGCCTTCGGATACTTTGTACTGTTTACCACCTGTTGCTATAATTGCGTACATCATGGCACCTCCTATTATCATTACTCGCCAGTTATGGTGCTGCTTTCAAGCAGACTTTTACCTCACTGAGCGGCATATGTCTACATTATACTCAATGGTCTTTCACTTGTCAAGACTTTTTTCAAAAAAGCGACCTCTACTTTTTGGCTAGTGTGCTGTAACAAATTTCAACCAGAAGGGATATGTTTATGCTTTCAACTGTTCATATAAGCTTTTCCGTACTTTTTTTCTTGTGATCTCGACCAGACCGAGCTTTGTCATTTCTACAAAAGTGGTCGGTACCGGATCTTTTTTTAATTCCTGGATCAAAAAATGAATCAGTTCCTGCTGTGCATCTTTCCCTTCCAAATCGATAAAATCAACGATGCAGATACCGGAGATATTGCGCAGCCGAAGCTGATGCGCAATCTCTTTTGCTGCTTCTAAATTGATTCTTTTAAAATTTTCCTGCGGATTCTTTTTCACAATATTTTTTCCACTGTTAACATCGATCACCGTCAATGCTTCTGTCGGCTGAATGACCAGATTTGCACCGGATTTCAGCCAGACGCGCTCTTTTAAAGCGCTTTCCAGATTTCCCCGAATGTTTTTCAGGGCAGAAAGCGAGAGCATAGAATCCTCATAAAAAATAAGTTTTGGCAGCAGATTTGGGTTTTCCTTTTCCAGATATGCACGAATTGTTTCATATATTTCTGCATCGTCCGTCTGAATCTGTTTCAAAGTATCGCTATATGCACTTCGGATCTGTTGCAGATATTGCGGCTCGGTATGTCTGATACAGGAAAAACAGGTTTGATGCACGGCTGTTTGTGTCAGATTTTTATATTCCTCGATCAAATACGCCGCTTCTGCTGACAACTCCTCTTCTGAAGCATGGCGGGCATTTGTACGAACGATAAAGCCATATTCCTCTGATTTCAGCGGTGCAAACAATTCTTTTAGTCTTTTTTTCTCCGCGGCATTCAGTTTGTTCGAAACACCGATCGTTGTATTTTCCGTAGAAAGAATCACATAATTTCCCGAAAATGTAAGATTTGTCGTAACAACCGGATCTTTCGTTTTCACTGCTTCTTTGACTACCTGAACCAAAAGTTCGTCCCCTACTGCCAATTTTTTTTTCTTCGATTTGTGTACATAAATCGGATGATGACATTCATCCAATGAATAATAACAGATCTGATCTTTGCTGATCTGAATAAAAGCAGCATTTAAATTTTCTACAATATTTTTTACTTTTCCAATATAGATATTTCCAAGCAGGGATTCCTCTTGTGTATTTTCACAATTCACTTCACACATCAAATCATCTTCAAACATCGAAGTGATAATATACTCTTTCGACGACTGATAAAACGGACTTTTCTGACGTGTGATCACGATGTTTGTATGCATACTGATTCCTCACAACTTTCCTTACCGTAAACAGTTAACGGTGTACCAGTTCATCTGTGATATCATCCCATGTAATGCCCCGCTGCACCATCAGGACCATAATATAATACAACAGGTCTGAAATCTCACTTTTCAATTGCTCTGTATCCGGATTTTTCGCAGCGATAATAATCTCTGTCGCTTCTTTTCCAAACATTTTTAAAATATTATCGATTCCCTTTTCAAACAGAGCATTCGAATAGGATCCCTCTTTTGGATGTACTTTACGGTCAGCAACCGTCTGATAAACGGTATCAAAAACTGCCTGCGTATTTTTCTCCTGAAATTCTTTTTTTGCGATCTCATTGAAAAAACAGGAATATTTTCCTGTGTGGCAGGCTGCTCCGACCTGAGAAACTTTTGCAAGGATCGTGTCATAATCACAATCTGCCGTCAAAGATTTCACATACTGGAAATGCCCGGATGTCAATCCTTTTTCCCAAAGTTCCTGTCTACTGCGGCTGTAATAAGTCATACGACCGCATTCGATCGTATGCTGAAACGCTTCTTCATTCATATAAGCAACCATCAAAACTTCGTTCGTTCTGTAATCTTGAACCACAACCGGCACCATTCCGTCTGAATTTAATTTCAAATCCGACCAGTGCAAAAGCGGCTCGAATTTATTCATCGGGACCCCTGCTGCAGCCAGATCCTGTTTCAGTTTCATAATATCCGTGGCAGCATCATTGATAAAAGCACCTGCGATTCCCACAACGGATTCTTTTTTCAAAACATTGACGATATGATCTAGATCATATCCATCCACAAGCGCTGTAAACGGAAGTTTTGTAACATTGTCTACCGCATCAATAATTGATTCATTCAATACAAACAGACGATCAATGTTCTCTGTCAGTTCCGGAAGATGTTTAAATAAAATATCTACTGTCATCAAAGAGACCGTAATCTTCTCTTTTCCAAAACGTTTTGCGCCTTCCTGTGCCAATCTGACACATTTCGGCTTGTCAGCATTTAATACCACCTGTTGGCAGCCTGTATATAATAATTTGCGGATATCCTCTAATGAATTGATATTTCCTCCAGCACAGACCGGAATCTGTACCATATGATTGATCTCCCGAATAACATGTAGATTCATTTCATGTTCTGCCTCGGTATCCGACAGATCAAAGATCAAAATCTTATCGACTCCGCTGTCATCGTAAATTTTTACTAATTTGTGAATATCATCTTTTGTAGGTTTATCCGAATGATAATCGGTAACAGACACCCCATTTTTTAAAAACAGGGTGGCAACCAAATTTTTATGTTCCATAATTTTCCTCGTTTTCTGCGTTTACAGACTCCCCTTTGTGGATAATACGTCTGTGATACGCGGATCTATTTGTGTAGCCTCATCTAACGCTTTCGCAAATGCTTTAAACATTGCCTCTATTATGTGATGATTATTTGAACCGGATAACAGTTTTATATGCAGATTCATTCCGGCACTATAAGAAATCGCATAAAAAAATTCCCGCACCATTTCTGTATCCATATAGCCGACTCGTTCTGCACGGAACTCTGCATCAAAGGACAAATATGGTCTACCGGATAAATCGATCGCACACAAAACCAGTGTTTCATCCATTGGCAGAATGAAATGCCCATAACGACGAATACCTTTTTTATCACCTACGGCTTGCTTGATGGCTGTACCAAGCACAATTCCGGTATCCTCGATCGTATGATGACAGTCTACCTCTAAATCACCGGTAACATGTGCCTTTAGATCAAACAGACCGTGACGGGCAAAGCCATCGAGCATATGGTCAAAAAAACCGATGCCCGTATTCAAATCTGTATTTCCATTTCCGTCCAGATTCAGATAGATCGAAATATCTGTTTCTTTTGTCTTTCTGGTTATCTCAGCAGTACGATTTTCCAGCATAGTGCTCCCTCCTTAGTCTTCAAAACGTACACGAATCGAGTTCGCATGTGCGGTTAACTGCTCGGATTCTGCAAATTTTACGATATCCTTGTAAACTTCCTGCAAGGCATCCTTGGAGTAAGAGATGATACTGGATTTCTTGATGAAATCATCTACACTCAGCGGAGAGAAGAATTTTGCGGTACCATTTGTCGGTAAAATGTGGTTTGGACCTGCAAAATAATCACCCAGCGGCTCGCTGCTGTAAGTTCCAAGGAAGATGGCTCCGGCATTGCGGATTTTTGTCATTGTCTCAAATGGATTCGCTGTCACAATTTCTAAGTGTTCGGATGCAATCTCATTTGCAGTTGCGATTGCATCATCCATGCTGTCAGCAACCAAAATGTAACCATAATTATCTAATGATTTCTGAATGATCTCTGCTCTTGATAATTTCTTCAGATATCCATCTACTTCATCGGATACCTCTTCTGCCAGTTTCTGACTGGTCGTAATTAAAATAGCAGATGCCATCTCATCGTGTTCTGCCTGGGAAAGCAGATCAGCAGCTACAAAATGCGCATTTGCTGTTTCGTCTGCCAATACTAAAATTTCGCTCGGACCGGCGATCGAATCGATGCTGACATAGCCGAATACGGCTTTTTTGGCAAGTGCTACGAAAATGTTTCCAGGGCCTACGATCTTGTCCACTTTTGGCACAGACTCTGTACCGAATGCAAGCGCTGCGATTGCCTGTGCACCACCTACTTTGTAAACCTTATCTACACCGGCTTCTTTTGCTGCTACTAAGGTGACCGGATTTACTTTTCCGTCTTTTCCAGGCGGTGTTGTCATAATAATCTCGTCAACACCAGCTACTTTTGCCGGAACAACATTCATCAAAACAGAAGAAGGATATACTGCTTTTCCACCTGGAACATAAACACCGACACGTTGAAGCGGCGTTACTTTCTGTCCAAGAATAATCCCATTTTCCTGGCTGTCAAACCAGCTGTTTCGTTTCTGTTTTTCATGATAAGCGCGAATGTTCACCAATGCTTTCCTTACGACTTCTAACAAATCTGCATCGATCGTATCATATGCTTCTTTGATTTCTGCGTCTGTCACTTCGATATTGTCTGCATTAATTTCTGCATGATCGAACTGTGCTGTGTAAGCAAAAATCGCTTCATCGCGTTTTTCACGTACCGTTTGAATGATTTCATTTACTGTATTTTCATACTGCTGATAGCTGTTTGGGCTTCGTTTTAATAAATTTTCCAGAATGTTATTCTGGGCGTCCTTTGTCAATTTTAAAATTCTCATCTACTTTTCCTTCTTTCCAAAAAGAATCAACAAATTGCTATGCAATTAAGCGTTGATCACACCTTTTAAATCTGCGATTAATTTGGTAATACGTTCGTTTTCCATTTTCATGCTGACTTGATTTACCACCATGCGGGCAGAAAGCGGACATACTTCTTCTAATACGACCAATCCGTTTTCACGCAGGGTAGAGCCGGTCTCTACGATATCTACGATCACTTCCGATAATCCAACGATCGGTGCCAGCTCGATGGAACCGTTTAATTTAATAAATTCTACGGTTTGATGCTTTTTATTGTAAAAATAATCCTTTGCGATGCGAGGATATTTCGTTGCTACCCGGATCATTTCATGATGCTGTAGTAATTCGCCTGCCTCTTTTGGTCCACAGACACACATTTTACATTTTCCAAATCCAAGATCAAGTACTTCATAAATGTTTCTTGCTTCTTCTAAAATGGTATCTTTTCCAACAATCCCGATATCCGCTGCGCCATATTCTACATAAGTCGGCACATCCGGGCCTTTTGCAAGAAAGAAACGCATTTTCAGTTCTTCATTTACAAAGATCAGTTTTCTGGTATCTTTATCCTTCATTTCTTCGCAGGTAATGCCGATCTTTTCGAACATTTCCAGAGTTTTCTTTGCCAGACGTCCTTTTCCAAGGGCGAACGTTAAATAGCGGTCGCTCATTCTTATTCACCATCCATATCTATAATTTTTGCAATGTGGTTACGCGCAGCATATGCCTCATAATCGGCTGCTGTACGAGATGCTTCTTTTTTCATCAGTTCGATGTTATGCTGTTTGGCACGTTCTGCTTTTGCAAACGCAACGGCCTTTTCCATGGTATCTGCGGAATACAATACTAACTGCGTATCTTCTTTCACCGGAATATCGATTTTTTGACGAGATAACGCGATCATCACTTGATCGACCATAACTGCAAAACCAATAGACGGAGCCTGCTTTTTAAACTGCGCCAGCAATTTATCATAACGTCCACCAACTAAGATCGGTGCACCGCTTCCGAATGTATAACCGGAAAAGATGATCCCTGTATAATAGCGGCGATCACTGACTAAACCAAGTTCAAATGCCACATAGCGGTCGATTTCATAATATTTCAGTCTCTCATGCAGCTGCTCTAAATGCTCGATTGCTGCTAATACCTGCGGATACTGCTTTGCATACCCTTTCGCCTGTGCAATTTCATCCGTTGTATCATAGAATCCGCTTAAAAGTCCAAATAATTTCTGCAGATTTTCATCCAACTGTAAAGTGGAAACGAACTCTTCGACGCCAAAGAAATTCTTATTTTGGATCAACTCTCTCAGTTCATCTTCCTGTTCTTCATCTAACCCGGCTGCAGCTGCCAATCCCTCGAAAAAGGCTGCATGTCCAACGCTGACCTGAAATTCCTGCAATCCACAAGCACGAAGCGCATCTACTGCAAGTGCAATGATCTCTGCATCTGCCTCTACACTGCTGTCATTGATCAATTCTGCTCCAAGCTGTGTATTTTCTTTCAAACGTCCCTGATAACTCTTATGATTGATAAAAACGTTTCCCATATATCCGAGACGTATCGGCATTTCTTCATCCATAAAATATTTCGCCGTCGCACGGGCGATCGATGGCGTGATATCCGGGCGGAGTACCAGAGTATTTCCTTCATGATCAAAGAATTTAAATAATTCATTCGATGGTGTTGTACCGATTTCACGTCCAAATATATCAAAAAATTCAAAAGAAGGTGTCTGGATCATATGATATCCGTACTGTTTCAAAATCGTTAACAATTCATTCTGCAATACCATTTTCTGCTCACATTCGCGATTGTAAATGTCCCGAACGCCTTCCGGGGTATGTAATAATTCACGTTTCATGTAAAATATTCCTTTCTTAGCATTGAAAATTCTAAATTTTCAGTAAACACTTTAGTGTGCTACCATGCTACAAAATTAAACTTATGTTATTATATCGAAAAATATATAAGAAGTCAACCATTATTCTTCTTCCGGCAGATCCCTGCTGTCCAAATCCTTTTGGATTGCATCAAGGTACGGAATCAGTACCCCTTTTCCTGATCGAAAAAAGAAATTCGCATCTAATTCTTCGATGCGGAAACTTTTGCGTCCGCCTGCCTTTCGGCGTTCCCAAAACTTCATCATCTCCGACAGACGCAGGTAATAATATGTTTCCCGCTGCGTAAATGAAATCAGAAAAAACGCGATTCCTTCCTGTTTCTCGAACTGCTGCATAAATTTAATCTGATGTGGATGCACATTTTGCAGTGGGAAAGTATCCGTAAAACATTCTTTTGCATCAAAACAGACAGGGATTCCCTGCACGATTCCGATATAATCGACCGTACTTTTCTGGTCAAAATAGGCAAGTGTAATATGGCGGCTCTCCTTATCGATTTTAATCGGCGTGATCGGTGTTGGAATCTTCTGAATTAAGGCTAGTCCTGCATCGGCATATTTTTCATTCGTATAATTAATGTATTCTTCTAAGGTTGAGCCTCGAAGTCCTCTAGAGTTCCATGTAGGCATTATGCTACCTCCGAATGGCCGCATCGGTTGCGGATAGAGTCGCCTCACGTTCATAATACAATTTATTTATGTATTCAAATTCCATTGCTGTTTCCGTAAAATGAATTTTATTGACGCAGCAGTTATATTGTTCCACTTTCCAAAATTCCGTAATCGGAAGCTGTTGCATAAATAAAATCATCATTCGGCTGACAGCACCATGGCAGACAAGAAGCACATTTTCTTCTTTCGCACGATACGGAAAAATCTGTTCCTCAAAAAAATTCTGCACACGCGCTTTTACTTGTTCAAAAGACTCTGCACCCCGGTCTGCATGATAGAGCGCCGGATTGTGAAAACAATTGCCAAAATTCTGATACTCAGGTTTGGCATTGATTTCTGCAAAGGTCAATCCTTCGTATTCGCCGAAGCTCATCTCTGCAATCCTCGCATCCGGCTGATACGTAACCGTTGTGCCTTCCAATATGGTTTCTGTGGTCTGTCTGGCGCGAAGCAGCGGGCTGCTGTAGACACGATCAAACGTGACGCCATCCTTTTTTAAACCGTCTCGCGTTACTTCTGCAAGTGCAATCCCCTTTTCGTTCAAAGAAATATCAGACATCCCCTGCACTTTCCCTGCTTTATTCCATTCTGTTTCTCCATGTCGTATGATATATAAATTCATAATTTCCTCCACTAAAAAATCTGGTGTTTACAAGATCTGCTCTATTTGTGCAAACGTATCCGGCAATGGTGCGACAAATTCCCGTCCATCTGGGAATTTCATGCAGTAAGCGTGCAATAACTGACTTTTTACGCCACATGCTTTTCGAACTTTTGCGTTTAACTGCGCATCACCGTATTTGGTGTCTCCGATAATCGGATGACCGATCGATGCCAGATGTGCACGAATCTGATGCGAACGCCCTGTGATCAAATGTACTTCTAACAGCGTTGCACGTTCGTATTGTTTGATCGGCGTATAGGCTGTTTCAATCCACTTGGCATCTGCTGTTTTTTCCTTTCTGATGTGCACTTGATTCCGATTCGTATCCTTCGTCAGATATCCGGTAATGTGTTTGGACTTTACAATGTTTCCTTTTACGATACAACGATAATATTTTTCTACCGTTCGACCTTTCAGCGCTTCTGCCATATTCTGTAATCCATGCAATGTCTTTCCGGCGATTAAAAGTCCGGATGTGTTCCGATCCAGACGATTGCAGATAGACGGTCGAAATGTATTTAATTCCTGCTGTGTAATCTCGCCTTTTTGCAATAAATAGGATAAGATATATTCGTTTGCAGAAATATCGGTTGGCATAGCCTTTTGTGATAACATACCGACTGGCTTGTTTATTACAAGAAGTTCTGTATCTTCATAAATTATATCCAGCTTTTTCACCGGAATCTGTGCAAGTGCATTCTCCTGTTTAGAAGTAGAACGGGTAAATTTCTCATATGTTTCGTCTGATAAAAATAATTTTATCTGGTCTCCTTCCACGAGTTTTTCCGAACCATCGGCTTTTTTTCCGTTTAAAACGATATTTTTTTTTCGCAGCATTTTATAAATAAAACTGCTGCTCGCCTCACACAACAGCTTTTTTAAATATTTATCGAATCTTTGTCCTGCTTCGTTTTTTCGAATGATCTGTTCTTTCATTTTGATTTCCTGCTTTCGCTTTTCTCTGATTCTGCGGTTTCTGTCGTCGATTCTGTTTCGAATCTCTGTTTGATGCTTTCTGCGGTTTTGAATTTTTCGTTCTTACGTCCTGCGATTTCGGT
Source organism: Lachnospiraceae bacterium (assembly GCA_051880395.1). Classification (GTDB taxonomy): domain Bacteria; phylum Bacillota; class Clostridia; order Lachnospirales; family Lachnospiraceae; genus JBJENW01. Next base: position 8,145 of record JBJENW010000004.1, on the reverse strand, counting down.
TTACGTGGTCGGATCAGACAGTTTTTATCAAATCCGATCAGATCCGTGCGGTGTGCCTTTCGCAATGCTTCATGCACCAGATCATAGTTCTTCGGATCCCGATACTGGATCAGTGCCCTCTGCATCGCCTTTTCATGCGGATTTCGTGCAACATAGACCGGTTCCATCGTTCGTGGGTCCAGACCAGTGTAATACATACAGGTTGAAATCGTAGATGGTGTCGGATAAAAATCCTGCACCTGCTCCGGCATATACCCAAGGTCCCGAATATACTCGGCAAGTTCAATCGCCTCTTTCAGCGTAGACCCCGGATGCGATGACATCAGATACGGAACCAGATACTGCTTTTTCCCCAGTTTTTGGTTCATCGAATCGTATGCTTTTACAAATTCATTATACACCCGAACCGGCGGCTTTCCAAGACGCTTGAGCACTGCATCCGAAATGTGCTCCGGAGCCACTTTTAACTGGCCGCTGACATGATGTTCACACAGCTCCCGCAAAAAAGTCGTATCTTTATCGTATAGCAGATAATCAAAACGAATGCCTGAACGGATAAAGACTTTTTTCACACCCGGAAGCGCCCGCAGCTTTCGCAGCAGTTGAATGTAATCCTTATGATCCGCCTGTAGATTTTTACACGGCGTCGGAAACAGGCACTGTTTCGTCGGGCAGGCTCCCTTTGTCAATTGCTTTTTACATGCCGGCTGTCGGAAATTGGCTGTCGGACCGCCCACATCATGGATATAGCCCTTAAATTCCGCATCTGTAGTAATCTGTTTCGCCTCCTGGATGATAGACGCATGACTTCTGGTCTGAATAATACGTCCCTGGTGAAACGTCAACGCACAAAAACTACAGCCGCCAAAACAGCCACGATTACTGATCAGACTGAATTTCACTTCCGAAATAGCTGGTACACCGCCCGCTTTCTCATAGGATGGATGATATGTGCGCATATATGGCAGTGCATAGACATCGTCCATCTCCTGCTGCGATAACGGTTTTGCCGGAGGATTCTGCACAACATACAGCCCATTCGGATATGGTTCGGCTAACCGTCTGCCGCTGAATGGATCTGTATTACAATACTGTGTATAAAAGCTCTCTGCATAGGTACGTTTATCCGCGCAGATTTCATCATAAGACGGCAGATAAAGAGCATCATAAATATTTTCTTTCTGCCATGTTTTATAGACGGTTCCTTCGATAAACGTGATATCCTTGATATCCAATCCACTATCTAGTGCATCCGCGATTTCCACAATGCTTCTTTCTCCCATTCCATAAGAGATCAAATCTGCACCGGAATCGAGAAGAATCGAGCGTTTTACCTTATTCGACCAGTAGTCATAATGTCCAAGCCGCCGCAGGCTTGCCTCAATGCCGCCGATAATGATCGGTTCTTTTTTATAAGTCTGACGAATCAGATTCGAGTAGACGATCGTCGCATAGTCCGGACGTTTTCCCATCACCCCGCCCGGCGTAAACAGATCCGATTTTCGACGATGTTTTGATACGGAATAATGGTTTACCATAGAATCCATATTTCCACTGCTGACCAGAAATCCAAGACGTGGTGCGCCAAGAATCGTGACACTTTCTTTCTTTTTCCAGTCCGGCTGTGAGATGATGCCGACCGTATATCCATGTGACTCCAGAACACGACTGATAATTGCCGGTCCAAAGGACGGATGATCCACATAAGCATCTCCGATGACATAAACAAAATCCAGCTGCTCGATTCCTCGTTTTTTCATATCCTCTTTACAAATTGGGAGAAAATCTTTCATACATTTGTTCCTTTTCTAAAAAATAATCATTTACAAAACATCCCGATAGGACGTAATATACGCATCCGCAAGTTCCTTTTTCTCTGCATCCTGCGCCCATGATGCCTCATCAAACACTGCGCAAACCTGCATACCGGCATTTTTTCCGGCACGGATTCCCATTGGCACATCCTCAAATACGATGCAGTTTTCTGAGGATACATCGAGACGTTTTGCCGCTTCCAGATAAACATCCGGTGCCGGTTTTCCGTGCGCCACCTCGCAGGCAGTCACAACGATATCAATATAGCGGTTCAGCTGATGCGCATTCATGACGGCTTCTACTAGTTCTGCAGAATTACTCGTCGCAATTCCCATTTTGATCTTTCGATTCTTTAATTCCTGCAAAAAATCCAACGCATACGGTTTCATTGGAACCTCTCTGCGATATTTTTGTATCGCCATCTGATTCCAGATCACTTTTAACTCTTCGACCGTCTCTTTCAGTTGAAACCGTTTCTGAAAATATACCGCTGTCTCTGTAAAGCTCATCCCCTCGATCGTCTTCTGCAAATCTTCCGGGAGCGGGATTTCTCTTTCGCCAAGAAATTCCCGGTCGATTTCGCCCCACATCCACATCGAGTCTACCAGCGTTCCATCAAGATCAAACAATACCGCACTTTTATCCTTCCATAAATCCATACAAGACCTCTTTCTTTTGCTGTCTCATGTTTCCTTTTCTCATTCTTTTTCTAAACCACAATGCCTATATAACTGTAAAATCTCTTGTTCTGTCAAAGACCGATAGTTTCCCGGAGAGATGGTGTCATCAAGTTTTAACGGTCCCATCGAGATCCGTTTTAAAAAAAGGACCTCACACCCCACTGCATGAAACATACGCTTTACCTGATGAAATTTTCCTTCTGTGATCGTAACATATGCACCGCATTGCCCTTCTGCTTTTAGCTTTGCAGGCTGCGTTATCTTTTTTTCTCCGATATCGAGACCCGTTTGAAACGACTGGATCATCTCAGGCGTCACCGAATGATCAAGCTTTGCATAATATGTTTTCTCTACATGATGCGACGGACTGAGCAATGCATGTGCCAGCACCCCGTCATTCGTCAATAGCAGCAGTCCCTCCGTGTCCAGATCCAGCCGTCCAACCGGAAATAATTCCTTTTTATGATCCGACTCAATAAAATCCAGCACGGTTTTATGCAAATTATCCTTCGTCGCAGACACACATCCCGCCGGTTTATACAGTAAAAGATACTCATATTTTGTATAACAAACCGTCTCGTCACGCAGCATCACGACGGATGTGTCCGGCTGAATTTTTTGCTCGGGTTTCTTAACGACACTGCCGTCCACCTTTACCAGACCCTTGCGAATCCAGTTTTTAATCTCACTACGGGTTCCTTTCCCCATATCCGCCAGATATTTATCCAGACGTATCGCTTTCATATTTCTCCTTTCTCAAAACACATCACACAGTTTCCTTTTTTCCAATGATTTTAAAATCCAATATGGATTGACACTGCATTCTTCTAAGTTTTCATCCGAAATGTAAATTCCGACATGCAGATGCACCGGAAACTGCCCTATCGTGCCTTCGTTTCCATAGCCGGTATCGCCCATAAATCCCAACAGTTCGCCGGCCTTCACCTGCTTTCCCTCCTGCATCGTCTCCTCATAGGAGGCCAGATGCGCATAATAAAAATATCCACCCGACGGCGCACGGATGCCGATGCGATAACCGCCAAGCGTCAGCCATCCAAGTTTCTCTACAACACCGTCTGTCATACTGACAACCGGATAAAGATTTCGCTCTCCTACATCTGCCAGAATATCGCATCCTTCATGTCCGCGTTTTCCGCCAAATGTTCTGCCCTCCATCCAGGAATCCGCAAAAGATACTGTATAATTTTTATGCGATTTTGATTCCGGTACCGGAAAGTACTTCACATCTTTCCAGATTTGTTCGACAAGCGATACATATCGCTGATACTCTTTCGGACGCCGGCGCATCCAGATGCGCTGCATCGCATTCAATTCTTTTTCCTTCGTCTGCCCACAGGCAAACTGCAAAAGGACCGCCTGTGAAAAATCCAGTTTCCCCACTTTCTGCAGTGTATTCTGTACCGGTAACGGAAGTTCTTCCTCCCGAATTTCTTCCAAAATATACTGCTTTTGAATCCGCGAAAAAAAGTGGATCTCCTGGCGCAGATTCTGTTCCAATAGTGCATCCAGAAGCAAAAGCAGGAAAAAGAAACACGCAAGATAAACAGATCTTTTTTTCATGACAATCCGCCCTTGCCGACGGCTGATGTGCAGTCTCCTATTTCAGCCGTTTCAGCACTTCTTTGATCAGTTCCCAGACACGCGCCGTAGAGGCAATGTCAAGCCGTTCTTGTGTAGTATGAATATCGAAATTTGTCGGTCCGAACGAAACACAGTCCAAATCTTTGATCTTTCCGGAGAAAATTCCACTCTCCAGTCCTGCATGAATAGCAGTGACCTGTGGTTCTTTTCCAAACAGATCCCGGTAAGTTTCAGCGATCACATCCCGCACTGCAGAATCCTTGCGATATTCCCATGCCGGATAATCCCCTGTAAATGTGATCGTTCCTCCCAAAAACTCTGTTAGAAATGTCAATCGGTCTGCCAGATCCTCTTTTCTGCTAGAGACACTGCTTCGAATTGAAAATGTAAGGCAGAATGCCTCTTTGGTCAGATTTAAAATACCGGCATTCAACGATGTCTCCACGAGTCCCGGCAGAGATTTACTGTAGTGCTGAATTCCGTTAGGCATATTTCGCAAAAAGAAGAGAATTCGCGCTTTCGATTTATAATCCAATACCTCCTTTTCGGTATCGGCCTCTTTCCTCAAAGAAACGGTGATATCCGCATCCGAATCCGCGTATTCCTTTTTCAAAACAGCATCTAAATTCGAAACCACTTCTTTCAATTGTTCTTCATCCTCCGGTGCTGTCAAAACTTCACACGTTACAGCACGCGGAATCGCATTATCCTTCAGTCCTCCGGCTAGGGATGCAATCTCAATATCCACCTGATCCTGGATTATCTTTAAACATCTTCCCATCACCTCGATCGCATTGGCACGCTCTTTGTCAATCTCACTTCCGGAATGACCGCCGAGCAGATGATCCACAGTCAGTGTATACACCGCTCCAGTCTCTTTTCGATATGCCATCGGAATGGAAATATTCGCCTGCATTCCGCCCGCACAGCTGATAAAAAAGATTCCTTCTTCATCCGAATCGATATTTAACATCCGATGTCCTTTTAACATCGATACATCAATGCTCTGTGCACCGAGCATACCGATTTCCTCATCCACCGTAAAAATCACTTCCAGACGCGGATGCGCAATCGAATCGTCCTCTAACAGGGCAAGCGCATAGGCAACAGCGATTCCATCATCTCCACCTAATGTCGTTTTGCGCGCTTTCAGATAACCGTCTTCCACATACAGATCCAGCCCTTCTTTCTCAAAATCGATCTCTCGTCCCGGCTCCTGTTCACAGACCATATCAAGATGCCCCTGTATGATCACCGGTTCACTTTTTTCATAACCGGCGCTGGCTTCTTTGATAATGATCACATTATTGTCAGCATCCTGATAATGTTCCAGGTTGTGTTCTTTTGCAAATGCGATACAGTAATCACTGATCGCCTTCGTATTCTTTGATCCATGCGGAATCGCACAAATTTCTTGAAAATACCGAAAAACCGGCTTTGGCTGCAAATTTTCTAGGGTTTGTGTCATAAAAATGCCTCCTTAACATAAACTGTGATATGAAAAAATTTATTATTTCTTTTAGTATATTAGTAATGCTCGGCTATATGCTGGTATTTCCAGCCCAGGCCAAGAACGCGGCTTCCTACGGATTGCTGCTGTGGTACCGCCAGCTCCTTCCCGTACTTTTGCCTTTTTCGATTTTATCTAATATTTTGATCCCAACCGGAATCCTGCTGGAGTTCGGGACGCGATGTGCTCCATGGTTTCAAAAACTGTACCCTGTCTCACCCGCCGGAGTCTATCCTTTGATCGCCGGATTTTTATTCGGTTTTCCGATGGGTGCACAGATCACTTCCAAGCTCTGCGAGACGCATGCACTTTCCCAAAAAGAAAGCCAGCGAATTTTATGCATCTCCAATAATATGGGCCCTGGATTTCTACTGGGAGTCGTTGCCCAACAGACCTATTTTTGCGCTACACCAACATGGCTGTTAGTGGCACTTTTGTATCTGCCCCCGCTTTTACTTGGACGAATCTGGTATGCATTTGACAGTTCTCTGCCCGACAACCCCTCTAAAAACACAAATACGGCATCAAGATCTCAAATTACTTTTAAAATCATTGATGCCGGAATTATGAACGGATTTGAAACTCTCACCCGGATCGGCGGGTATCTTATGCTTTTTTCTATTTTTGCGGATTTCATAAAAACGATTGTTCCAAATGCACCGCTGCTTCGCTGCACACTCGTCGGTCTGACAGAAGTAACAACCGGTATTCAGACACTTGCCACACTGCCGATACCGGATCTCACAAAAAAACTGCTCGCTCTCGCGTTTCTCGCATTTGGCGGACTATCCGGCATTGGTCAGACATCTGCCTTTTTAAAAAACACTGGCACGAAATTTCAAACCTATGTCGGTTTTAAACTGTTCTGCACAGGAAGTACTGTTTTTCTTGGTTTCCTATGGTTTGCAGGAGCTGCGCTCTGATCATTCATCCGACAGATCCTCTTGTTCAGAGGAATCGCCCTTCGTCTCTGTCTGCTGCGAAACCGGTGACTGTTCCTCCGGAATCAGTTCCTGCCGGTTTGCAACGACAGTATCATAATTCTTTTTCAACGACATCATCAGCGATTCATACTGAGTCTGCCCCTCCGTCAGTGCCGTACGAAGAATGTTCTCCGTCTCCTGCATCATCTGATCGGTATAATTTAACGCTCCAAGACGGATATTATCTGCATCCTGCGTCGCACTGTCTAAAATCTCCTGCGCCTGCTTCGTTGCAACCGCAACGATCTCATTTGCCTGTTCATACGCCTGCTGCATGATCTGGTGCTCATTTACAAGCTCATTGGTCTCTACCTGTGCTCTTGCAACAATTTCATCCGCTTCTGCCTGTGCCTTTGCTAAAATGGCTTCTTTATTGCTGATCATTTTCTGGAAGCGTTTGATTTCTTCCGGCATCTTCAAACGAAGTTCTGTCAAGAGTTCTTCCATCTCTTCTTTATTTACAATAATTTTTGTACTTGATAGCGGCTGAAATTTGCAACTATCTATGTATTCTTCAATCTCGGTAATTACATTTTCAATTCGGCTGCCCATATGCCCACTCCCTTACTGTCTTTTAATGTGATATTTTTCGTAGATCCGGTCAATCAACGGTTCTGGTACAAAATGCGAGATATCCCCTCCATAGGCTGCAAACTCTTTTACAATCGTAGAACTTAAATAGGAATATTTTAGATTTGTTGCCAAAAAAATCGTCTCAATATTTCCGCTGACTTTATTATTCGTCTGTGCGATCTGAAGCTCATACTCAAAATCTGAGATTGCACGTAACCCCCTGACAATAATCGTCGCATCAATTTGTTTGGCATAATCCACCAATAGACCGTTAAAAGAATCTACGGTTACATTCGGAATATCTGCAGTCATCTCTTTTAACATACTAACACGTTCATCGACAGAAAACAATGATTTTTTTGCACTGTTATTCAAAACACCGACAACCAGTTCATCTACCACCTTTGAAGCACGGCGGATAATATCAAGATGACCAAAGGTCATCGGATCAAAACTTCCGGGATATATTGCTTTTTTCATAAAACTTACACCAATTGCATCTATTGCAAGCCTTTCTTTTCTTTATTCAATCCCTTTTACAAGATTGTTATTTTTTTGTCATTGTATATAGCATCATTATAGTTTTTTGAGAAAAATTAGTCAATCCATTTTCGAAATCCTGTCGAATTTTTTCAAAAAAATTTCTATTTGTCAGGCTAACCACTACATTCATCCGCCCACTACTTTTTTTGGGAACGAAACATATCTCAACCGGGAGAATTCCATACACGGACGTTTCGCAGCACGCCAGGCATCTTGGCAAAAAACACGGCTCCTGCGCAGGTGAGCTATGTGCTAAGAGTGCCTAATACTCTCAGGATCGCCTTCGAGCATAAGGCACTCTAAGCACAGGATCTCACCTGCGCCCGCCGAAATGTTTTTTGCCAAGATGCCTGGCGTGCTGCGAAACTGTGTATTGGAAACGGTTGGTTGAGATATTTTTCGTTTACGCCTGAAAGTTGTGGCAGGTGAAATTGTGGTT
>JBJENW010000003.1:0-30365 GCA_051880395.1 Lachnospiraceae bacterium | reverse complement strand
CCTTGCCTCCTGCCGGATACCGGAAACGTCCGCGTAGGAAATCCCCCTCGGTTGAGATATTTTTCGTCAAAATCCCCAAAAAGTGGTGGCTACGAAAATGTAGAGGGAGGCCAATAAAGTAGAGCCCGCAAAGACTTACACCCATATAAATCGTAAAAAATGAACAGAAAAATTTGCGTTTGCCGTGTTTTTTGTAAGGCCGGGCTCTCTTAATGAAACCGATACATACACGAATCTATTTTTAAATTTCTTCTTCCACCATACTCTTATTCCGGTGAAACGCATCGTAAATACAAGGCACCACGATCAATGTCAAAAGGGTACCGTACGTCAGTCCTCCGATCGTGACAATGGCCATCGGCTGCATCATCTCCGAACCACTGCCGATTCCGAGTGCCATCGTAGACATCGCGCAGATCGTCGTCAATGCCGTCATCAAAATCGGACGCAGACGTGTTTTTCCAGACTGCAGGATCGCCTCCTGTTTATCCATGCCTTCCCGCCGAAGCTGATTGACATGATCCACCAGAACAATTCCGTTATTTACGATGATTCCGGCAAGCATAACAAAACCGATCATCGCAATGACGCTGATCTCATTTTTTGTAAAGTACAATGCGAACAGACCTCCTGTAAATGCGAGCGGAATCGTAAACATGATGATAAACGGTGACAACAGCGACTGGAACTGTGCAACCATGATCAGATAGATAAATGCAATCGCCAACACCATCATCAGAACAAGCTGTTCCATCGCGTCCTGAATCGTCTCATTTTCTCCCTTCATTTCCAAAGTGTACCCATCCGGACACGCATACTGATCCAACGCTTTTTGTACTTCTTTTCCGACTAATCCCACATTGTAGCCTTCTTTTATGGAAGCCGTCACACTGACATAGCGTTCCTGGCTTTCTCTACAGATCGTGTTTAACGCTTCGTCTTCGCTAAATGTTACGATTTTTTTCAGTGGAATCTGTTTTTCTTTTCCGGTTCGCTGATTTTTGTAAGTAAACTTCAGCTTTTTAATCGCATCACGCGTCAGCTCTGCCTGTTCGTTATTTTTCACGTAAACCTTATAGTCATTTAAATCTGTCGAAATCGTTGTGGTACTTTTTGTATCCGCCATTTTCCCGTAGATCAGCTGATATACCTGCCCCACAGTCATTCCATATTTCGTTGCTTTATCCTTGTTTACGGTCACAACAAACTCTTTTGTCACATCCTCTACACCGTCAAACACATCGGTGGTTCCCTCCGTCTTTTCCACTAGTTTTGCAACGTCTTTTGCGATTTTCTGTATCTTTTTCAGGTCACGGCCTTTGACACGCACTGTGATTCCGCTTCCGGTCAGTGCGCTCATATCCATACTGGAAGTATCTACCGAAACTTCACAGTTTAGATTTTTTGTCTTCTCTTCGATTTCCTGCTTCAACTGTGCATTGGAAAGTTTCGGATTTTCTTTTAAAAGTACATACATCGTCACACTGCTCGGTGTCCCGCTGCTCATACCTGACAGCATGTTGTTTCCACCAGCCATGGCGCCGATGGTATCCACATCCTCAATTTTTGACACTACATCCGTCACCTGATCTGCCATTTCTTTTAATTCTTCAAATTTCACTTTTTCCTTCGCAGAAACCGTAACCGTTGCCTGTGTACTTTCCATTTCCGGCATAAATGCACTTCCCCGCGACATAGCCAGTTTTACGCTGGCTGCCAAAAGAATCAGTACACCCAAAAATACGACTGGTTTCCAGCGCATCGCCAAGGACAGGATTTTTTCGTATACCGCTTCTATTTTCTTCATAAACGGATGCTGTTTTTCCGAGGTCTTATGCAGCACAGCCGAGGACATCATCGGTACAAAAGACAATGCCACGATCAAACTTGCCACCAGAGAATAGGCGATCGTAAGCCCCATATCCACGAACAACTGTCTGGTGATTCCCTCCGTAAAAATAATCGGTGCAAAAACACAGACCGTCGTGAGCGTGGACGCGATGATCGCACCTGTCACCTGAAAAGCCCCTTGAATCGCCGCTTTTTTTACCGATAATCCTTCGTTTCGCAGCCGGTAGATATTTTCAATGACAACGATCGAGTTATCCACGAGCATACCGATTCCAAGTGCCAGACCGGACAAGGAAATGATATTCAACGTGATGCCAGTAAAATACATCAACACGACCGCGACGATCACACTCAGTGGAATCGAACATGCAATGACGATCGTCGGCTTGATATCTTTTAAGAATAAGATCAATATGATGACTGCCAGAAACGCACCCATGATCATATTTTCCACAACCGAATCTACGATCATATCAATATAAATTCCCTGATTCATCATTACTGACAGTTTCAGATTCTTTTCCGCCTTCATCAACGTGTCAAATTTCTTCTGCAGACGGTCTGTCACTTCTCCCGTCGAATACCCCGTCTGTTTTTCAATCGAAAGCATGACCGCCGGATTTCCATCCACTTTCGCATATACATTCTTCGAATTATCTACCGTTTTGACATCTGCCACATCCGAAAGACGAACCGGCTTTATGCCTTCGATTCCAACATCGACAAGCACCATTTTTTCCAGTTCGTCCGCACTTTTCAGCTCATCTCCGACTGTGATCAGGTACTGTTCGTTGTTTTCTGTCACATACCCTGCCGGCATAGAAAAATTCTGCGCTTTTAACAGCGTATTCAATGTATCCACGCTTAAGACATCATTTACATTCGCCGCGTCAACTGCCGTTTGTTTCTTTTCATCTAACTGCTGCTGCGCTGTATCGAGTTTTCCTTCATTTGCAGCGATATCCGCATAAGCATTACTCATTTGCAGCGATGCCTGAATCTGCTCGTCATTGATTTTATTCACCGCATCGTCCAGACCGATCTTTCCCTCTTTAACTTTTTCCTGTGCCGCCTGAATCGTCTGAATACCGGAATTTAACTGAATCTGAAGGCTGCTTAATTGCGAAATGGCAGCCGGAAGGTCTTCATACCCGTTTACGCTCACACCCAGCTGTGAAAATTGTCCTGAATATTGTTTGATCAGTTCATTCACACCGTTTAGAGACTGTTGCAGATCCTGTTGCTGTTTTAACAGTGCCTGTACATTTTGCCCCATTTTTTCCAGTTCTTTTTCATCATAATTTGCCAACAGGGTATCGATCGGCTGTTTCTGTGTCTGCTGCTTTTGCGCTGTATCGGATGCCTGCTGTAAAATTTTGATCAGCATCTCCACCATCTGTTTTTGTTGTGTTGCCTCATTCAGTTTCTGCGTCAGTTTGTCCTCTGCCAAAGCAAGCTGCTGTTTTTTTTCGGAAATCTGACTCTGCGCTGCAGTTGCCTGCTGTTTCATTGTCTCCTGCCCTTGCTTTAACTGCTCTTTTCCGTCCGAAATCTTTGTTTTCGCCGTATCTATTTTTTCTTGTGCGCCGTCAAACTGTTCTTCGATCTTTTTCTGAATTTTTTTATTTAATGCATCGATCTTTTTCTGGTTCAATGTGACCTCTACCGATTGCTCGACCGCTCCGGTCGCACTGACAGACGCTACTCCCTCCACGCTCTCAAGCTCCGGCTTCAACTCATTTTCCACATAACGACTGATCTCTACGCTGTCCATATCTTTTCGATCCGCCGATACGACCATGATCGGCATCATATCCGGATCCATCTGCATGATCAGAGGCGTTCCGACGGTTTCTTCAAAGCTTCCTTCCAGCTGATCGAGGCTTTCCCGCATTTCCACGATGGTGGAATCCATATCTGCATTCTGTTCATATTCCAGAATCACCATCGAATAGTTATGATACGATCTCGACATGATCGTTTTTATATTTGAAGTAGTCGCCATCGCCGACTCGATCGGAGATGTCACGTTCTTCTCTACCTCCTGCGGACTTGCTCCCGGATCTGTCGTTACGACTACAACATACGGCAGACTCATATTCGGCAAAAGATCTGTGGTCATTTTTGAGATTGATACGATCCCCAATATGATCACCAACAGAACCCCCACCAGAACGGTATATGGTTTTTTTACACTGAATTTTGAAATCATCTGTATATTCTCCCCTCGGATTTTCTTATAAGCGGTCAATTGCGAAACAATTTTGTTTTTGTATCAACATTATACGGAGTTCCAAAAAACATTTCAAGGCATCCTTATATTAAAAAAAATAAATTTTTCTATTTTATTGCTTTTTTCCGTTTGTCAATCTCTTCTTCGGAAAGTTTCCAGACCTGCTGCGGCTCCTTTTTCCACCTTCCACTCCCCGGACGCACGTTTTGGCTTCCCGGTATCAATTCCTGTTCGATCCTTTGATTTTCCATCGCATTTTTCAGGGCACTCTGATAATTCGCATCGCAATTCCAAAGCGAACGATCCAGAAACCATTGTTTCGCATCTTCCTTTAGATATGTATCGGGCAAAAATCTTATTTTCTGCAATGTTTCCCGCGCCTTTTCCCCTGTTGTGTCCGGCCGCTGATCTACAATGCGTACCTGTTTTCGTGTCTCTGCTGTATTTCCCACATGATCGGTCACACGAAACGTCACGGAAATCACCGCATCATGCTGCAGTGCTGTAAAATCTCTGGCTTGATAATCCGGCAATTCAATTTTCTCCCCCTCAAATACACCGTCCTCTTTATCCGACGCTTTTACACTTTTTCGCAACTCCTCTTCTGTGATCGCCCCTTTTTGTGCCTCCTCCAATGTAAAATATCGATCCGATGCTTCCATCTGCGGTGCCTGATCCCAGATGGCATACAGTATAACGTTTCTTTGCTCTCCCTCTGCCACTACCTGATCTGCTTTTAGTGCCTGTATGAATAATTCTCCATTTTTGCAGGTTTTTCCTTCCTTCACAAAATACGTTTTATCCAATGCCTGTGATTGTTCTTTTTTCAGACTCCATCCAAGGAATTTGCAGGCTGTCACCTTTTTTGTATCCAAATATGTTTCGCTATGTTTGAATTTTGTATCCGAACTGTTTTTTCTCGTCACATAAGATTCCCGAATGGAACCAACCGGGTCCGCACAGGGGTTTCCTTCTTTCGCACCGTTTCCATTGTACTGTACTTGATAGGATGTATCCCACTGTGCATACAATGCCAGATCCGACTCTCTGCGATAAACCGAATCTTTCCACAATCCACTGCTGCCGTCTGCTGTTTCACTCCACCCCAGAAACCGGTACGCTTTTTGAAACACCGGATTTGAAAGCGTCGGTGCCTGCAATTTCAGCTGTATCGCTTCCTTTCCTGCCTTTTTTTGTTCTTCGGGAACCTTTCCTTTTCTTCCGTCTGCATTTAAATGATATTTCACCGTATAGATTCGTTCCCATTTTGCATATAGATGAATCGTTTTTCCATTTTCCTCTGTTAAGTTTAATGCCTTCTGTCCAGGGGAATAACATTTTCCACTTCCATTCGCCTGCTTTGTCCACCCAACAAAGCGATAATTTTTTCTTTTAAACAGACTTTTCTGAATCGTTACCTTTTTCCCGTATACCGCGTCCTGATAAACGACTTTTCCATCTGCACCGTTTGGTTCATAGCAGATCCGATATGCATTAGGTGCCGTTTCAAATACCATAAGATCATGTCCCTCTTTCGGATGCACCTCATGTTCCACATCCCGATCCATTTTTGCGTCATACAAATATGTATGCTCCGAACGCAGGCACTCCCATTTTTTTGACTTCTTACACCATACAAACTGATAACGGATATAGGCATAATTTGCAACAATTTCATTGTTCTCATGTGTTTTTGTACTTGGATAAGCAATATCCCACTGACTATCTTCTCGCTGATCGATACTTGCCGTCACACGCTTTGGACTGATGATTTTTCCATATGTATTTCCTATTACCGTGTCATCTGCAATTCGAAAATCAACATGAAAATCTTTTTGTTCTTTTGAAAAGGAGCAGCATGTGCTCAAGAACTTCTTTGGGTCACTGCGCAACATTTCCTGTGTCACTTTCCCCATCGGTCTTGCCTCGATCCATGCTGTTGCCTCTTTTTGCTCATGTTTGCAGATTACAGTTTTACTTTTTACGATATGCTCCCCTTTTTGTAAATCTGCCTTCTCATAAATCGTTCTTCCAAAAACCGTTTTGGTCATTCCTCCCAGAAACAGGATCAGTAAAACTACCGTGATTCCGATTTTCTTTTTCATTCTCCGTTCCTTTCTTCTCTAAAACAAGCATAATATGTCTGATCTGTCGACACTTTGTTTCCTGCAAACGTCACCGTCTCCCCATTTTTCGTCTGCCATCCACAAAACACCTTATTTTTACACACAGGAGCTTTGGGCTGAGGCAGATTTTCTCCCTGCTGCAACACATACGTTTTATACAAAGTGGAAGCACCGGATGCGCTCTCACTATAAAATGTGAGCTTACAGGTTGTCGGTTTTTCCTCTTGTTTCTGCTCATCGATCAAAATTGTTTTTTGACAAGACAACTGTCCTTTCTGCCCGGTTGGATGACGATACGTCTCTACCACTTCCGCGCGCATCAGTCCATGTTCGACATCCGCTGTCAGGATATTGACCGTCAGTTCACACGATGCATCCATCCGCACCAAAAGATATTTCAAAAAGGTTTCTGTCATCGCATTCTCTGTCGAAATCTGCCCTGCCTGTACCTCTTTCATCGTCTCTTTCATCGCAGCTGCCATCTGATCTTCCAATTCATTCTGTCGACTGTAACGACCATACAGCGTCAACGAAATAAACACACCAAGTAACACGCATACCGCCGCCACCACACCATAAATTGTCTGTTTCATTTTTTCCTCTTTTCTAAAATGCGACATCTACCGGTATCGCAAACCGCTGAATCTTTGTCACCTTTTCCTCGTCTGTCGCCTGTACTACTACAAAATATTTTCCCGGCGTTGGAAACAAGACCGTCTCTTTTTTTTCTTCCAAAAGCCGCCCGTCTTCCGTTTCTACCCGCAGTATCCTTAGATGCGCTGCTTTTTTCTCTGCATCCACAGCTTGAAAAAAATCACACAGATTCGTCCGCTCACCAGCCTTCACATGCCGAATCTGTTTTCCTTTTCCGCCAACATAAGAAATGACCGGTTTTGTTCTTTGCGCGTAAAACTGCTCTGCCGCTTCATCCGAACCAGTTCGCTCTGTTGTCTGAAAATCGCTTTGTTTTCGCAATAGTTCTTTCCATCCGCGATTCCCTTGATCATCTTTTACTATGGTGAGAAAAAATAATACCGCCGCTGCAGTCAAAACAGCCAAGATCACACCGGCATATTGTTGTAAAATTGTTTTCATTGTTCCTCTTTTCTAAATTCCACTTTCCATATAATAAAGAATTGCTTCCCTTAAAGGTCCTCCATCGCTAAGCAGTGCTGCTAAAACAGCAAAAATAATCAATGTTCCCATGATTCCAAGAATCAGACCACTGCTCTCTTCTATGATTTTTTCCATTTTCTTCTCCTGTCAATATGAGGCGCAGATCGTAAGAATTTTGTACAACACACCTGTGATCACACCACCTACGACCAAATACACCATTGTCTCCGCAAATTCATCTAATATTTTTTTCATGCTCTGACCTCTCAACGTGCAAATGCGCGAACACTCTTTTTTTCATCCAGATTCAAAAACAAAAACTGATACGGATATTCCATCTCCACAGATGCCAGATAGACCTCTTGTGTATTTTTCGCCGGGTTCTGTTGTGTCACAACCTCCGCACGGGCTTCTTCCCGATACAGCGTCACTTTCATATCGTATCCCAGACTCTTTGCCTCCTGCACACATGCATTGATCACACGCGGGCTGAAATTACTGTTTTCAATCTCTGCCACAGCATCCGCGTGATAATCCCTGGCATTTGAAACGCGCACCTGCATGCTTAAAATTCCAGTTAACAACACCACCAAAAGCAACAGAAAAAATAGTCCCAAAAAACTTTTTTGTACGGTTTCCATCCTTTTCTCCTTTCCTGACTATGACATAGTCTGTCCGCCCATCTGTAAAAACGCCACCAAAAATACGGACAGATCCAAAATCAGTTTCAACGCACCGGAAAGCATCGGGAGTAAAAAATAAATATTGCATCCTGCCGCCTGCTCCTGTTGTTGAATTTTTTCTGCCTGATCCATCAGAATGTGATTTCTCTGAATAATCTCATAAATCTGTTGGGAGGCATCTCCACCTGTTCCGTTTGAGATCGAATACAGCATTTTCATCGCCGCCTGAATTTCCGGCAGCTCCAACTCCTGCAAAAAATCCGTGTACGGTGTGACCGCTTCCGGATTTCGCTCCAGCTTTTTCACCAGTTCCAAAAGTGCCGGTCGTAAGATCGCCGGTGCACTGTCATACGTTTTTTTCAAAGACACCTGCACATTGTCCACCTGTAATAAAAGTGCAATCTCCATCAGCCACTGTGGAAACGCCTTTTCCACTTCCTTTGTCACGCGTTTTTGATTCAACGTATGGCCGATCTTGTGCTGCATCAAAAAAAAGAACGTCAAACTCCCAAAAAGAAGTGCCCCTTTCATCTGATGACACACCAGCGTTTTTCCAAAAAAGACCGCCGGGATCAAACTATAGAAAAAACTTTTTTTCTGCTCTTTTTTTTCATCGTACTGCACAAAGCGCAGATACTGTTTCTCCAACGTTCGGTCACTTGCACTGTTTTGGGAATTCAGCCAGTCACAGGTCAACTTTTGATCCGCTTTATACAAAATGAAAAGATCTAAGACAAGCACAACCGCTGCCGACAGATGTGTGACAGAAAAGGCCAGAATATCCATATCCTTTGGCATAAAGTACAATGTAGAAACACAGACCAGAAGGGACAAAACGATGGAAACGATCACATTTCTTCTCGTACTTTCCGCTTCCTTTTTCCGTTCCAGAATCCGTTTTTCCCACATATGTTTGTCATTCAGCAAAAGCTCAATGGAATTGTCATAAGAACCGCCAAGCAGTTCTACTTTTTCCATAAACTGATGCATCGCGTGCAATCTGTCACAGGAATACCCCTGCTCGATCTTCTTTAGTGCCTCATGTACCGGGGATTCCGAGCGATAATCAGACTCCATCTGCTGTAATGCATGCTCTAATGCCTCATGCATCCGTCCCTGCGGAAACAACGTACGCACATTGTCGAGTGCCGTTACGATTTTCTGCTCTTTTTGAAATGCATACAGCATCTGCTCCATGTAAATTCCAACATCCGAAAATCGCTTATCCTCGAATCTGCGCTTTGCACGATTTCGAATCATTGCCGGAAAGACTCCGACTGTGACTGCCACAACCAAGAAACGATACAAAATCCGCATGTGAAACAATTCACCCATCAGAAATAAAAGAACCGAAGCCGAAAGAAGCAGCCCCAAATACTTCCAGACAGAAAGAACACAGTCAAACTGCTGCAGCTCTAGCTTTAAATTCGGATAATACAGATACCACAGTGCCATTTTGGACGATTTTTTCTCTCTGTTTTTCTGTTTTCTTTTCTGTTTTTTTAACGGTTTTGGATGAATCTTACAACGCCCTTTCATAATTTTCCCCCGTTTTTAACTGTAGCTGACAGGCAATCTCTTCTTGATAAAATGCATCACCAATTCCTGCCCGACTCAGCTTTCTTTCTACCTCCGGCGGAAGATTTTTTTCCACAAGTTCTCCGTCCGATGCGATCATTGTTATCTCATTTTGAAAATTTTGGCGCGTATAAAAACAGATCTGATCTATATAGCGGTACTGTCTGCCATCTGCATCTGCTTTCATACGCAAAAGAATTCCCACATCCACATATGTATAGACATCATTTTCCATGCGCTCTGCATCCGTACGGCTTTCCATCATATTCAAAATACGGTCTGGAATTTTTCTCACATCATCCGTGTGAAGGGTTGTAAAACCACGCACTCCTGTCGACCAGCACTCCATCAGCGCCTTCACTTCCGTAGAACGTGCTTCCGAAAGCATGATCCATTTCGGATTCTGACGCAGGGACGTTTTAATGGCCTTTTGATACTCAAATCCCTCTTTTACCTGCAATTCTACACAATCCTTTCCCGGATTGATTTCTTTATAATGCCACTCCAGACTGTCCTCAATGGTGATCACACGATCCTCAGCCGGAATAAACTGAGAGAAAAACTTTGCACATTCTGTTTTTCCCACTCCCGGTTCTCCACAAAAAACCAGATTCATCCGGGCTTTCACACAATTCGCCAAAAGCATCAACATTTCTCTGCTGCAGTACTTCTGTCTTAATGCATCTTTTGCATTCATCCGAAGATACGGCGGCGCTTTTCGAATACAGATGCTGCGCCCGGAAACTGCCGCCGACTCATGTACGATACTGATACGCAGCGTCTTTGTCTCTGCTTCAAGCAGATTGTAGACACGGTTAAACGGTTTGCTGACTTTGTTTGCGATCCGATGTGTGAACTGCTCGATAAACTGTGGTGTCACACCATGATCTTTGACTTCCCACCGGTTTCCCTGCAGATCGCGCACCCACAACTGTGTGCCGTTAAAATCAATATCCGTGATCTCTTTTTTCTCCACATACGGCCAGAATGGCCCAAAAAATTCTTCTGTCATGCAAATTTCAGATTTCATAACCGTTCTCCTTTCTAAATTCCGCCAGCATTCGAATAAAAGTTTTGAATCATATCATGAAATCCCTGATAAATAACACTGCTCGTATCACTTCCGATCACAAGCCGGATGATCGCGATCAAAGCAAAAATCGCAATGACGGTAATAATGGTTCCTCCATACTGTTCAAAAATTTCTTTCATATTGTTTTCTTCCTTTCTTTTTCGGGTCTTACATGCAGAAAATGTAAAATAATGTATTGCAAAGCCCCTTATTTTACGTTATGATATTCTTATTCCATAACAGACAAAACAACTGTTTTTTGTCTGAAAAATAATCTTTGTGAGGTGACGAATATTTGGGTTCTGACGACATAGGACAGCTATTGGTTTTAATTCTTTTGCTCTTTCTGTCCGCCTTCTTTTCCTCCGCCGAAACCGCATTCACAACTGTCAATAAAATTCGAATGCGTACACTTGCGGAAGATGGAAACAAACGAGCAAAAAGAGTATTGAAAATTACAGACAACTCGGGAAAAATGCTTGGTGCGATCTTAATCGGAAATAATATCGTAAATCTTTCGGCATCTTCCCTCGCAACAACACTCGCCATTCGCCTTTTCGGCAGTGTGGGCGCCGGCATCGCGACCGGAGTTTTGACACTTTTGATTCTGATCTTCGGTGAGATCTCTCCAAAAACACTTGCCAGCTTGAATGCGGACAGCTTAGCGCTTGCTTACTCCGGCGTTATTTACTGGCTGATGAAACTTCTCACACCGTTGATCATCATCACAAATGCACTTTCTCATGCCTTTCTTCGACTACTCGGAATCAAAACCGAGGAAGCCCAAACAACGCTGACCGAAGAGGAATTGAGAACCATCGTCGATGTCAGCCATGAAAACGGCATCATCGAAAAAGAAGAGCGCCAGATGATCAATAATGTATTTGACTTTGGTGACGCGCAGGTAAAAGAGATCATGGTTCCGCGGATCGATATGATGGCCGTTTCGATCGACAGTACCTATGATGAACTGATCGATACCTTCCGGGAAAACAGGTTTACGCGAATTCCGGTCTATAAAGACACGACAGACAATGTAATTGGTATCTTAAATATTAAAGATCTATTATTGTTTCAGAATACCACGCAATTTTCTGTCAAAGATGCGATGCGCGAACCGTTTTATACGTATGAACATAAAAATATCTCTGAACTTTTTGTCGAGATGAAACAGTCTCCGTTTAACCTTGCGATCGTCTTAGATGAATATGGCTCCACAGCCGGATTGATCACACTAGAGGATATGGTGGAAGAGATTGTCGGAGAAATCCGCGATGACTATGACGAAGACGAAACGGAAGATATTCAACAGATTTCTAATACCGAATATCTGGTTGCCGGAAGTATGAACTTAGAAGATCTCTGCGAACAATTAGATCTTGATTTTGTCTCCGAGGATTACGATTCGATCGGCGGCTACTTTATTGAACTTCTCGATCATCTGCCATTCAAAGGTGAACAGGTTCTGACACCGGATCATGTACTGCTTCGCGCAGAAAAGGTTTCCAAAAACCGAATTGAAACGGTTTATATGAATGTGGCAAGCCGCATACTTGCTGACGAAGATGATTCTGATTGATTTGTTTTTAGCCCTGTGTGTCTATTTGCACACAGGCTTTTTTTAACGGAAAAAATTCATGCGTTTTTTCTGTTCCGCCTGTTGCATGATCTTTTCTGAGATCCATGCCAGTTCATGAAAAAAAGGCGCTTCCTGCTGCTTTGGCTGAATCCAGTTTTTATGAATATAAGTGGGAATGTTCTGTCTTTGATGTGCACCTAAAAGATATTGATTATACGGTAAAATTCCAAGTCTGTCTTCCGGTATCCGACAGGTTCTTTGAATCGCTGTACGATTCCATCTGCTCTGCTCTAAATAATTATGCACCAGATAAAATGTTTTTTCATGATACTTCGGAATCATCTCGAAGTGATGTTCCATCACTTGTTTGGACTGATCAAAACTTTTCACAAGAATATCCGCATTTTGTATTCTCTCGCATTCTTCCTTCTTGCTCCCAGTCTGGCAATTAATAAATTGTAATCGCTCACAAAGCCATCCCTTTTGTCGTCTGTTCTGCAGCAACGCACACATGGTCTGAACAGACTGCATTGCTATTTGAGCATTCTCCGCTTCTGTACCTACAAATGCTACTTTCATTTTTTACTTTTCCTTTCTCTTTCTAAAATTTTTTGAAACACTCTTCATTTCTAAAATAATTGGAAATTTTTTAAGAAATTAAAAAAAATTAGCAAATAGACTATTTTCCAAGACGAATTGATTCGATATAAAAAATGTAAAATATTGTTTCGACAAAAATAGTTATAGCATAAAAACAATGGATTTGTAAACCCACATTTTTATTTTTATATGTTTTTCATATTACAAGACAAAATTCTTTAAATTTTTTGTAAAATATGCTATAATAATTCCATGATGTAAAGAGATGTAAAGGTGGTGTTATAAGATGTCTTTTCAAAAGCCAGGGAACACAATCGGACTCATCTTACCAGACGCAAAGAGTCATTATTGTGTTACTTTGATTGAATCTTTAAGCAAAAAATTTGCTGAATTAGGGTACACGCTTTTTGTCGCTCTGTCCGGACACGACGTGAACATAGAGCGCAATCTGCTTTCCTATTACGAAAAAACAGCTGACGGTATTCTGATCATTTCAGATGCTGCCGAATACGGGGTGCTTTCGGATGTTGTCCCAGACTCCGTTCCAACGATTTTCTTAAACAGAAAACCAAGCGGATGTCAGAATACAAGTATTATTGAAAATGATTATTCCGCTGTTTATCAAGAGATATTTTCTCTAAAAGCAGAAGGACATTCCAAGATCGGATGTATTTGTACCTGGCCCTATTTTTCTACCAGCCGGGAAATTGTCCGCTCTTACTGTGATGCCCTTGGATTTGAATATGACACAGACCCGGAGGCAATGATTTATTACACAAACGGCGATAATTCACGCATTCCGTCCATTGCAGAAGACTTGCATCAAAAAGGCTGTACCGCTGTATTTACCGGTTCGCAGTCCCTGACCAAAAACTTTATGGATTTTCTGCTCATGTTTAACCGCAGCACCGATCGTCCGATGATGCTTGCCGGTTTTGCTACAAAAGACTACAATGCGCCTATGATTCAATCATTAGACGTGGTTGCACAGCCGCTGGAGCAGACCATCGACCTTGCTGTGCAGCAGCTCATTTACCGCATTCGACATCCTGGCACACCAGAACGCGACTTTATTTTAAAAGGCAGTTTACAAAAACATACAATTGATCCATTTGCATAATGTAAAACACACCTGTTTTCGAGCAGACAGCTCCAAATCAGGTGTGTTTTTGTTTTTAATCTTTTTTTTCAATGATCAATGTATCATACTGTTTTCTTCGAAGTGCATTCTGCAATTTTCTGGCCTCCTCAATTCCTCCCTCACTTCGCACAAATACACGGTAGTACTTCGGCACACGGTCTAACTCCGGCGAGAACCCGTCCCGACGCAGCTGTGCCATAAGATACAGCGCATTATTGAGATATCGGAACAATCCCGTTTGAACCGCATATTTCGGGAATTTTTCCATTTCTCTTGCAATCACAGTCTGCTCTATTTTTTCTTCTGCTTCTTTCGGTTCTTCACCGACCGGGCTTTCGTTTTTCCTTTCTTCTGCCTCTATGGCCTGTGCAGGTTCCTTTGATGTTCGCGCAAGTGGCAATGTTTCTTCTATTCCTCGCACGATCGCATCTACTACCGCCTGAAATTTTTCGTCAAAAATCTGATTATCCACATCGGAATTTAAAAAGCCTGCCTCCAAAAGGACCGCCGGCATTTTTGTATGACGCAGTACCACTAATCCAGGCCGTTCTTCTACGCCAATATCAGTAAATCCTACTTTTTCCAACTGATCATTGATATTTTCTGCCAGATTTTTTGCTTTGCTTTCATCGGAAAAGATTAAGGACTGCACTCCATGATACTGATTCGGCTCTAAGCTGTCATTTCTGTGAAACGAAATGAAGTAATCTCCCTTCTGCTCGTTGGCCAATTGTGCCTTTTCAAACGGCGACTGATATACATCCGATGTGCGGGTATAATACACATCATACCCATCTTCTTTTAAACGCTCTCCTACCGCTAACGTCAACCGCAGAGCATCATCTTTTTCTTTCCGATTTTCAAACATCGCACCATTATCAAAGCCGCCATGTCCGGCATCCAACACTAGTTTCATACCTCAGCCTCACCTGATTTTCTCCTTTTATTCTATGCACACGGAACTTTTTGGTGAATCGGCTTGACAATGCACTTTTTTTTTCTTATACTTTGAATGTCAAACTAATTTTCAGATAGAGAAGGATAAACAATCATGAATACAAAAATTATAGGAACCGGAAGTTACCTTCCACCAAAAGTGATGACAAATGATGAGCTAGCCACGTTTGTCGATACAAACGATGAATGGATTCAAAGTCGTACCGGTATTCAGAAACGGCATATTGCAATCGAGGAATCTACTGCGGATATGGCAATTTCTTCCGCCGAGCGCGCTCTTGCCGATGCCGGTCTCACTGCCGAAGCTCTGGATTTGATCATTGTCGCAACGGTTTCTTCGGATCAGCTTCTTCCAAGCACCGCCTGCCAGGTACAGGGTGCCATCGGTGCCGTCAATGCATTCGCGTTTGATCTAAGTGCTGCATGCTCAGGTTTTGTGTTTGCACTTTCTGTTGCAGACAGCTACATAAAGAGCGGTGCCATCAAACGAGCACTTGTGATCGGTGTAGAAACGCTTTCAAAGATTGTAGACTGGTCCGACCGTTCCACCTGTGTATTATTCGGTGACGGAGGCGGTGCAGCTGTTTTAGCGGCTACGGAGGAGAACACCGGCATACTTGCCTGCGCCCAGCATGCAGACGGCAGCCGTGGTGACGTATTGGCCTGCAAAAACCGCTCAAATAACAATCCATATATTGCCGGTGACCTGACACCTGGTTATGTCACAATGAACGGACAAGAGGTCTTTCGTTTTGCCGTAAAGAAAGTTCCACTACTCATCAAAGAAACCTTGGAAAAAGCGAATCTGACACTTGACGATATCGATGTCTTTTTACTGCATCAGGCAAATGTGCGCATCAATCAGGCCATTGCGAAAAAACTCGGCATCGACTTTGCCAAATGCCCGGTGAACTTACATGAAAACGGAAATACTTCCGCCGGCAGCCTTCCACTTCTGCTCGATGAATGTCGGAAAAACGGAACCGTCAAAGAAGGACAGACCGTTTTACTGGCTGGTTTCGGAGCCGGATTGACCTGGGGCTGTAACATCATCAAACTTTAAGATTTATCCAAACTATAGAAAAAGACCGAAAGAATCCATGTGTTTTGTTCTTTCGGTCTTTCTTTTATTTTCTTTTATTTTTACGCTTCTTCGTTTGATTCACTCTGCTCTACCACACCGATTCCCAGTTCTTCTAACTGCTTCGGATCTACCGTATCCGGTGCTTTGCTCATCAGGCAGGATGCATCTTTTACTTTCGGGAATGCGATGACATCACGAATCGATTCTGCATGTACCATATGCATAACAAGACGATCTAATCCGTATGCCAGTCCTGCGTGTGGCGGTACGCCATACTGGAACGCATCTAACAAGAATCCAAACTGCTCATGGGCACGCTCTTTCGTAAATCCAAGCACTTCAAACATTTTTTCCTGGATATCATCCTGATGGATACGAACGGAACCTCCTCCAAGCTCGGTACCGTTTAATACGATATCATATGCTTTTGCACGAACAGCACCCGGGTCGGTATCGATCTTATCCCAGTCTTCTTCCATTGGCATCGTAAACGGATGATGCATTGCCATATAGCGGTTTTCTTCATCCGACCACTCTAACAGCGGGAATTCCGTTACCCACAGGAAATTGTACTGATTCGGATCTAACAGTTCTAATTCTTTTGCCAGCTCCAAACGCAATGCACCAAGAACGTTCCATACAATCTTATTTTTATCTGCCGCAAACAGTAACAGATCTCCCGGTTCTCCCTGCATGGCATCCACGAGATTCTTTAACTCTTCTTCTGTCATAAATTTTGCAAAAGAAGATTTATAGCTGCCATCTTCCTGTACAGACAGATATGCCAAACCTTTTGCACCGTATCCTTTTGCAAATTCTACCAGTTTATCAATCTTTTTACGCGGCATCTTTCCCTGTCCTTTGACATTGATACCACGAACCGATCCACCATTTTCCAATGCACCTGTAAACACACCAAATCCGCAGTCTTTTACCACTTCCGATACGTCGGTCAGCTCCATGCCAAAACGCGTATCCGGTTTATCGGAACCAAAGCGGTCCATTGCCTCCTGCCATGGCATTCTTTGAATCGGAGTCGGTACATCCACACCGATTGCTTCTTTAAAGACATATTTTATCAAGCGCTCATTTAATTCGATCACATCATCCACATCTACAAAGGAAAGCTCCATATCCGCTTGTGTAAACTCCGGCTGACGGTCTGCACGCAAATCCTCGTCACGATAGCATCTTGCGATCTGGAAGTAACGATCATATCCTGCAACCATCAAAAGCTGTTTAAACAGCTGTGGCGACTGCGGCAGGGCATAAAAAGAACCTGGATGCACACGACTCGGAACTAAGTAGTCACGTGCGCCTTCCGGTGTCGATTTACACAAAGTCGGGGTTTCAATCTCCAAAAATCCTTCTTTTGCCATAAATTCACGCATCAGATAGGTAACCTTGCTTCGCATCATGAGATTTCTCTGCAAATCCGGGCGACGCAGATCCAAATAGCGATATTTCAGACGAATCTCATCCTTTGTCTGGCTGTTTTCCTCAATCTGAAATGGTGGTGTCTGTGATTCCGATAAAATACGCAGATCCGTTGCGATCACCTCGATATCACCTGTTTTTAACGCTTCATTCACTGCTGCGCTTCGTTTCTGAACCGTACCGGTAACCGCAACAACAAATTCACTACGCAATGTATTTGCCTTTTCAAATCCTTCTTTTCCTACACTGTTTTCATCAAAAACGATCTGCAGGATACCGGAACGATCCCGTAAATCCACGAAAATCAAACTTCCTAAATTTCTACGTTTCTGTACCCATCCCATCACTACGACCTGGTTACCGATCAGTGCATTGGACACTTCCGTACATCTGTGTGTTCGTTTCAAACCCACCATTGATTCTGCCATAACATTCTCCTCCTGGTTGTTTCTTTCTTACTTTTTTATTTTTTACTGCTCATCGCGATTGAAAAATTCTTCAAATTCTTCGTATCCTTCTGCAGTGAGTTTTTCTTTTTGGAATTTTTTGTTTTTGTTCATGCGGGTCACAAGAATCTGTTTGCCATTCTTGCGCTCCTGTTGCGCTTTTTTCATCACCTGACTCAGTTTCTCTGCCGGATAATTTTTCTCGATCAGGTAAGCAGTCTTTTTTGGCTGCTCTGGAATCTGGAAGTTGTTTTCCATCAGAAGCAGAATGATACGCTCAAATCCAATAGAAAATCCACATGCCGGTACATCTTTTCCGGTGAAATTTCCGACCATCTTATCGTAACGGCCGCCACCACCGCAGCTTCCACCAAACTGTGGCATTGCGATTTCAAAAATGGTTCCTGTGTAATAACTCATTCCGCGAACCAATGTCGGATCAAAGACCATTTTAAAGTCTGCTTCTTTGGTCTCTTCTACCGTATCCACGATCTCCTGCAGGTTTTTGCGCACATCCTCTTCTAAAAATCCCGCCAGTGTCTCTGCCAGATACGCAATTCCGTTCTCTGCGTTTTCCACACCTTCAAACAGTGCCAGATATTTTTCCACACTTTCCTGTGCAAATCCTTCTTTTATCAACTCTTCTTTCACACCGGAAAGTCCGATCTTATCCATTTTATCTAAGATAATGAACACAGTATCATAGTCTTTTTCTTCAAATCCGCTGTAAGCAGCCATCGCCTTTAGGATCCGACGCTCATTGATACGGATTTCAAACCCTTTGAATCCCAATTTCCCCAACGTTGTTGTCGTTGCCAGGATCAACTCGATTTCTGCCAGATTCGTCGGCTCCCCTAAGATATCGATATCACACTGCATGAACTGACGATAACGACCTCTCTGCGGACGATCCGCACGCCAGACACTGCCCATCTGCAATGCTTTAAACGGAGCCGGAAGATCATTTGCATGATTTGCATAAAAACGGGACAACGGAAGTGTCAGATCATACCGCATTCCGGCATCCACCAAATCTGCTTCTTTCTCGGCTGTCTCTAAATTTAATTTTTCTCCACGTTTCAGAACTTTAAAAATCAGTTTTTCATTTTCACCGCCCTGATTACTGCTTAAATTTTCGATATGCTCCATACAAGGAGTTTCAATCGGAGTAAATCCAAAACTCCGATAGGTTTCTTTGATTACATTTTGTACATAGTCACGCACCAGCATCTCGTCTGGTAAAATATCTTTCATTCCTGTGACTGGTTTCTTCTTTAACGCCATGCGATTTCCTCCATTTTCTGCTTTTTCCGCGCGATCATCTCATCCACGCGCTCCAGATAAGTGCCCACATCTTTGACATTTTCCACACGCTCCATGCGGGTGGCATGGTCTAACACAAACTTCGTGGTCGCACCTGCACCAAGTGCCATTATAGTCTGTTTTTCTTCCATAATCAAGATGTTATAGATACCGGCTTTTCCCGGTTTTGCATATCCAACATTCTCGTAATTGCCCGCCATATTTTTCTGACGATACAGATAATACGGATCAAGCTCCATTTCCTGCATATATTTTGCTGTTAAGTCTATATGCTCCTGGGTATTTACCATTTTAAAATTTTTATAATCGGCCCACTGCACATGTAATCTCGCCGCACGCTTGATCGCCAGTGAATGTACGGTAACATTATCCGGATCGAGCTTTTTGAGCTCCTCTAGTGTATGACGCACATCCGATACGTTCTCCTGCGGCAGTCCCATGATCAGATCCATATTGATATTGGAAAATCCAAGTCCCCTCGCCATCAAAAAGCTGTCGATCGTCTGCTGCACCGTATGATGCCGCCCGATCAAATCCAGAGTCGCCTGTTTCATGGTCTGGGGATTGATCGAAATCCGACTGACTTCATGCGCACGCAATACTTCTAATTTTTCTCTCGTGATACTATCCGGTCGTCCCGCTTCTACCGTAAATTCTAATACATGCGACAGATCAAAGTTTTGTTTTACCATCGTAATCAGACGGTCCAGCTGCTTCGGTGATAAAGTCGTCGGTGTACCGCCTCCAATATAAATTGTATTTAAATGTTTGTCACGGAATTGTTCTGCGGTAAACAAAATTTCTTTTTCCAAAACATCCAGATACGCATCTACCTGCTCCTTCCATTTTCCGAGCGGATAGGAAGTAAACGAACAATAGAGACACGTACTCGGGCAAAATGGAATGCCAATGTATAAGCTGTATCCGTTTTCATAATCTAATTTCGATAACAACGCTGCCTCGCGTTTTGCAATATCCATGGATAGCTGTATCTTTTCCTCACTGGCAAGGTATGTTTGCTGCATATACGTCCGAACCTCTTCTTCAGATTTTCCTTCTGCGAATAATTTCATCGGAATTTTCGTCGGACGAATTCCTGTCAGAGTCCCCCATGGAAGCATTTGTCCGGTGCGTCTCGATAACATTTGATACAGAAGCCGTTTCAGGCGGTTCTTTGTCTCTTTGCGATCCGCGCCCTCTACAACTACTGCCGCTGTATCCGTCAAAAACATTTCCTGTGTACGTTCCAGTGGTTTTTTACTTTTTCTTTTCGCAGCTTCTTCCTTTGATGGCTCTTCTTCCCATTTCACCTCGACTGTTTTCGGAATTCCTGTTTCGCTCGAATATGCGGATAACTCTGCGTCATAAAAAGCAAATCGTATTTCCTGCTCCTGAATCGTTCCCTCCACATGAAATAAAATTTGCTCTTTATGCCGTTTTTCTTCTGCTGATACGCTCACATCCTGTTTTGGATAAAATGCCTTGATAAGCGAATGTATATCATATTCAAAATTTGCCTGATTTAATTTTACTGTTATCATAGGTTCCTCACTAAAAATACGGATTGTAGGCTTTCTCTGCACCTACGGTAGTATTTGCACCGTGTCCGGTGTATACCACGGTCTGTCCCGGAAGTGTCAGCACTTTTTCCTGAACAGAGCGAATCAGGCTCGATGCGCTGCCGCCCGGAAAATCGGTCCGTCCGATGGACTCCTGAAACAGGCTGTCTCCGGTAAATAAAATCTGCTGCTCTTTCGCATAAAAGCAGGCTCCCCCCGGTGTATGCCCCGGTGTATGCAAGACTTCCAAACAAAATCCAGCATATTCTAACACATCTCCCTCACGAAACGTTCCGTCTGCATGAAACGCAAGCGGCTTTCCAAGCATTGGAGATACGTTTTTTCTCGGATCCTGCAAAGTCTCTAAGTCATCCTCGTGTACGTATAATTTGATCTGATATTTTTTCTGTAATGCTTCCGCACCCATCACATGATCAAAATGTCCGTGTGTCAAAAGAATCACGACCGGCTTCAATCCGTGCTCTTCTATTTTACGCGAAAGAAAATCTGCCTGTGCTCCCGGATCAATAATGATTGTTTCCATTGTATCTGTGTTTACGAGAAAATAGCAGTTCGTCGCTATCTCGCCCACCATATTTTGTTCTACTCTAAAATTCATGTTACTCCTTTCCGTACTTTACAATTTAGCCTGTTGTACGCTCGATATCTATAACACTTTCTACCTGTTTGATCTTATCCATCAGACTGCGTAGTTCCTTTTTACTTTTAATTCCAAAACTGATCTCGATCGTTGCAATTCCCTGCTTGCTGGTACGAGAATTGACCGATTTGATATCGACTTCTTTTTCTGTAAAAATACGGGTAATATCAACCAATAGTCCGGTACGGTTATTTCCATAGATTTTAACTTCTGCCAGATATGGTCCATGCCCTTCTGCCGCTTCGATCGCATCCGGCTGCCATTCAGCATCGATGAGACGTACGCGGTCCATTTCCGATAAATTAATGATATTGATACAATCCGTTCGATGAATCGACACACCGCGTCCCCTTGTCACAAATCCGATAATCTCATCTCCTGGTACCGGGCTGCAGCATTTCGAAAAATGAACCGATACATCATATAAACCTTTGACGATAATCCCACTCTTTGATTTTGACGGCGTCTTTTTCACCGCCGCATCGCTATTCGCATTCTCCAATACCTGTTTGTCTGTCATGACGATCGGATGCTTTTTGCGATACTCATCGAGCATTTTATTGACGATCTGACTCTCTTTGAGACCTCCATGGCCAACTGCAGCTAACGCTACATTCCACTCACGGAATCCATATTTACGCAACACTTTTTCCTGATATTCCGGTTTATTAATCTCCGGCCAGTCGATATTTTTTAATTTGCAGTACTGTTGGATCAGCTCTTTTCCTTTGATGATATTTTCTTCCTTAAACTGGCTGCGGAACCATTGATTGATCTTATTTTTTGCCTGTGTACTTTTTACAATATTTAACCAGTCACGGCTCGGTCCTTTGGAATTCTGTGATGTGAGAATCTCTACCCGGTCACCGTTTTGAATGACGTAATCGATATTAACCAGTTTTCCATTCACTTTCGCACCGATCATTTTGTTTCCCACTGCTGAATGGATCGCATAAGCAAAATCGATCGGAGTCGAGCCATTTGGCAGGTTTTTGACATCTCCTGTCGGTGTAAAACAAAAAACTGTATCTGAGAACAAATCCAGATCACTTTTTAAGAGACTCATGAACTCTTTATTATCAGACATATCTCTCTGCCATTCCAAAATCTGACGAAGCCAGCTTAGTTTTTCTTCTTCTTGAAGCTCGACATTTCCACCGTTCGCCGCTTCCTTATATTTCCAATGTGCCGCAATACCGTACTCAGCTGTTCGATGCATGGCTGTCGTTCGAATCTGTATTTCAAACGGCTGTCCGGTCGGTCCGATCAATGTTGTATGCAGCGATTGATACATATTAGGTTTCGGCATCGCAATATAATCCTTAAAACGCCCCGGAATCGGTTTATATTTTTCATGAATAACGCCCAATGCCGCATAGCAGTCTTTCACTGAATCCACAATGATCCGAATTGCAAAAAGATCATATATCTGATCGATCGTCTTATTCTGGTTGACCATTTTTTTATAAATGCTGAAAAAATGCTTGGCTCTGCCGGATACCTCGGATTTAATTCCTGCCTCTTTCATACTTTCACGCACTTCTTCCACCAATTGCTGTACATAGTCATCCCGTTCGCTTTTGCGCAATGCTACTTTTTTCACCAGATCATAATATGCTTCTGGTTCTAGATATTTCAAAGACAAATCATCCAGCTCTATTTTAATCTTTGAAATACCTAGACGCTGCGCGATGGGCGCATAAATATCCATCGTCTCGCGCGCTTTTTCTTTCTGTTTCTCCGGTTTCATGTATTTCAATGTACGCATATTATGCAGACGATCTGCCAGTTTGATCAAAATCACACGGATATCTTTTGCCATGGCAAGAAACATTTTTCTCAAATTTTCTGCCTGCACTTCAATCTTATCCGCATCATAAGACAACTGTCCCAGTTTCGTCACACCATCTACTAAAAGAGACACCTCTTCGCTGAACTCTTCTGTGATCTGCTCAGCAGTCATAACGGTATCCTCTACAACATCATGTAAAAGCCCTGCTACAATGGTCTCCTTGTCCAATTCTAATTCAGCCAAAATAATCGCCACGCAAAGCGGATGGATAATGTATGCTTCACCCGATTTACGTGCCTGCCCTTTATGTGCATTATATGCCACCTGATACGCTTTCTCGATCATAGAAATATCTCCAGACGGATGATATTTCCGAATCGTATCGATCAACTCCTTATACAGGCTCTCCGGGCTGACAAACTCTTTCATGTGGCGGATGCTGTCATCCGTTTCTATCACTTTGTTTTCTAATTCTTCCAGGTTTGCTTCTGAAATTTCTCCCATTTCATCACCAACTTCTATTCTTCTTTTCTGCGTTTTCAATAGATTCCCTGTCGCCATTTATTTTTGACAAAAAAACCTTACTATCTTTCAATTATAATGAATTTTTTTTCAAAAAGCAACTTAATTTCCCGTAATCCTTTTCTTTCATGCATTTTAGCAAAAAGTATTGCTTCTGCTTTCTGTTCATTGTTCAGAATTTCAAACAAAAATCCATCATTTCTTCATCCTGCCCGCTGTAACAGCCGGTTGCCTGAAATCCCAGACTTTTTGCCAATGCAAGTGACGATACATTTTCCTTTGAAATCCGGCAATAAACTTCCTGAAACAACCCGTTTTCTTTGGCATACTTAAGCAATGCTTTACACACCTCTTTTGCAAATCCTTTCCTTTGGCAGTCCGTTGCGATCATATAGCCAAGCTCTGTATGACTTTCATCCCCATGTGTCTGTTCCTCAAATCCTGCACGGCCGATCAATCTGTCGCTTTCCTTTTCAAAAACCAGCCAGAGCCCATATCCATAATACCCATATACATTTGCAATATACGCTGCCATATAAGTTTCTTCTTCTGACCGTTCATACAGCGGTTCCACAAATTGAGTCATTCCCGGTAATGCATATAATTCATACAACGCATCTACATCTGCCAGTGTCATTTCCCGTACCACACAGCGTTTTGTTTCTACGATCGTCCACGGTTGGTGATGTGCCCGCAAATAAGTATGATAAAAAAATTCATGTCCTACTTCCTCTAGTCCTTCCAGAATATACGGTACAAATTCTGTTATCTTTGCTTCTGCTTTTTCTAACTGTAGCCCCAAGACCGCCGCATCGTATGTTTGAGCCATCCGAACCTGGGAGTCATCCGATGCCAATACCAACGCCTGACTCCATCCCAAAAAATCTTCTGCCCGAAAAGGATCTGCCATGTCAATACAGACTGTCTGGTGTAGCTGCAGATCTTTTTTTACCTGAAGCCAGTATTCATACTCCTGTGCATTCTGTCTTAAACTTTTACCGTCATATAAAACATACTTTAATTCCATACCTCACCTGCTTTTCTTTTTCTATAAAAAGAAAAGCTCCGGAACTTCTTTCGAAGTCCCGAAACCTTTCCAAATTCTGCTTTTGTCCTAAGTCAAAGCAAAACTTATTTGATCGTTAAGCCTTTTCCATTTGACAATGTTCTGTAGTTTGTATCAACGATCTGATATTCAATACCATCTTCATCTGTGAACGGCTGAATGTCAAGTAATACATCACTTACATTTACATCCTTCAGACCTGTTCCGTCTAACACAAGAACTACCTGATCTTCATGACCCGGAACAACGCTTGCAGACTGGATTCTATAATCATCCTTTGTAGCAGAGCCTTTCTTGTAAATCTTGAACATCTCTTTCTTCACAGATGTGCTGCGGAGTGCGGATGAGAAGTTTACTGTAATTGTATATGGTTCTGTTTCTTTTGCAAGTGTTGCGCTGACTGCACTAAACGGTGTTGTCATACCACTAGATACATAGTTGATCGTCTTCGTATCTGTTGCATTGTCTCCGTCACAACTGCAGGTGATCATGATCGTTCCTGCCTGCTGCGGTGCTGCCAGACTAATGGATGCAAGACCCTTGGAATCTGTCGTTACTGTTCCTTCTTTTGCAAGAGCCGGTAATTCTGTAGAAGTAATCTTGTAAGATACGGTCTGTGTAGCAAGTGCGTTTCCAAAACTATCCTTCAAGCTGAAGTATACTTTTGTTGCTGTTGTCACATCTAACTGATCACCCAGCGGAGAAATTGCTTTCAATACCATACCACTTGGATCCCAGTTTACAGCCAAACTGATCGATGCGCTTATACCAGCTGTGCCGGTACCAACATTCGGATATGTATAATCTCTCTTGTCTTTTGCATCATAAATTGTAAAGTAAACCGGTGTACCCTGGCTGATTGACTGTGCATCTACTTTTCCAGTTAGTACACTGTCACCTTTCACACTAGATGTCATGGTGTAAATTCCTGATTCTGTATCAACTTCGCCTACCTGTCTGTCACCAACACCTGATTTTGAATAGTGAACCGTCACACCGCTGACTTTCTTCACGATATCTTCGGTTCCGTCATTCAGACATCCGACAACCGGCATACCAAAGATCCACTGACTTCCAACACTTCTGGAGAGATTGATCTTTGCTCCTGTTGCAGTTGCTGTTCCAGGTTCCTGTACATTGTTGTATTTATATTTTCCTAATACTTTGTTTCCACTGAAGACTCTGGTTTCTACAACACCGGAATGAATCGTATGATCTGTCACAAGGTATTCTCCCTGTTTTGAACTCTTTTCGATATCATCCAGTACATCGTTGCAGTAATACAATCCAAGATCTACCCAATGGATATTTGCAAGTGCTACTTCTTCCTGGTTACCAATGCTTAATCTTACTTTAAATGATTCTGCTTTTGCATTTAATTCTTCTAAGAACAATTCGGTCTGGCTCGGATTTCTCAAAGTAATCTTGCACTGACCATTTTTATCTGTAGATGGATTCTTTCCATCAAATCCAAAAGATTTTAACAGCTTTTCTCCCTGATAGAAGGTAACCTGTTTTCCTTCCTGTGCCACTTTGTTGTCATTTGAATCATATAACTGAGCAACAACTTCTACCTGCTGTCCTTTGACTGCATAGAAATCTTCTGCTTCCGGTTTTTCATCGTCGTTTGTAACCGGAGACCACTGAATACTTGTATAAAGGTTAAATGCATTCAGTTTTACTCCTAACGCTTTATTCAGGTCAACCGTTGCCTTTAATGGTGTATATCCTGCTTTTGTAGAATCTACCGTGATCGTACTTCCTGTATTGGTAATGATCTCTCCAACTTTGTTTTCTATTTCTTCTGCACTGGAATTCACTGCCTTAAGTGTAGTTGAAGAAGCTTTGATCGCATTACTGTTCTGGTAAACATCCTGCAATTTCTCATTTTCTGACGGATACATGAATGTTGCAACGTTCTTGCCGTTCGCATCTTTTACATCAATAACTGCATTTCCGACAGATGGGAACGCCGGTACACGACAGCTATAAGAATTATTCACAGACAAGAATTTAGAACCTGCCGGTAAATATTCCTGTGCCTGCTCGTATGACAGATTTATCGCTGTACTTCTTCCAAAGCCATCATCTGTTGACCAGGTTACTGCTTCGTCTAAGTCTATACGATCCATCTGCTGGCTGCCTTCGCTCTTCCATTCACCTTCAACCTTTGCAACTGTATAACCATCATTGAGTCCTTCATCAACCTGTCCGGCAGAAATCAAAGCAATGACAGCTTTTACTTCACGGTCATCCTTGACAGGAACCTGCACGATCTTAGAATCTTCACCGAAAGAATCTGCATTAATTTCCTGTGTTTTTCCAATCTGTTCGTTTGTCTTCTTATCATAGAATTTAATCTGCAATTTGGTATATTTTGAAATTGTAATATTATCAAAGTAAATTCTTGCATATAACAAACCAGCCGGAATTGTCTCAATGACTTTTGTTGTGCTTTCATTTGTTTCGTCATTATAAACACTATAGTTTCCGGATGTTTCATTGATCAGTTCGTAATACTTATTTCCAACTTCCTCACTTGCTGCTTCCGGAATTACCAACTGAGGAACAACACGCATTGTGATCGCATGTGGTTTCTTCTTCGATGTTACCTGCTGACTTGTCACATATTCCACATTGTAATCGCCACCCATGGACTTTGTAGTTGCAATTCCACTATCTGCAGCAGATGCATTTTCACTGGTCTCTAACTTCGGCAGATCTTCATCATACTGATTTTGTACAAATAAATCGTTTACTCCTGCTGCTGTATCATATTCTACGTCTGCAAAGCAAAGTGAAATAGATACCGGATCCTGTTCGCCTCTGGAATCTGAATCCACATATTTTGCAGTTAATCTGTAGCCAACATTTTTTCCGTCTAAAACACCTGGGGTCTGGTCAGCATTTTTCGCTACGACTTTGAATTTTGCATATCCGTCTTCATCTGTTCTTATCGTCGTATCATCCACTTTATAAACGTCTGCATTTCCGGATACCTTTTTCATAGCCAGGGTGATATCCTTTTTCGCGATACCAACACCATTTTTTACAAGACGAACCTTGATTTCAGCTTCGTCTCCCATCATAACGACCGCTCTCTTGTCATCGCTGTATTTGTCAATCTGATTCGTTACAGTCATGCTCATTCCATTATCCACTGTTCCGTCTGCAGTGACTGTCACTTCGATGTTCGCAAAAGCACCGGAATTTTTTCCATTTACACGGATTCTTGCTGTACCAGCCGCTTTTCCTGTAACATTACCGTTCTTATCAACTACAGCAATATCCGGTCTATAGGATTTCCATTCATATGTTTCATTCTTTACTGTTTCCGGCTCCAATTTCGGGAAAAGCTGTTTTGTCTCACCGACTTTTAAAGCCAATGTTTTTGCAACAACAAGTTTTGTTGTTTCTAATACAGTGACTTTTACTGTATCACTTACTTTACCGATCGTTGCTGTGATCTTTGCTGTACCCGGAGCAACTGCGTAAATTTTTCCATTGGTTACAGTCGCTACGGACTTGTCAGATGTTTTCCATGTCACTTTGTTATAAGCAGCTGCATTTGTTTTAACTGCAGTTGTATAACCTTTTTGTAAACTTAAGCTAGCTTTATTTAATGAAAATGCTTTTTTTACATTTATGTTTACATATGTAGTTTTGGTCTTTTTATTTTTACCTGTTACTTTCACTGAAATTTTTGCTTTTCCAGCTTTTTTTGCAGTTAAGTTGCCTTTTTTATCAACACTTACAATGCTGCTTTTACTTGATTTTATAGAAACTGCTTTTTTTGCTGCTGATGGACTTACTGCAACAGACAGTTTCTCTTTTTCCCCATAAAATAAAGTAATCGTTTTCTTAGTTACATTTGTTTTGCCTATTTTCAGGCTGACACTTTTTACAGCTTGTGACGTTTTTGCAGCAAAAACGTTTTCTGTCGGAACTGTAAAACTTGTCATGATCAGGGCTAACGCCATAAGAAACGCAAAAATACGCTTCCCTGTGTGTTTCCGCTCTTTCATAATTTCCTCCTTCTTACCTCTTTCTTCCTCTTTCATGTCTCAATCTTTTTGAATGTCACAAAATCTTTTTCCTATACTTTTCCTATGCTTTTCCTATATTTTCCTCCCTTCCACCGTATTATTCTATATCTCTTTCCATAAAAAGTAAAGTAATTTTTATATTTCGTCATCTTTCCGAAATTTTATTAGTCTTTTTTCTATTTTATAGAGATTTTTTTCCCTCTTGTCCAGCCATATGGCATCTTCTTTTCCTCTGTCTCTTTCCCTAGCAGACGATATGTATGATTTTTTTTAAGAGACTTCGTCAAAGAAACAGTCACAAGCGCACTTCCCTTCTTTACCGAAGCATTTGCCAAATATATTTTTTTATTTGAAAGATCCTGCAGTTCCATCTCAAAACTGATCTGTTCCTGTTTTTCTGTCTCACGCTTGTTACTGACTGATTGTTGAATTGCAAAAATCTGTTCCTGTGTCACTTGTTTTTTTAACTGAATACTTACATTTTTTTTACTTCCGGAAACACTTTTTATTTCAAAAACAGCGGTCGGATTTATACCGATCGGATTCTTTTGTTCGATGTATTGCTCCATTCCCTGCTGAATCGTTGTCAATCGTCCCAGTGACGGTAAGATCAGTTGTTTGGTCGCATGTCCACTCTTGCAGGCAAATCCCTTTCCATTGATCACTTTTTTATTTTTCGGTAGAACCTGTTCCAGATTTACAATCGCCTGATTTACTTCATAGCAGTTAGTCGCTGTCACTTTTTTTCCATAGACTTTCTCTAATTCCTCTGCTTTTACTTTTAAAGATGCAGGAATTTTCTTTGCTGTTTTTATACTGCCTTTTTTCACTACACGCAGTTCACATGTGGTTACTTTCTTTTTATATTGAATCGTGATCACTGCCTTTCCCGTATGTTTCAGATTCAGCAACCCTGTTTTTTTATTCACAGATGCCACCGCTGGCTTTTCGCTGTGATAGCTAACATCAGAATATGTACTTAAATTCCGAAAGCGAATCGTCTCATACACATAATCCCCAATATAAACACCTTTTTTTCCCTGTTCCACAGTCAACTCCCCTTGCTCATTCGAACCATCCACTCCCAAATACAACGGCCATGCCAGTGTAAAACGTGCTGCCTCCACACATTTCGGAAAACTACACACCAAAATAACCAGCAACAGTATTTTGGACATTCTCTTTTTCCAACTTTTTTCTTTCATCATATTTCAAACTCCCTTTCTATAATTTATTTACTCTATATTTCGGCTATGCACCTCCAAAATATTCTATTCATTTTTCTATATATTCCATTATTCCAGGCATATGACAGTTTATATATTGCCATTACACTTTATATGGGCGTAAGTCTTTGCGAGTTCTACTTTATTGGCCTCCCACTACATTTTCGCGTCCACTACTTTTTGGGCATTTTGACGAAAAATATTTCAACTATGGGGGATTCCTACGCGGACGTTTCCGGTATCCGGCAGGAGGCAAGGTGCGGGGTG
>JBJENW010000002.1:5258-30700 GCA_051880395.1 Lachnospiraceae bacterium | reverse complement strand
CCGCCCCTTGTGTACCCCCGCCAAATACCGGAAACGTCCGTATAGGAACTCCCCCGGTTAAGATTTTTTTCGTTAAAATATCAAAAAGTAGTGGAGCCAATAACGTGGTGGTTTGCTCAACAAATCAGAAGTTGCAAGCCTCTCTATTTCAGTACTTCGTTTAGAACATCTGTCACTTTTTTGACTGGAAGAATCGTCAATTTTTCTTTTACTTCCTCTGCCACATCGTCCAGATCATCCACATTTTCCTGCGGAATAAATACTTTTTTGATACCGGCACGTTGTGCTGCCATCAATTTTTCCGGCAATCCGCCAATCGGCATCACGCCGCCGCGCAGAGAAACCTCGCCTGTCATGGCATATTCCGGGCTGACTGCTTTGTTCGTGATCAAAGATGCAAGCGCTGTTGTAAGCGTGATACCGGCAGACGGACCGTCTTTTGGAATCGCACCTTCCGGAACATGGATATGTAAGTCGTATTCCTCCCAGTCCTCTGTTTCCTTCGGATACATGCTCTTCACCAGACTGATCGCAATCTGTGCAGATTCTTTCATGACATCTCCGAGCTGTCCCGTAATCTGGATTTTTCCGCTTCCTTTTGTTCGCATGGTCTCGATA
Organism: Lachnospiraceae bacterium; assembly: GCA_051880395.1. Lineage (GTDB taxonomy): Bacteria > Bacillota > Clostridia > Lachnospirales > Lachnospiraceae > JBJENW01. Next base: position 30,082 of record JBJENW010000002.1, on the reverse strand, counting down.
AACAAAATTTCTCCACCTGCAGCGGTCCATGCCAATCCCGTCACAATACCAGGACATTTTTCCTCTAAAATGCTATCATGATGCACCGGATGATCATCTAAAAACTCCGGCAATCTCTTTTCATTGACGGTGATGCTCTTTTGTTCGCCTTTTACGAGTTTTACAGCCGCAGACCGACACAGCGTATTCATCTGCCGTTTCAGTCCACGCACACCGGATTCCATCGTATATCCAACAATAATTTTTCGAATTGCCTCATCTGTCACTTTTAGATTTTTTGCCTTTAATCCCATACTCTTCATTGCTTTTGGAAGAAGATGCTGCCTTGCAATCTGGAATTTTTCTACCTCAGTATAACCCGGAAATTGAATCACTTCCATACGATTCAACAGCGGCTCTGGTATGGTGTCTGTAGAGTTCGCAGTACAGACAAACAGTACGTCTGAAAGGTCATATGGTACATTCATGTAATGATCGGTAAAGCTGCTATTCTGTTCCGGATCAAGTACCTCTAAAAGCGCACTTGCCGGATCTCCACTATAATCCTTGGACAATTTATCCACTTCATCTAAAACCATGACCGGATTGCTGACGCCGCTTCTTTTCATCGCCTCCATGATCCGTCCTGGCATGGCTCCGACATAGGTCCGTCTATGACCGCGGATTTCTGCCTCATCCCGTACACCGCCGAGACTGACGCGTACATATTTTCGATTCAACGCTTTTGCGATACTCTGTCCGATACTGGTTTTTCCCGTTCCCGGCGCTCCGACAAACAATAAAATCGATCCTGCCTGTTTCTGATTCAACGCCATAACCGCAATCTGCTGGATGATCCGTTTCTTCACTTTCTTTAAACCATAATGCTCCTCATCTAACACCTTCTCAGCCTGATTTAAATCAATCTCCTGCACTGGTTCTTTTTTCCAGGAAAGCGCCGTCACAAAATCCAGATATTCATAGAACATCCCATATTCATGACTGTCTTTTCCCTCCTGTTTCATCCGATTTAATATTTTTTCTGCCTCTTTTTTCGCCGTCTCATTCATGTCGGATTCCTGAATTTTTTTCTCAAATTTGCGAACATCCGAAACATTTTCCGGATGCAGGTCATCCAGCTTTTTCTGCAAAAAGTCAATCTGCTTTTTGATCGCCTCTTCCTTATAAACCTGCTCATTCAACGCCTTCTGCGCGCTTTCTGCCGCTTCGCTCACATGCGAGATCTCGATAAACTCATAAACGGCTTTCTCCATCAGTTCCTCACGCTCTGCCTTCGAATCCGTGGCAAGCATCTGATATTTCTCCTCATTTGATAGATTCAGATAATTTGATAACGCACAGATCATCTCACCCGTATTTTTCCAATGCAGGATGTATCCGCGCGCCACGATTCCCCACTGATAATTCTGTGCGAAAGCAAGCACATCATTGCGAAGCTTTGTGAATCGCTCCTTTTCTTCCTCCTGTGACAGATCATCGGCTTCAGGTCGCAAACTAGATGTCGCATTTAAAAAGTCTTTTGTCACCTCAATATCCGCCACACTCACACGCGATTCCACTCGAATGCAAATATTTCCTTCCTCATCGGGCTTCTCTAACACACCGGATAATCCAATCGGGTAAAAATCCTCCGGTTTCATATCTTCCCGATCTTTTTCCGCCTTCAATATTAAAAATAATACCTGCCCGCCAGGCTGAAGTTCTTCCTGGGCATGCTGTTCAAAAAATTCTTTTTTAAAATAAAAGGTGATTCCAGGTAATAAAACCATATTGTAAACTGGTACGATCATCATAAGCATTCCTCCATATTGTTAGCACTCTTTTTTTATGAGTGCTAAGTCGTTTTTAAAAAAAAAGCGGTTGCCCGCGTCCGATAAAAATACTATTTTTATTAATCATAGCACAATACCCGACATTGTCAACCGTTTTTTTCTCTTTTCCCTGTAAATTTTATATCACATTTTTGCATTCTTCCATTGCTGAGCATTACCACATCACTGAGCAATTTTTCAAATTTTTTTCGAAAGCAATCTGCCTTTTCTATCCACTTTTCTTCTGCACAGGGAAAACCTACTTCCAAAAACAATGCATGTTCCTTCATAATTCGAGCAAAAAATAAGTGTGTTATGTCATTTTTCAGAAGAAATGTTTCCTTTTAAAAATCGTAATACAGATAATGATGACCAGAATACTTAAAATGATCACGCCCGGATAACCATTCTGCAGCTCCGGCATATTTTGAAAATTCATGCCGTACCAGCTTGTGATCAGCGTTAATGGAAGAAAGATCGTTGATACAATGGTCAAAAACTGCATATTCTTATTCTGTTTTCCTTCCATATTTGTCTGATAGTCATCTTTCACCTGTTTTGCGTATTCTAATAACTGTCCCGTCTTATTCATCAGACGATCCGCCCGGTCAGAGATCGTACCAAAATATTTGAGCTGTTTCTTTTCAAAAAACCGGTTCTCATTTTCCTCCAGGGCACGTCCCACATCCGTCATCTCGTCATAATATTCCTGCAATGTCAAGAGTTCATTTCGCATCGGAATGATTTTTCCCTGAAACTCTGACATTGTATCATGTAAGATCGCCTGCTCCATTTCAATCAGATTTTTCTCATATCCGGCAAGCGTCATCAGATCGCGGTTCATAAATTCTGAAATAAAATTATAAAGAAACTTTTCTTTCGTATCACCCTGATGAATTCTTCTTCTTTGAATGCGAAATACCAGCCTCTCAGAAAATTCATCATCATCTACGATCACGATATGCATCTGATTAATAAAAAACAGAATCTGATATTTAATTCCCATCACATCTACAAGTTTTGGAATATAAAAAGATCCCCATAAGCATTCTTGCTGCGTTTCCACCTTGGAAAATCCGATATCCCGGATATTCAACTCACCCTCATAGTTCATCCCTGTTTTTTTCAAAATTTCCTGTGCCTCTTTCGAAGAAGTAAGAAACACACAAGGGATCTGTTTCTCAAGCGCTTCTTCTTTTTCTATCTCCTCTAACCGTTCTCCCAACGCAAATACTTTTGTTTTTGACATGTCTCTTACTCCTTTCTTTTTTCCAAATATTATCGTGTCGTCTATTTTTTATGTTTCTCATAAAATCTTTCAAACGCCTCTATCGACATCGGTTCTGAAAAATAATAACCTTGAAAGATATCACATCCCATATCCGTCAGATATCTCACCTGTTCAATACTCTCCACACCTTCCGCAACTACCGGCATACCAAGCTTTTTTGCAAGTGTGATCATGATCTGCAGAATGGTTCTGCTCCTCTTTTCATCTTTGCATTTTTGTAAAAAAACCATATCAATTTTAAGAACATCCACATATATATCCTTGAGCATATTTAAGGAAGAATATCCGCTTCCGAAATCATCCATCTCAACTGTAAAACCCTTTTGGCGGAACTTTTCAATCAATTTGATCTGCCGTTTTACATCCAAAATCACTGCTGTTTCTGTAATCTCCAGTTTCAAATTTTTCGGAGCGATCTCATATGTTTCTACGAGTTCTGTAAAAATCTGATCGAGGTTCAGATAATAGAAATCTTTCGGCGAAATATTTACAGAAATATATAAGTCTGTTCTCCCCTCTTTTTTCCACTGTTGCAGCTTCTTACAGGCTTCCTCCCAAAGATACCTGTCCAAATCGGAGATCAATCCATTTTTTTCAAAAATCGGAATAAATTCATTTGGCAAGATCATTCCTTTCTTCGGATGACGCCAGCGAATCAGTGCCTCCGCTCCAAGCAGCGTCCCACTTGTATCCACCTGTGGCTGCAGATACATTTGAAACTGCCTCTGTTCTAACGCCGTCTGCAGCTCACTGATCAGTTCCTGCTCGTGCAAAATATTCTCCCGCACGCTCGCATCATAAACAGAAATCCGCTTTCGATAATCCCCTTTGATCAGATTGATCGCACGTCTTGCACGGTCACACATGACAGAAACCGGACACGACCGATCCACAATTTCATACACTCCAATGTAATTCATTACCGGAAAAGAAAGTTCCCGTTTATTATACACAAACGGATCTACCCGCATCGTTTTTTCCAACTCAGCTTCATTGTACAAGGACTTTGGCATCAAAACAGCAAAAATGTCATTTCCGATCCTGCCATATATAGAGATTTTATCCATATATCTTTTTATTTTCCCTGCCAGTTGGATCAACAGTGCATCCCCGATCTCTGTACCAAAGAAATCATTGATCATTTTAAAGTCATTGATATCCGTACAGATCATAAAAAATTCGGTATCCGGATGCTCGCAAATATGCTTCTTTACTGTTTCATAAAAAAACTGCTTATTGTATAATCCTGTCAATGGATCATGTGTTGCCAAATATTTTTCTTCTTTTCGCTTTTCAATGTCCTCCGTTCGGTCCTGTATGATAAAATATCCGCCTTGGAGACTGTTCTTCTCATCGGAAATCTTTAACTGCTGTACTTGATAAATTCGTTTTTTCCCCTGACAGTAAAAGACATATTCCCCTTCGAACACATCGCCACGGGCGCTGTATTGTTCAAAGCACCAGTCTTTTAACAGAGTTCCGTCCGCATCTGTCACTGGATTTTCTTTGTCCAGAAGGTGCTGTGCCATTTTATTTGTATACATCACCTTCCCCTCATAATCAAGGACGAGAAGGGCAAATGAAACATCCTGTGACACTTGAAGCAGCGTCTGTGATAACAATTTCTGCGGGGTATATATAAATGTACAATAATAAATACACACTGCCGCCACCACATATCCCATCACAGAGACATCCACCGCTGATTTTACCGTAAAAATATTCAGTATTATAAGGAGCAGTACCATTCCCCCTAGCAGTGCATACTTTCTCCGATATAGTTTCGGTGCACGAACGGCTCCATAAAACAGACTGATCAAACAGAGTGCGATCAAAATCAGCACGATCGCATAATGAATATAAAATTCTTTTGTCACACGAAGCTCAAAATAAAGTTCATCACCAAACAGTATCACCGGATGCGTCACAAAAAGATGATGATATACATTATTCAAAAACAACGACCCCGTATCGATCCAGAGAAGTGCCACGAGCAGCCAATTCTTTATGTATCGCTCAAGTTGACTTCCAATAAATTCTATCGAAAACCGCAACAAAAAATAAAGCATCCAGTCAGATACCAAAAAATAAACACTATACGCAAACATACAAACGACTTCCGACTCTGTAAATAGGGAAATCAGATTAAAAAAAACAATCCAAAATCCACAGAGTAGAATATTTCGAACCACATGAGACAGTTTATGTTTTTCTTTTACCGTCTTATGGATACAGATCCCAAATATAAATAATGAAAAAAGTAGAATGAATCCGAGAAATATTTTCACTATTTCTTTTCCTCCTTATTATTCCTACTCGAATCATACACCATTTTTTCACAGAATGATAGTCTTTTTTTGATATCTGCCTTCCTTTCTGCTATCTCACTTTTATAATTTCCTGAATCCCCCCATCCTTTTCCACTTCAAAAGAAAGAACCGTTCCATCCGCTATACTACTCAAATACGCTTTGATCGATTCGTCCTCCACTGAGAATCCCATCGGGCTTCCATTTACATTTATTTCTACCGTATGATCGTCCGCCCACCCGGAAAATTCTCCTTTCATCTGTTCAATATCCGCCACATTTTCATCGTCCGCGTTTGTATCCCCGCCAGCCGCTGTTCTACCTCCACCTTGTGCAGAAAATTCTGCGTTCTCCATATCATCCGCCGGCGGTCCGGGCTGAACGGAATCATCGTCTGCTTTTTCCACATTCCAGTCCTCTGCCGGAATACCATCCTGTGCGCCATCCGTGCTGTTTCCTGTCGAATCCTCTTCTTCTGAACTTTCGTCATCCGCTGTTGTGTCCTCTTGTGCAATGTCAAATAACAGACCCTGCGATTCTTCGTCCTCTGCTTCGCCTGTATTCTCCACTTCTTCGGTATTCTCCGTCTCCTGTGTACTCTCTAATCCCAGGATGTTTTCTGCATTCGGCTCTGTTGTACCAGCTGCATCCTCACATGCACACAAAGATACCGACATAAGTCCCATCAGAAGTGCTGTTACCACTTTTTTCTTCATCTTTTTCTCCCTCACTCTTCTTATCCGTTTTCTTTTAATGATACCAAATATGACAAAATAATACAATTATAAAAACAAATCTAGCCTGGGGATTCCTACACGGACGTTTCCGGGTAACCATCTCTTTTCTTAAGCGAAAAATATCTCAACCATCCGGTTCCAATATACAGTTTCCGGGATTCGACGGACGCGGCGGATAGGGCTTTCGCAAACAGATGTGGCTTTGACAGAAATGTTAGTGAGTTTCGGATGGGTGGGGCGCGATGCCTTTGCTGTTTTTCCGAGAGGCGGACTGGCTGTGCGTAGGTGTATGCAGGCGAAAGAGTCCGTTTTTGAGTCTTTCGCCTGCATACACCTGCGTGCAGACTGTACGACATTCGGAAAACTGCAAAAATAATGCATCGCACCCCACCCATCCGAAACTCGACTTCATTTCTGTCTAGCCACATCTGTTTGCGAAAGCCCTATCCGCCGCGTCCGTCGAATCCCGGAAACGTCCGTATAAGACCCCCTCCGGTTGAGATATTTTTCGCGCATCCTCTTTTCAAAGAGTGGTGGATTCGATACCGGTTCGGGTGGCCAACAAATCTTTTCTGATTTCTTCCGGTACCAGACTGCCGCCGGTTGCCCAAACGATGTGCGTTGCGTGTTTCATCTTCGTTTCCAGATGCTGTTCTTCGATATAGTGTTTCATCTCTTCACTGGCATTTTCATTCACCGGAATCTGAAACGCTGCACAGGCACTCGGCTCCAAGAAAACCTGCTCGGTCTCATATAACTCCTTCATGTAATCAAATAATCTTTGATCCGCCACTGTCATCTCTCCACTCAGCATCTGTTTCATCATGCCGCCCACAAATGCCGAAGGTCTTCCAACGGCCAGACCATCCGCCTGCGTTTTTCCGCTCAGCCCGATATCCTGTACACAGATTTTATTGTTCAGACCGGTTGCCATTCCAAGCAGCATACAAGGCGCTTCCACCGGCTCTACGAAAAAGCAATGCACATTGTCCCCAAACATCTGTTTTAATCCAAAACTGATTCCGCCCGGTGCTCCGCCGACTCCACATGGAAGATAAACAAACAGCGGGTGCTCTTCATCTACCACGATCTGCAGTTCCTCCAACTGCTTTTTCAACCGCTTTCCGGCTACCGCATAGCCCAGAAAAAGTGTTCTGGAATTTTCATCATCGACAAAATAACTTTTCGGGTCCCCATCGGAAAGGGTCCTTCCGTTTTTGACCGCTTCACTGTAATCGCTCTGATATTCCCGTACATCGACGCCATAACTTCTGAGCAGATCTTTTTTCCACTGTTTCGCATCCGCAGACATATGCACGATCACATCATATCCAAGTACGGCACTGATGATTCCGATACTTAACCCGAGATTTCCTGTGGATCCTACCTGAATCGTATAACCCTGAAAAAATCTTTTTTTGTCCGGATCTCCGAGTCTTTCATAGCTCTCCTCCGGTTTTAGAAGATGATTCTCAAGTACCAGATCCTCCGTATGCTTCAAAACCTCATAGATTCCGCCTCTCGCTTTTACCGAACCAGCGATTGCAAGATGACTGTCTTCTTTTAATAGAAGTGTTCCTTCGAGACCTGCATGATATTTCTCATTGATCTTCTGTTTCATCGCCGAAATCTCTACCAGTGGGGATTCGATCAACCCGTTCTGCTCTCTCGTCTCGGAAAAATAGTTTGCGATTAACGGTGCAAACCGCAAAAGCCGCGCTTCGGCGTCATCCACATCCGCAAGTCCCAGTTCACAATCCACCATACTCTCTTCAAAAGAGGTTTTATCCGGATTGATCCAGCACACTTCTTTTCTCTTCTGCATCTGTGTAAGAAGTGGATTTCCATTTACAATTTCTTTATCATTTTCCATGCTTTTTCCTCCATATTTCATGTACTCGTATCTTCTCCCTTACACCTGCTTTTTTCAAAACCAAACCTTTTTCCCCTTTAAAATTCTAAATGAAGATTTTTTAAACGGGTTCTTACTTCTTCCATAATGGCCGTTTCCTCTTGCGGCGCTGCTTCAAAAGTAACCGAAAATCTTAAATACGCCCCTGCATCATCCCACGGAACAGTTGAAATGAGAGCGTTTTCGATTAAGAATGTAGCTGCCTCTTCTGCATTATGAAATACCGTATTCCCAGATTTCTTAGGTGCCTTTGTATAGCAATAAAATGTTCCCTTTGGCTTTTTCGCGTGGAATCCCACTTCATTTAAAATCTCTACTAATAAATCAAATCTGCGAGAGTATTTTTCACAAATTTGTTCTGTTAATTCAGGATGACGCATCGCATATGCACCTGCTTTTTGAATTGCACGAAATTGTCCCGAATCTGTATTATCTTTTATCGTTCCATACGCCTTAATCACTCGTTCATTTCCAACTACAAATGCCATTCTCCATCCTGTCATATTAAATGCCTTCGATAACGAATGAATCTCGATTGCAACGTCCATGGCACCTTCCACCGAAAAAATACTAAGTGGCTTATATCCATCAAACGTCACTGCTGCATATGCTGCATCATGAACAATCACAATATGATTTTTCTTTGCAAACTGTACAACTTTTTCAAAAAAGTCTTTTGTTGGTATCTGACCTGTCGGATTGTTCGGATAGTTAATATAAAGAATTTTTGCCTTTTCCAACACTTCTTTTGGAATCGACTCTAAATCCGGATAAAAATCATTTTCTTCTGTTAATGGCAAATCATAAACCGAACCCCCGTAGTATCTTGTGTATGTCCCTAATACTCCATACCCCGGTTTCGTCATTAAAGAAATATCGCCTGGATTAATAAACATTGCCGGTATCATAGATAATACTGGTTTTGATCCAATTCCATGTATTATATTTTTTTCAGGATCTAACCCTCTGACACCATATACTTTTTCCATATATTCACAGGCTGCCTGCTGAAATTCAATAATACCGTTATCGGCATAAAACCGATTCTCTGCCAGACCGCTTTCATGATTTAAAACATTCACAATGCTCTGATCTGCCGGCATATCCGGCTCACCCACGCCCATATCAATCAGCTCCATATCCGGATAGTTCTTTTTTGCGTTTTTTTTTGCCAATTTAATTTTCGCAAATTTGTATAACTCTGTTTTTAATCCGAATTCTTTTCCACCAATTCGTTCTGCAAATAAATCTTGATAAAAATCTAAATCCATTTTTCTCTCCATTCTGTTATAGAAGTTTTTCCTGCTTCTTTCTCCATGCAATCTGAGACATAAACTCCTGAATCATTCCTGCCGCAGCGATCGATGTCACCCCGTCGCTGTCAAATGCCGGAGCCACTTCCACCAGATCATATCCAATGATATCTAATTCCTTTAACCCGCGGATCAACTCCAATGCTTCCCAGGTAGAAAATCCTCCCGGTACCGGCGTTCCCGTTCCCGGTGCATAGGCCGGATCGAGAAAATCAATGTCAAAGGTGAGAAACACTTTTTTCCCGTTTGTTCGTTCATAGATTTTTTGTATGATTTCTTCCGATGTCATGTGATGCATCTGTGTCGCTTTGATTGACTCATATCCCAGATCTGCCGAGTTTTGTGCGTCTTCTGCCCCGTATAATCCTTCGCGGATTCCAAGCTGGATCGAACAGGATGTATCGACCAATCCCTCTTTTGCCGCATGGTAAAACGGCGTCCCGTGACTGTACGGCTTGCCGAAATACTCCGAGATCGTATCGTAATGCGCATCAAAGTGAACCAGCGCGACCGGACCATAGACCTCGCTGCATGCCCGCAGTTCCGGCAGTGTAACACTGTGATCGCCTCCCATGGCGATTGGGATCACACCGTTTGCAAATAGTTCCTGCATTTCTTTTTGAATGACTGCAAACGACTCCTCAATATAGCCTGGAACGGAACCCACATCTCCGTAATCCACACCGGAACACTCTCCAAAAATATCCACTTCCAGTTCCGGATTATAGGGTTTTGCCGCCAGAGATGACATCTCGCGGATTGAAGCCGGACCAAACCGCGTCCCAGCACGATACGTGGCACAGGTATCAAACGGAATTCCAACCACTGCAAAATCAATATCTTCTACTGTTCTTACATTCTGCATCCGCATAAAAGTCTTTACTCCGGAAAACCGCGGAGACTGCAGAGAATTGACTGTCCCATATTTCATTTTTCTTTTCCTCTTTTCTTATAGCCGAATACAATTATGATCTGCAACTGTTATTTTGATCTTTGTTCCATTTTCAAACAGACTTTTACTTCTGAAAAGAACGTCGATCTTTAGAGGAATTCCTTTTGTCTCCACATGATATTGTAACACATTTCCCTTCGGCGTATTGTCCACAATTGTTCCTTCAAACATATAATCCTCTTCGACCGAATCTTCTCCCATAATCTGCAATGTCTCTGGACGGATTGCGATTCCATCCGGCGCTTTTAGTTTTTTTCCGGTCATATGCTCAAACTGCTGCTCAGTGAGAATATTATAATTTCCGATAAACGTTGCGGCAAATTTGCTCACCGGTGCCGTATACATCTCGATCGGACTGCTGGACTGTTCGATCTTTCCTGCATGGAACAGATGAATCGTATCAGACATGACCATGGCTTCATCCTGATCGTGTGTGACAAAGATCGATGTAAGCCCCAGCTTGTCGTGTACCTCGCGGATACTTTTCTGTAGGTTTTTTCGAAGTTTTGCGTCTATGGCACTTAATGGTTCATCCAAAAGAAGTACCTTTGGCTCCTGCACGATACTTCTTGCAAGTGCCACGCGCTGTTGCTGACCGCCGGAGAGATTATCCGGATACTCTTTTTCTTTTCCGGTCAGTTCCACCATCTCCATGACTTGTCGCACTTTTTCTGTAATCTGCTCTTTGGATCTTTTCTTCATTTTTAATCCAAATGCAATATTTTCTTCCACTGTCATATTTGGAAACAGGCTGTAATGCTGAAATACCATTCCGATATTCCGATCCTTTGGTTCTAAATTGGTAATATCCTCTCCATCCATCAGAATCTGCCCCGATGAGATATCCTCTAATCCCGAAAGGCAGCGCAAAAGCGTACTTTTTCCGCATCCGGACGGTCCGAGCAGCGTCACAAACTGCCCTTTTTCAATATTCAGATTGACCTCTTTTAACACATGATTTTCCCCATAAAATTTATCAATGTTTCGAAATTCGATATACGACATGTTCTCTATTTTCCTTTCTTTTTATTCTTCTGCAAGCCGAAGACTCCCAGAGAGATCAGCAAAGTTACAACAAACAAGATTACGATCACGGCACTCGCCTTTTGTCCGGACTGTTTCCTTGCCGCATACAGATACATCTGACCGGTAGGGAAATAATTTCCTGCCAGCGTGTTTACGATAACAAAATCGCCAAATACAATCGTCAATGCGAGCATCGCCGACACCATAACACCGCTTAAGATATTTGGAAAAATAATTCTCCAAAACGCGTAGAATTTTCCGGCACCCAGCATCTGTGCTGCCTCCAGCAGACGGGAAGCATGAATCGCACTCAGATTATTATGGATTCCCTGATAAATGTATGGCAGAACAACGATACAATAGGTACATACCAGCATAAACACGCGGTTCGAAAACGGTTCTGGCGCATTGGAATAAAGTCCGAGCACACAGATTGGTAGAATGACGCCCTGCACGGCATACGGAATCGTACAGATGATTTTCATCACCTGATCCAGTTTCGGCAGATAGACGATCACCACATACATTGCGAGTAATACAACCAGCGTGCAGATAAAAATCGGAACCACAGAGATCAAAAGTGTCCTCCCCAGACTTCCCCAGAAAAAGCTGTCCTGAAACAGATCCAGATAGGCCCGCAGGGTAAATCCTTTCGGCCGAATCGTGATCCACTCGGTAAACAACGAATACAGAAATGTTAAAAACAATGGGAACAACAGATAGATTCCGATGATCCACAATACAAGCATACTGCCTGTCCTTTTTTTCTTTTTCATTTTCTCTTCCTCCTGTTCCCCTGCACGATCTTCTCATTGATCAAAATCGAAAGTACCATCAAAAGCATCAAAATAACAGCCAGCGCACCACCTAACTGTGGATTCTGAACCACATCTCCGACGAACTGTTCGGAAATCCGCACCGGAAGGATCGAGACGTTGTTCATGACCAGCGCATAAGCCGTTGCATACGCTGCGATCGCATTGGCAAACATCGTCGAAAATGTACTTACGATACTCGGCATCAATACGGGAATTCCCACTTTGAACCAAAAGGTATGGCTCGTTCCGCCCAGCAGACTAACCGCTTCTTTCCACTCCGTTTTGATCGATTCAAATGCCGGAAGAAGTAACAGAACAGATAATGGAATCTGAAAATAAATATATGTGATCATCAGACCAACCACCGAATATAACGGGAAATTTGCCAGAAACTCCATGCCGTATTTCTGTCCGATCAAAGTCAGAACGCCCGTATTTCCAAGCATAATGATGTACGCAAATGCAAGCGGTACACCAGAAAAATTCGAAACCATATTTAAAACACTCATAAAAAACTTTTTCGCTGTTCCACCTTTTTCATACGCTGCTTTCGCTCCGAAAAATGCGACTAGAAGTCCAATCACAGAAGAAAATATGGCAATGATCAGACTGTTTCCGATGGCCGACCGATACAGCGTTTTTGAAAAGATGCGGATATAATTATCCAGCGTCACTCCGATCTCTCCGGTATCCGGCATAAAGCTCTGCAGCAGGATATATAAAATCGGAATGATCTCAAATAATCCGATCAGAATGAGAAAGGGAAGTAATGCAAATAAGTATAGTTTCTTTTGCTGTTTCTTCATGATACTTCTCCTTATTTTGCGTAGGCGACAACATCTTCATTCCACAAGGTCGGAAGTTCGGATGCTGTTTTTTCCCATGCATCTTTATCTTTTACCATTTTTACATCCTTGTACTGTTCATCCGGAATCATCTTTTCTTCCAGTTCCTCTGGTAATTTTACATCACGAATTGTTTTTGCATATCCTTTTGCAAGATTCAATTGTCCTTCATCACTTAAAATATACTCTCTTGTCAAAGCAGCCGCATGTGGTCTCTTGGTATATGCATTGATAATTGTTGTATAGCCGCTCTGAACTGATCCATCACTTGGAATGCAGATCTCAAAATCACTGTCCGCATTATTTTCTTTTATTTGCTCTCTGTATCCAATCCCTTGAAAATCCCAAATGATTCCAACTCCTATCTCTCCTTTTTCAATACGCGTAAAATTAAATTCTCCCTTGTCGAGTCTTCCCTGCTCTGCCAGTTTTTTAAAGAAGTCCAGTCCCGGCTGAATATTACTCTCATCGCCACCCATTGCATAGGCTGCCGCTAAAACTGCATATTGTGCTCTTGTAGATTTATCTACATCGCCAACAGAGACCACGTAATCTCCATTTAAAATATCTTGAAATGATGTGGGTGCCTGCGGAACCAGTTTCTTATTTGTCATAATTGCCATTGTACCATAATATGCAACTACCCAGTCTCCATCATCGTCTTTTGCCCAGTCCGGAATCTCATCCCAGTAGCTGGTCTTATATTTCAAAGTCAATCCCTTCTTCTCTGCCAATGTTCCATATGTTTCTCCCACGTCCCCGATATCTTTTGTCGCATTGTTTTTCTCTGCTTCAAACATGGATAATTCTTCTGCCGACGAAAGGTCCACATCGGTGTGCTTTAATCCATACTCGTCTGTAATACCACTCCAGGTATCCTTCCAGTCTGCCCAGTCATCCGGCATTCCGACGGAATTGACCTCGCCTTCTTCCTTTGCTTTTGCTGTAATATCATCCAAAGACATGCTGTTTAAATCTACCTGCGCTGCCTGATTGTTACCGGAACCTCCACAAGCTGTCAGTACGCTCGAAAGTGCTAAAACTGCTGCTGTTATCATGACCATTTTCTTTTTCATTTTGTAATACCTCCTGAGAACTTTTGATTCATTTCTGTTTTCTATGATTGCAAATTTTTACATGAAATTTTCTAAAAAGATTGGATTCGACCAGGCCGTTTTTCCATTTGCATCGACGCATTCCACCCGAATATAAGACTCATTTCCCCGCAGTGGAAACTCTGCCTGCGTCAGTGTATTTTCTCCCGATTCAGAAAGCACTGCTGCCCCGGCATTGATATAATTTCCTGCCACAAAGTTGACACGTCTGACCGGACTGCAAGTTACATATGCGACATTTTCTTTGATCCCCCAGTCAAAAATCTGTGGACCATTTGAGGAATAATACGATCCCTCCAGAATGGAATTGATGATCGCTTCGTGCGTCAGTTCCTGCGCTTTCACTACGATAAATCCTCCAAAACTGTCTTCTATGATTCCATCGTTGTGATTGTCATCCGACGCCGTTGCAAAAATTTTCGTTCCGGCACGCAGCATCACATCCCAGCGCAGGGAGTCAAACCCTGTCGCGCTTTCATTGACACTTCCGTAATTATAGATCTCAAGCGCATTGAGACCTTCGGTATGGATAAACTCTTCTTCCTTTACCCGCGACCACACTGGATGATTATAAATGGTGAGACATCCATGCGCTTTTAAATCGTCTTGAAGTTTTTGTGCTACTTCTGCTCCATTCCATGTTCCGATAAATTCCTTCTCCGGATACTTTTCTAAATGTGAAAATAAACCTTTGGATGCATTCTCTTGCATTTCTTGATTTCCCAGAATTCCATGAATATGATGAATACGGACTCTCTCTGCACGGTTTTTCCTCTCGTCTTGATACAGTACAGCTGACGCTTCCAGCGCCGGCAGAATGATAAAATCCTCTTGATCCAACTCGTTTCGATAATCCGAATAGAGATCATGATCACTGATCGCCAGAAAGCTGTATCCGTGCTCTTTGTACAGCTTTGCCACCTCTGACGGTGTCAGACTTCCATCTGAATTTGTTGTGTGACAGTGAAGATTTCCCTTGTACCAGTTTCCTTCCTTTTGAAATCCATCGATTGAACTATTCTTTTTCACTTCATACCTCCTGCAACTTTTCGATGTTTTCTTATCGACTTCTGTTTTAGCTTAATTCTTTGTGTTACACAAACTTCAATACAGGAAACGGTAAAGTATGTAAAATTTAGGAAAAATATCAGACTGTTACTTTACAGGAATTTGAATTTCCATCACGGTCTCTTTGGGATCATCCGAAAGTGTGACATCTATTTTATAAATCTGCAAAATTTCTCCACAGATTTTGTATCCCTTTTTGCGCATATAAATTTTTATTTTTTCAAACGAAGGGTCATATTTTTCTAAGATTCCATTTTGATACAGCATACAGACATACTTTCCTTCCGGTATTTCCCTGAGATACGTTTGATCGGCATGATCCGGTGATACTAAAATCATCGGAATGGCAGAAATGAGTGTATCCGATGGCAGCAAAATCCGCTCGTTTGTATAGACACCGACACGGTCACTTGCAATGATCGGCACTTTTTCCCGCACACAATTTTCCAGTTTTGTAAATGCCATCGCATGCTCTTCCCGATCTCCGGATTCTTTTCCAAGCGTGACCATATATCTGAGCGGAAACTGTTTCTCATAAACCGTTTCCAGTTCGGGCAGATCCGAAAGCCCGTCCATATACTCTATTTTTTGCAGCAGGGCTTTATTTAACTGTATCTGCTCCTCTAATTTTTTCTCAAATGTTTTTTGATGTTTTTTTAACATGGACACCGATTTTCGGACATTCCTATGATCAAAATACTCCTTGATCTCATCAAGACTCATACCGACCGCCCGTAATTCCAAAATGGTTCCCAGTTTCTCGTATTGGCGGATTGAATACATGCGCCTTTTACTTTTTGTGACATACTCTGGTTTCAAAAGACCGATTCTGTCATAGTGCCGCAGCGTTTCGCTGGTGATATTGCGCAGTTCTGCCATCTCTGAGATTGACAATAGATACTTTGCCATTTTACTTCCTCCTACGATAGATTCTTTTGAATATCTATCCAGATTTTTGTGAGGATTATACTTTATCTATGTAAAATCTAATGACTTTCTAATGTAAAATTTAGCTCCAAACAAGACAAAAAAGCGCTTTGAAACATTTTCATGTTCAAAACGCCTTTCCTGTGTATCCCTTTACAGCATTTCTATTATTCTGTTTTTATAAAGCTTTCTTATATAATTCAGAAATCTGCTCTGCATCAAAGGCTGCCGGATGATTTGCAATGCTTGCAGCCGATACTTTAAAGCAGTTTTCTGTCATCCATGGGATGTCTTCTTCTGTAATTCCCTGTTCCCCTAAAGTGGTCACAAGATCAATCTCTTCGAGGAACTTGCGAATGGTATCGCCACATCCTTCAGCGGAGGTTCCACCGAGACACTGCGCGATGACTGCATATTTTTCCGGTGCGGCACTGACACTGGCATCTACGATCCAAGGAGTTAAAGCCGCAAGTCCTCTCCCATGTACGATATTTTTTAAACCGCTTGCTGGATGCTCCATACCATGCGGCAATGCAACCCCTGCGGTGTTGATGACCATTCCGCCGATGGTGCTTGCCCAGGAAATCGCATCCCACTCTTCTGGATCTTCGCTGCCTTTATAAACCGAAATAAAATGTTTCCCGATCAATTCCATTGCCTGCACACTCATCATGTCTGTCATTGGCTGTCCGATTTTGGATACATAAGCTTCCATGCTGTGACAGAGCGCATCAAATCCAACCGATGCTAAAATCGATTTCGGCATGGTCTGCATCAATTCAGAATCAATGATGGATGCTTTTGCTACAATGGCATTACAGCGGAGCGATTTTTTGTCCCCGTTTTCCGGGTTTGTCAATACTGCAAATCCGTTTCCTTCACTTCCGGTTCCGCAAGTCGTCGGAACCAGGATGAGTGGAAGTGCCTCGTCGCTGCTCTTTCGATTAAAGATATAATCATTGATATCGCCATCGTTTACACATAAGAATGCGATCGCTTTGGCGCAATCCATGATGCTGCCGCCGCCAAGGGCAACGACCACATCACATCCTTCACTTTTTGCAAAGGAGGCCCCTTCCTCTGCTGTCGTTGTCAGCGGATTCTGGCTGACTTTATCAAAAACAGCCGACGCGATTCCTTCTTTTTTTAAATAATCCACCACCCGATCTAAAAGTCCGGATTTTTTTGTGCTGCTATGACCGGTTACGATCAACGCTTTCTTTCCGTAAGTTGATGCGATCGTTCCAATTTCAGCAACTCTTCCGCGGCCAAACACCAAATTCACCGGCAAATGATAATTGAACTTCATAATAGCCCTCTTTCCTATGTTTTATTTTGCTACTGCTTCTACAGATTCTTTAATGATTTCAAATGCTTTGTCACAATCTTCTTTTGAAACGATCAGTGGTGGGATCATACGAATGATATGCGCACCGATGGCTGTGATCAGTAACTTTCTGTCAAAGCATCCATGTTTTACTTCTACACCACTAATGGTATCATCAAATTCAACACCAATAAATAAGCCCTGATGTCTTACCTCTTTTACATGTGGCAATGTTTCCAGTTTCGAACAGAAGTAATCACCCATTTCTTTTGCATTTTCTGCGCAGTGACGATCTAATAATTCATTGACTTCTGCTAATGCTGCTGCACAGCATACCGGATGTCCGCCGAATGTTGTTCCATGAGAGCCCATGGTAAAGGCTTTTGCTACTTCTTCGGTTGCACAGATGGCTCCGATCGGCATACCGCCGCCAAGTGCTTTTGCCATGGATACGATGTCCGGTTTGATACCGTAGTTCATATAACTCATGACCGCACCGGTTCTGCACCAGCCGCTCTGTACTTCATCTAATAACAACAGGATTCCTTTTTCATCACAAAATTCTCGTAAGCCCACTAAGAATTCTTTGGTTGCAGGATGCACACCGCCTTCGCCCTGTACCGGCTCTACCATGATGCCGATGGTGTTTTCTGTCACTGCTGCTTTAAAGGATTCGAGATTGTTATATTCTGCATAACTAAATCCTGGTGTCATATCACCAAATCCGATCTGGCAGGCATTATCCGGCTGACCGGTCGCACTCATGGCACCAAAGGTTCTTCCATGGAAAGACATTTTTGCCGTTACGATATTATATTTATGCGGGCCATATTTTTCTACGCCATACTTTCTTGCCATCTTGATCATGGCTTCGTTTGCCTCTGCACCGGAGTTCTGATAAAAAATCTTGTCCATGCCGATCGTGGTACAAATTTTTTCTGCCAAAAGCGCCTGCGGAATCGTGTACGGATAGTTGAAAGTCTGCATAATGTCGCCGCACTGGTCTTTGATTGCCGCAACCACTTTTTCATTACAGTTTCCAGTGTTGTTTACAGCGATTCCTGCATAGAAATCCAGATAAGCGGTACCATCCGCGCCATACATATACATGTCTTTTGCGGTCTCTGCTACGAAATCAAATCTTTCGTAAGTCTCAATCATGTATTTGTTTACTTTATCTTTAATATCCTGTTCGGTTAATCCTGTATCTTTTAATTTCATATTGATATCCTCTCTTTCCGTCACGTTCCGTGGCCTTTTCTTGGAATTTATTTTTCAACTACACTAATTTTTTGATCTTTAAATACTCTTTGATCAACTGCACACTGTTTTCAATGCCAACTTTTTCACTGTTGATGGTCAGATCATAGTTGACCGGATTCGTCCAGTAATTGCCATGTGTGTAATATTTGTAATAATCTGCACGGAATTTATCCGTCTGTGTGATGGTCGCTGCCGCAGTTTCCTCAGTGACGCCCATATTTTGCATTGTCCGTTTCAGGCAGAAATCCCGCGGTGCTTCTACATAAATGCTCACCACATTGTCGCGTCCTCGAAGCACCCAGTCTGCACATTTTCCAACGATCACACACGATTCGGTATCCGCCAGATTTTCAATGATTCGTTTTTGATATTCAAACAAGGTATCATCCGAAACGAATTTTTCGTTTCGCGTGATGTACTGGCGGGAACGTGGTAATCCTTTTAAAAAGCTGGAAAATCCGCCGTTGTTTCGTACTTTTTCATTGACTTCTTCAAATAATTTTTCATCCAGACCACTCATCTGGGATGCCAATGTCAAAATACGATTTTCATAGCAGTGAATGCCAAGCTCCTCTGCCAATTTCGATGCAATTTCTTTTCCCCCGGTGCCGAAGCCACGGGCAAATGTCACAACATAATTTCCCATTTACATTCTCCCTTCCAGGTATTTCCCTCTATTTTTAACCAGCCATAAAACGGCTTAAAAATTCTTTGGTTCGTGGGTTTTTCGGATTCGTAAAGAACTCCGCTGGCGGTGCGTCCTCTACGATGTAGCCTTTATCCATAAAGATGGTCCGCGTGGAGACATCCCTCGCAAATCCCATCTCATGTGTCACAATGATCATGGTAAGTCCGGTTTTCGCTAACTCTTTCATAACATTCAATACCTCACCGACCATCTCCGGGTCTAATGCACTGGTCGGTTCATCAAACAGCAGCACTTCCGGATTCATACACAATGCTCTTGCGATTGCAACACGCTGTTTTTGTCCACCGGATAACTGAGATGGATAAGCGTTGATGTACGGCGCCATACCGACTGCCTTTAGATGTTTGATCGCACGATCGAATGCTTCCTCTTTTGACACATGCAATACTTTTCTTGCACCTGACATACAGTTTTTTAAAACTGTCATATTATTAAATAAGTTAAAGGACTGGAATACCATGCCAACATTGGAACGGTACTGATTGACCTCTTTTTGCACATCCCGTACTTCTTTTCCATGATATAAAATTTTTCCATTTGTCTGATGCTCTAGTTTGTTTACACAACGAAGCAATGTAGACTTTCCGGAACCGGATGGTCCAAGGATGCAGACCACTTCGCCCTTTTCTACTGAAAAATCAATTTTTCGAAGTACCTCATGATCTCCGAAGGATTTGCTCAAATCCTGGATACTGATAATTTTTTCTCCCATAATCCGTCCCTCCTATTGCGTATCTTCCATATATTCTACTGCGAGCACATAATCGGACTTCACGGCTGTCTTTTTCTCGATCAGTTTAAAGATCTTATTAAAGAAGAAGCACAAAACGAAGTAGATAACTGCAATAACCAAATAGGATTCAAAGTATTTATAATAGGTACCACCTGCGGTCTTTGCCATCATAAACAACTCCGATACACCGATTACATTTAATACCGATGTCATTTTCAGGTTTGTCAAGAAGGTGTTTGCCATCTCTGGAATAATATTTTTAAATGCCTGTGGCAAAATAACGGAAAACATCGTCCGCATCGGTGACATACCAAGTGCCATACCACCTTCACGCTGTCCTGGATCGATCGAATTGATACCTGCCCGAACCGTTTCTGCCATATAGGCTCCGGTATTTAATACAGTAACCAAAATACCGGCTGTAACGGATGCAATTTCCACATTTGCCTGGCGCAGACCATAATACACGATCATGCCCTGTACGATCATTGGTGTACCACGGAAGATTTCTACATAAACCACGCAAATTGCTTTTAATATTCTAAGAAGTACTTTTTTTACAACCGTATCTTCTTTTCGTATCTTGATATCCTGAACGATTCCCACTCCGTATCCAAGCAAAAATCCGATCAATGTTCCGATCACTGCCACATACAGTGTAATACCGGTTCCCTGTATAAACAGCTGGCTGTATTTCTTTGCCAAAAACACCATCCACTCAAACGAGTTTGTGGGCGTCGCGGCTGCTAAAAGTAATCCGCTCATCCTATCGCCTCCTCTATTCTAACGTTTCTTAGTTTGCTGCCGGCTGCATTTTAATTGCCTCATCCATCATCTCATCCATTTTCGCTTTATCATCCCAGCCAAGTTCATCCATTGCTCCCTGAATCTTGTCACGAAGTGCTGTATCATCTTTTCTCGTTGCGATACAAACATTTGTAGAACCGGTCGGATCTTCAATCGTATCATCTTCATCTAATTCCAGCATAACCAGATCGTTGTTTGTCAACAAAGCCGATTCAGATGTCGGTTTATCAATGACACAGACATCTGCGACACCATTTGAAACTGCCATAAAACACTCTGCTGTAGTTTCATAATTCGATCCGAGCTGCACATCCGGAATCTGATCTAACAGATCCACCCATGCAGTACCGAGCTGTGTTGTGACCGTTGGATTTTTTCCTTTGAAATCGGATAATTTTGTGATACCAGCAAAATCACTGTCTTTTTTTACTGTCAGGCAGATATCTCTGTAATAATATGGTCCGGTAAAGGAATATGCCTGCTCGCGCTCCGCTGTTTTTCCCATACCTGCGATAATACAGTCATATTCCCCGGAATCCATTGCCATTCCGATGGAATCCCATTCTACTTTATGTACCTCTAATCCCATGCCAAGTTTCTCTGCGATCTTCTTTGCCATCATGACATCATAGCCATATGCATAAGAATTATCCGCTCCATAAATCGGAACTGCTGTATCTCCGTTTGCAACTTCTTCTGTTTCCTGCGTCCAGTTGAACGGTGCGTATGCACATTCCATTCCAACCCGAAGTACATTTCCTTCGCTGCCTTCTGCACTGTCACTTGTCGTCGTTTCTGTTGCATCTCCTGTTGTTTTCGCGCTGTCATTTTTTGCGTTTCCGCATCCTGTAAATAATCCCATTGTCATTGTAAACATAAGTGCTACACTCAATAATTTCTTTTTCATATTGATGACCTCTCTTTCTTTATACGTTTGAACGTTTCCCGGCGGTTTCTCGTGGTTTTTTTCAAAACAAAAAAGGCGCTCACTTATTGCTAAGTAAACACCTTTGTTCACGAGATCTTCTGTAAGATTCCAAAGCTTTGTATCAATTTGTTTTGTTGTGGAAAGTATAACTCGCGTGCATTATATTGTCAATATATTTTTGTAAAAAAATTATTTTCTTTTGTTTTTCTTGAATTTACGCTATTTTTATTAACCGTCCTTTGCTTTCTTCATTTCATTTGTGCATTATATTGTACATTTGTTAGACAGTATATGAAAATATGCTAACCAAACGTAGTTCCGTCTCTCCTTTGTTTAAATATTCGTGATCCTTATCGGAATCAAAACGTATGGCATCCCCTGCTTTTACGCAATACGATTCCCGTCCGACATTTAACCACAGTTCCCCCGTCTCCACAATGACATATTCTTTCGTATTTTCGCCATGCGCACCACTATAATAAACCGCCCCCGGTTCCACTTCTATCACATATAACTCAAAGTTTCGTTCTTTTTCATATGGAAAATAGGTATACACGCGATAGGCATCTTTCAATTCCTTCGTTGGAAGCAGCCACTCTTTACAGACAGGAAAGACACCCTCACCGGGTGTCTTCACCAGATCATTTAATTCTACCCGCAATCCGCTTACAATTTTTCCTAAAATCCCAATGGTCGGATTTGCTGTTCCACGCTCGATCTGACCGAGCATGCTCTTGCTCACACCTGTCTGCTCTGCGACCTGATCCAGACTATAGCCTCTCGCCAAGCGTATCTTTTTTAAATTGATTGAAATATTTTGATTTAGATAATCCATGATTTTTACTCCTTTTCTGTTTCAAACAAATCCTGTATCGTCAAAAGCCGCACACCTTCTTCTTTTGCACGCCTTTTCACCGAATCTGCAAATCCACTTTTACTGATAAACAATAACTGTTTCTTCATCGCATCCGGAAAAGCTTTTGTTGCAAGTAAAAGATCTTCATATTCTTCCATTGGCATCGGCTTGTTTGTAAACTTACACTCGCAAAAAATGCCTTCTGTTTTTTTCTTATTCAGTGCGAGCAGATCGACATCATCTTGCGCCTTGATCGCTGGGTTATTTCCCCACCACTTCCCGATATACGCCGGTACAAACGAAAGTTTTTTCTGCTTTGCCTGCCGAACCAAATACTGTTTACATATTTCTTCAAATGCAAGACCCATAAATTCTGAAATATCGTCCATGATTTCTTTTGCAGCATCGAACTCCCCCAACAGTTCATAGTAACTTTTATTTGAAAAAATATAATGGTACCAGAATCTGTAAAAATGATCCGTCAAAACATAAATACTTTTTTTACTTGTTTCCGGTTCCCCGCATGGCACACGCTTTTCTACTAGCCTTATCGTCTGCAGTGTTGTAATATATTTACTGCATTTCCCCCGATCCTCATGAATACAGTACGCAATTTCTGAAATCTTATTATATCCTCTTGCGATTGCTTCTAAAATGCTGTTATATACATTTGGTTCGCGAAGTTCCATCCGTAAAAGCATCATCGGTTCATCATTTAAAAACGCCCCGTTTGCGAGAATCTCTGTTTCGATATTTTCCTGTATGGAGCGTTTATCTGAAAACGCATTTAAATACCGCGGAATTCCTCCAAGCACTCCATATGCCAACAGCTTCTCTTCCATGGAATAATCAGGGAAAAATCTTGCTGCGTCGAGATAATCAAATGGCTGTACTTCCATAGAGGCTGTGGTACGCCCATACAACGGACTTTCATATCCCATAATATCATTCACCATAAAACTCACACTAGAACCACACAAAATCAAAAATAAATTCTGGTTCTTCCAGTGATGATCGATTTCATGCTGCAGCATACTTTTGATCGATGGATTTGGCCCTGCCATAAATGGAAATTCATCAATGATCAGAATCGTTTTTCGATCCACCGTTTTTCTGGTCACATAAGAAAAGGCATCTTCCCATGACAAAAACGGTGCCACCATCTGTCCATCAAAGTGCTGTTGAATCATCTTTGAAAAATCCTGCAAATTTAAACTATCATTTTTTTCCTGTGCCGAATAAAAAATCACATCATGTCGATTCGAAAATTCCTGAAGGATCGTCGTCTTTCCAACCCGTCTTCTTCCATACATCACTAAAAATTCAAACTGATCACGTGCGCTCAGTTTTTCCAACTGCTCCAGTTCTTTTTCTCTTCCGATCATAGTTGTTCCTCCAAATTTTCTGTTTAAATTTGTATACTCATAAGTAGTATACTCGTAAGTTAGCAAATTTACAACACAAAAATTCCTTTATTTATACAAGTATACAACCTAAAAACGTAAGCCCCACCGAAAAAAGTTTCCTTTTTGTCAGCTTTTCCCCAAATAAAAAGTACGAGAAAATCATCACGATCGCCGGTGCAGTATATAAAACCACTGCGGCTACAGAAAGTGAAGTCATTGCAATTGCTTTAAAATAGCAAAAATTAAAAAAAGCATACTACAAATTCCAGTCCCAACAAAACACCACAAATCTTTCCAATGAATTTTAAATAATGTTCGATCATACAAACATAATATCAGAAACAATCCTACACAAGTGATCACCGCACGCAATCCCACAATGTCCATCGAAACCAGTCCATGCGCATTGAATCTTCGCACAAATATTCCCAGACACCCCCACAAAATCCCAGCAGTTAAAATAAATATTGGCGCTATCTTTTTCATAAAATCCTCCCTTTTCTTTGAATGTTCTCTCTTTGCAGATGTTGCAGAAACAAAAAATTTTACCAAGAGTGGAAAACGCATGAGTTATCGAACCAAACATATTGCGGATGCATACGAGTTAAATGACAAAGAAGCGACGAAACTGATCAAACGTGTAGACCGTCAAAGACACAACTATTATAAATA
>JBJENW010000002.1:0-5158 GCA_051880395.1 Lachnospiraceae bacterium | reverse complement strand
CCTTTATGGTTGCAAACCCTTTCTCTATCTCACTCCAAGTCTTCTCAAAAACTTCTTTTACATTTACAAGACGATTTTTATTCCTACTCTTCTAATTTTTTCATCGCTTTTTTAAATTGAACCGTAAACAAGATTGCCGTAAACGTAACCGCAATTGTATCCGCAATCGGTTCTGCCAGATACACACCAATGGTCTGATCTGCCACAAAACATGGAACCAGATAGATCAACGGAAGTAAAAGAACAAATTTTCGCACAACTGCCACAATGATCGAACATACGGCATTTCCTATGGACACAAATGTCATCTGGCAGGACATCTGAATTCCAAATAAAAACATAACTGCACAATAAATTCGCAAAACATTCGCTGTAAACGCGATCATGTCGCGATCCGCTGTAAACAGACCTGCAAAGCTTTTGGGAAACGTCATGATCAAAAGCCACAGGATGACGGAATAGACCAGACTAGCGGTCAAGAGAAGTCGAAACGTCTGTTTCACACGCTTTGTGTTCTTCGCGCCATAATTATAACTGGAGATGGGCTGTGCCCCCTGCCCGATTCCCTGCAGCGGCAGCATCGCAAACTGCATAACACTGGTCAAAATCGTCATCGCACCCACTGCGATATCCCCGCCGTATTTCAATAAAGAAGAATTAAAGCAGACGGAGATCACGCTCTCACTGCTCTGCATGATAAACGTCGAAAGTCCCAGCGCCAGGCAGGGAACCACCAGTTTCCAATCCACGCGCATATTTTTTCTTTTTAATTTCAATATTGTTTTCTTTCCGGTCAAGAAATGAAGTACCCAGATACAAGAGACTGCCTGAGACAGGATCGTTGCAAACGCTGCCCCTCGCACGCCCATGTTGAATCCAAAAATAAAGATCGGATCCAGAAGAATATTGCAGACAGCTCCGATCAGGACCGTCATCATTCCGATCGTTGCAAATCCCTGTGCCGTGATAAATGCCCCCATTCCAAGCGTCATCTGCACAAAGATTGTGCCGATCGCATAGATTGTCATATACCCGGTTGCATACGAGATCGTATTTTCACTCGCTCCAAATGTCAAAAGCAGATTCCGGTTCCCAAAAAACAGAACAACCGTCAAAATCGCTGATATCAGAATTTGAACCGTAAAACAGCCGCCAAGAATCTTCTCTGCAGATTCCTGATCTCCCTTTCCCATATAAATGGATGCTTTCGGTGCTCCTCCGGCACTGATGAGCGCTGCAAATGCCGAAATGATCATGATGATCGGCAGACAAACGCCTACACCTGTCAATGCCTTGCTCCCCACATCCGGGATATGTCCGATATAGATTCGATCGATCATGTTGTAGAGCATATTGACCATCTGTGCGATCACGTTCGGGACCGCCAATTTCACCAGAAGTTTTCCCACCGGCTCTGTCCCTAGAAATTCTTTCTCATCCTCCATGTTATTTCCTCTTTTCCTATTATTTGACTGTATATATTCCACAAATATTTTAGCTACAAAGGAGATAATTATATACAAAAACCCCAGAAACAGCAAGCTATTTTCTGGGATTTTTTCATGTTTTATAAAAATTTTATTTTTTATATGCCAAACCCAATCCTTTTACAGTTATTGGCATTCTGCACATCATTCGCTTTTTTCGTCCGCTCGATCGCAGAAGCGATATCCGCTTCCGTGAGTCTTTGCATATCTTCTTTCGTTATGGTCTTTTTTTCTTCGGCAAACACACGTTTTGCAGCAAAGATCACACTGTTTTCCAACAAACTCCTGGCCTCACGGCCGTTTCCAAATGTTTCATCTTCCACGCGGGTGGCAAAATACTCCCGCAGGATCTTTTTCGCCTTTGTATCCACTTTGTACTTCTGCACTTTGGCCATACGATAAAAAATCTGTACCATCTCATCTGCAGAATACGAATCAAAATAAAACGTGGATGTGATCCGGCTTTTGATTCCCGGATTTGATTCGATAAAAGCACGCATCTTATTATTCTTCTCTGTCACTTTCGCTCCGCCGTATCCGGCAAAAATAACAAGCTTATCCGTCGCATGCTCCTCAAGCTCGATGATCAGCTGTGCTATGGCCTCTTTGCTGAATTCATCCGTCTTTCCGCTGTCATCGACCAGAGAATATGCTTCATCGATCACAATGATATCATATCGTTCAAACAAAGATTTCGTCTTTGGCGCGGAATGCCCTACATACATCCCTTTGAGTTCTGCCCCATTAATGCTGATAAAGCGATTATTCGGCAAAAGCTTTTCTTCTACCATGATCTGTCCCATCAGCTCGGCAACCGTTGTTTTCGCTGTTCCCGGTGCGCCGAGCATGACATGCACATTGTGATAATTGCTGTTTTCACAGATCATCATCTGCTCACGCATTTTATTAAATTTCATAACATTGACGACATCGAGTACCTGCTCTTTCACTTTATCCATGCCGACAAGTTCTTCCATCAGACGCTTCTTTGCCTCACCTTTTTTCTTTTTTGATCTCCCGCTTTTTCGAAAACGGTCAATAAATTGAAAATCGTCTTTCGACAGTTCCAAGGGTCTTTCGCTGCCTTTATCTTTGATCGCATAACGCACAACACGCTCGATCTGCTGACAGATTTTCGGGTTTTGCATGGAAAAAATCAAATTCAAAACCTGATCATACGAAAATCCTTTGGAAACAGTTACTTGGTTTTTCCGGAAAAATCCTTGTAAAATCTGTTTGTAATACACTTTTTTCTTCTCTTTTGGCAGACTGACCACTAATTCATCTGCAATATATCGAAGTAAGATCTCATTTTTCAAAATCTCGTCCGGTGAAAGTTCATCCGTATCCCATTCCTCGCCGATCGTCTCCCCGCCACCCATTCCATAAAATGGGAAATCATCCTCATCTCCGTCATCTATATTTAAAATATACACCCGATCATTTTGTTCAAAAAACGAGAGTGCCTCCACCTGCTCCTCATCATTTTCCCTTCCAAATCCAAAATAATTTGTCTGATAATTCAGAATACAAACCGACTCTTTGCGACAGGACATCCAAAACGGCTGCTGGTCCATCTCGTTTCGTTCCCCTTGCATCGACAGATCGTTTAGGAAAAACTCCTCCTGGCTGTCTTTTCTCAGACTATGCTGCACCTCACGCAGCCCAATGATCGGCACTCTTCTTTTATTCTCCTCATAGCAGGAGGAACGCTCATTCTCATTACAAACATCCTCCTCTACTTTTTGAAATTCCTCAAAATCCGGACCCTTCTCTTGCTCCTCTCCCAACACCTCAGTGTCTTCCTCATTGAGATCCAACACGATTTCCTCCCCGCTTCGGATGGCAGGAATATTTTTTCGGCACGCCTCTAAATATGTAACAGCCATATAGCCCAGTTCTTCATTTTCTGTGCTGATCACAACATAATTTGACGTCTGTTCTTTTTCCAGAAATGGAACAAGCTCCTGAAACTGCACAGCGCCGTTTTTCACATCCTCAATCAAATTTTCTTTTTGTATCTGCATCGGTATCTTTAAATAAGTCACTTTTTCTGCCAGTTTATTTTCCAGATACCTCACATGAAGATCCGGTTTTAAAATGCTTGGTATTTTCATCATCCATTCCTCCATCGTTTTTCCTGCCTCTATTATAACAGATGAAGAAATGTTTGTTTATACCTTTATTCGTTTTCTTTCACTTGTGTGTATCCGATAATTTTTACTTTCTTGTTTAATCCGGCTTTACGGAACAGTTTTGTATACGTCTTCACCTTTTCCTGCGGACAGGAAATCACCGCTGTTTTCGGAATCCCTTTGAACGCATTTTTTCCAACAGACTTAATGCTCGTCGATTTAATGACAATTGATTTTAGCCAGCCATCACGATCAAAGGTATCTTTTCCGATTTTAGTGACATATTTTCCGATCAAAAGAGAGTTTAAATTTGCCCGTTGAAACGTCTTTGTTTCGATGCAATTGACTCTGTATTTCTTATTATGAAACTCTACTGTGTTCGGCAATTCCAGACCATGAATACATTTGCACAGTCCTTCGTATTGTAATAGAGAAACGGTATTTTTTCCGGTTACTTTGTAATGAAGATTGTAGATCTCCTCTTTGTTCTCTTTTACGGTAAATTTTGTTCCGTTTTTTGTTTTCCAGACTGCCTCAAATGTCTGTGGTTTCGTGCCGTAAATTTCTGCTTTCGCACCCGCACCATATAACAGATCGGTCTTTCCATCTGTCCAGCCCACAAACTGATCGTCTTTACTCTTTGTCTGCACTTTTGGAAGTTTCACTGTATACTTTTGATAGGTCGCATTCCAGGAAATTTTCGCCTTTTTCACCTTTACCGTTCCCGCCGTCGTGCCAAGATCATAGCTTGCGATCGAATTGCCGTCTCTTGCATCTGTTCTGGTATAAAAGGAATGCGTCGCCTTTACAGTTTCATTCTTTACAGAACTTACCACCAACTCCAGATCTTCCTCGTACCCATATGGTGCGTAAACCGTAATCTGACCATAGGAGGAAATTCCCTTTTCTCCTTTTTCGATACCGAAATCCACATGCTCATCGACCGGAAGCGTTTCATCATCCCTCAAAATCGGAACATCCGGCATATACACTCCCGGGTTATTGCTGATGGCGCACACTGCTTTCGCCGGTTTTTTGTCTTTTCTTCGCAACTCCACTTTAATCTGTCCATCCTCGCCTGTCACAGGTTCGGATTCTCCTTTTCGATAAACCTTTACAAGAAATTTCATACGGGATCCGCATGTCAGCTGTTTGTATGTTGAGTGATTTTGGGAAATTCCATTCTCCACTAATTCGATCCGTTCAATTTCATTTTCCGCCTGCGGCTGATCTTCGCTCTGATTTTGCACGATTGCCGGCTCCTGTCCCTGCTCCTGCGCAAACACACTACTTCCATTTGAAATTGCCAACACCCCTGCCAGCAAAAATGCTGTCATTCTTTTTTCAAAATCTTTTCTCTTCATTTATTTTCCCTCACTTTCCACTTTTTTCAGTTAATCTTTTCTCTTTTCCATGATTATACAACTATTTTCTTAAACCTTTTTTAAGACTTTCTTAGGAGTTTCTTAAAATCTTTTCGCAAAATTCTGACTTGTCGAGCAAACCACTACGTTACTGACTCCACTACTTTTTGGG
>JBJENW010000001.1:0-5401 GCA_051880395.1 Lachnospiraceae bacterium | reverse complement strand
GTGGAGTCGATACCGTTTCGTGAGACCAACAAAGTAGTGGTCGCAACACTTACACCCATATAAAGCGTAAGTGCGTTTACCGTGCAAAATTTTGATTCGTTCTTGACATCCTGCCATTCTGCCTTTATAATAAGAATCGGTTCGGGGGTGCTGATCTTGATCGGCTGAGAGGATCTGATTCCAACCCTTATCACCTGGATCTGGATAATACCAGCGGAGGGAGCATCTGATTGTTTGTATATGCAGCCTCTGACAGATGTCGGAGGTTTTCTTATTTATTGCTGCTGGCAGAAATCGTTGTGATTTCATTTGCTGCAGTGATACAATCGCATACCGAAATCGAGAGTGCAGCACATGCTACATGAAGGGGCACACCACCACGGGTGTGAGCTTTTGTGTAGCTTTTTTTATTATGTACTCGCGGTGTACATCATTCACGAAAGGAGTCTGTCATGAGAGTAAACGGTGAAGAACTTTCCCTTGTTGCCGGTGAGACGGTTGCCGATCTGCTGGCACGCGAAGACTACGATGCGCCAAAAGTCGTAGTGGAATTAAACGGCATCATTCTAAAAAAAGAACAGCTTTCTTCCACTTATTTGAAGGAAGAAGATGTCGTTGAAATCATCAGCTTTATGGGCGGCGGCTGATCTGATTCCAATAGCCGACCAAAA
Source organism: Lachnospiraceae bacterium (assembly GCA_051880395.1). Lineage (GTDB taxonomy): Bacteria > Bacillota > Clostridia > Lachnospirales > Lachnospiraceae > JBJENW01. The sequence goes on along the minus strand of JBJENW010000001.1, from coordinate 4,730 downwards.
AAGAGTAAAAAAGGAGAAAATATCTATGACACCAAACAATGATAAATTAGTAATTGCAGGACACGAATTTGATTCCCGATTTATTTTGGGATCCGGAAAATATTCTCTTGATCTGATCAAGGCAGCCGTAGAAAACGCAGGCGCCCAGATCATCACTTTGGCTTTACGCCGTGCCAACAAAGGCGGTGCTGCCAATATCCTGGACTATATCCCGGACAATGTCACACTGCTTCCAAATACCAGCGGTGCACGCAACGCCGATGAGGCCATCCGTATCGCACACATTGCCCGTGAAGCCGGATGCGGCGATTTTGTGAAAATTGAGATCATGCGGGACAGCAAGTATCTGCTCCCGGACAATCAGGAGACCATCAAGGCTACAGAAGTACTTGCAAAAGAGGGCTTTGTTGTCATGCCATATATGTATCCGGATTTAAATGTTGCCCGTGATTTAGAAAACGCCGGTGCCGCATCAATTATGCCGCTGGCTGCTCCGATCGGTTCCAACAAGGGACTATGTACAAAAGAATTCATTCAAATCTTAATCGAAGAAACAAATCTTCCTGTTATCGTAGATGCCGGAATCGGCCGTCCTTCCCAGGCTTGTGAAGCGATGGAAATGGGTGCTGCTGCTGTCATGGCAAATACAGCTGTCGCAACTGCAGGCGATGTTCCAAAAATGGCTGAAGCATTTAAACTCGCCATCGACGCCGGGAGAAAAGCATATCTTGCTGGTCTTGGACGTGTTTTAAACAAAGGTGCCTCTGCCTCCGACCCGTTGACCGGATTTTTACAAGATTAAAACGAAAGGATTTTTTGAAATGGAAAAAGAACGAATCAATCACATGGAATATCTTCCAGGTATGGAAAATATCGGCTCGGAAATACAAGATCAGGTTGTCGCTGCTATGAACGCCTACGACGCAGACAAATACACCGAACAGGATGTCTTAAACGCACTGCGAAAAGATCATCTTTCCCCGGATGATTTCGGTGCTCTGCTCTCCCCTGCTGCACTGCCGCATTTAGAAGAAATTGCCCAGCGAGCACAATATGAAACACGCAAACATTTCGGAAACTCTACGATGATGTTTACCCCGCTTTATATTGCAAACTACTGTGAAAATTACTGTGTCTACTGTGGATTCAACTGCCACAATCAGATCAAACGGGCCCGCCTGGAAATGGATGAGATTGACACGGAAATGCACAATATTGCAAAAACCGGCTTGCAGGAGATTTTAATCCTGACGGGAGAAAGTCCAAATAAATCGGATGTCAAATACATAGGCGAAGCCTGCAAGATCGCCCGTAAATATTTTAAAGTCATCGGTCTGGAAGTCTATCCAATGAATTCCGACGACTATGCATATCTGCACGAGTGTGGTGCCGACTATGTCACGGTCTTTCAGGAAACATATGATTCCGATAAATACGAGACGCTGCACTTAGAAGGAAATAAACGAATCTGGCCATATCGTTTTAACACGCAGGAGCGTGCACTGATGGGCGGCATGCGTGGTGTCGGCTTTGCGGCTCTGCTCGGTTTATCTGATTTTAGAAAAGATGCCTTTGCAACGGGAATGCATGCCTATCTGATTCAGAAAAAATATCCGCAGGCTGAGATTGCCTTCTCCTGCCCGCGGCTGCGCCCGATCATCAACAATGATAAGATCAATCCGAAGGATGTTCACGAACCACAGCTTCTTCAAGTCATCTGTGCATATCGTATTTTCATGCCGTTTGCCAGCATTACGATCAGTACCCGTGAATGTGAACGTTTCCGAAATAATATCATTAAAATTGCTGCCACAAAAATTTCTGCCGGTGTGGCAGTCAGCGTTGGCGGTCATGATGAAGAGGCAAAAGGCGACGAACAGTTTGAAATTTCAGACCCACGTACAGTTGATGAAGTATACCAGGCAATTCTCGACCAGGGACTGCAGCCGGTTATGAGTGATTACATCTATGTTTAATCTGAATACATTGCCCGGAGAAAAAATTGTGGTTACCAACCGTCATTTATGCGAAGGGAATTTTTTAGAGCAGATTTCTCTGCTCGCCTCCCTTCCGGTTGACCGCATCATTTTACGGGAAAAAGATTTATCCGAATCGGAGTATGAAGTTTTAGCAAAACAGGTACTCTCCATTTGTAACGAGCATCATATTCCCTGCACACTGCATACGTTTTATAAAACAGCAAAAAAACTTGGATGTACACAGATTCATCTTCCATTTTCCCTGTTTGTCGAGACGATGCAGAAGAATCCGGATGCACTTGTCTCCTTTTCTTTGATCGGCACGTCTGTCCATTCTCTTGACGATGCGCTGCTCGCCGAAAAGTTGGGCGCCGGCTATATTACTGCAGGTCACATTTTCTCTACACAGTGCAAACCGGATCTTGCACCCCGCGGGCTCGTTTTTTTACACGAAATAACATCCTCCGTTTCGATTCCGGTATACGCAATTGGCGGTATTTCCCCTGAAAACACAGGTGATGTGATCAAAGCGGGTGCCATTGGTGCCTGTATGATGTCTCGCTATATGAAACTTCGTATTTAATTTTTCATGCAAACAAAAACAGCTGTCTGGAAAAACAGATTCCAGGCAGCTGTTTTTTAGACCAGCCATTTCTTTACGATCGGTATTTTTTGCATACCAGATACCAGAAGAAAAGAGAGTACAAATACTAAAATTGAAACCAGCGGTGTTGCAATCCAGCTAGTTGTCGCAATCGCATTGATCCCCAATTTATTTAGTCCATTTAAAATGAGTAAATGTACCAGATAAATTCCCAACGTTTTCCCAGAAATACTGACAATCCACTGTTTCATTTTTTCACTCATATGAAAATTCCATTCCCGATTTCGAAAAAATGTAAAAACTGCGATTGCCCAAACAGCCGAAAAAAGTGTCAGATCATCGTAAAAATCTGTAACAATCTCTTTTTCACGCATCGTATATATGTTCGATAATAGCAACGAAATAAAAATGCCTGCTGTTCCTACTGCATACAGCCATTTCCGATATTTCAAATTATACGTATAAATATAATATCCAATGATCAAAAACGCACTCCACATCAAAAATGTATCCCCTTTGATTCTTCCAAGAATATCGGATACAAGTGATAATCGTTCATTTTGAAATGCATCTAATGTATTCGGCGTTAAACGTAAAATCACAAACAATGCAATAAGATACTGAAATATTTTTTTCGCATCTGTACATTTGCGCAATCGTGTTAATACTGGTATACTCAGACAAAGTCCTATATACATCGGAATATACCACAAATGATATTTTGGATCTTCGATCGCCTGGTGAATGATATATGAAATCTCCTTTCCGAAGCTTGCATATGCATCCTCTCTCTGTTTCAAAATCTCGGCAAAAACGGAATAAATCACGGAATACACCAGATATAAAACCACGAATTTTACAATTTTATTCCACCATTTTTTGTCAATCCTACAGTCTTTTCCAAGACTCATCGCTCCTGTGATCATAACAAACGACGGTACTGCAAATCGCGTGATCGCATGATAAAAATTCAACCCCAAAATCTGCATCCCGTCATAGCGAACATCATGAATATACTCACATGCTGTATGCAGAACAATCACTGCATAACAGCACAGAATACGCAAAATATCTATTTTATAATCTCTTTCTTTCATTTCTAACTTCCTTTGGCTTTCCTACTCCTGTACGGTTACTTCCACTTCGTACTCTTCTGCCAATGGCTCAATCAGATTTTTTACGACTTCCTGAGCCTGTATGACTGCCTTTTCTTGCAATCCCTCTACATCCGCATGCTCTTCTGCATCTTTTTTTGCAAGTTCAATCGCAGATGCTGTATCTTCCTTTTCTGTCCAATTGAACAGTGCTGACCGTTCATCATAAAATTCAATCGAATCCGTCTGCACTTCCACGGATTGTAACTGCACAATTGGAAGTGTGACTTTTACCTTTTTCCCTGAAATCGAAACAGATGCTTTTGCCAAATCCATTCCGGCTTCTAGTTTCGCACTATATACCATAGAAAAACTTTTTTTATTGATCCACGGTATTTCACCATCCTCATAGCGAATCAATCCTCTATAAGTCAATTGTGCTGTTGTAAGATCACTACATCCTTTTAATTGTTCACGAATCACAGTCGTAGAAACTTTGGGCTCGGATTTTTGATTAAAAAAATTTGCTGTCTGATAACCTGCAAAAAAACTTAAGAGTATAACGAGTACACCACAAATCACAAATATTTTTTTCTTCATCTTTCTCTCCTACGTTTCATCTCTCTTCTCTTATTTGTAACCAATTTTCCCATACCTATTACATGGAAAAAGCCACTGTACGAATGTACAATGGCTTTTCCATTTCTTCAGAAATTATCTGATGTCGATCTATTATTTGTAAAGTTCTACTAATTTCTGTAAGTGATCGTAACGATCTTTTGCAGCCTGCTCGGACTGTGCAAACAATTTTTCTGCACGATCCGGGAATGCTCTTGTCAGACGAGAGTAACGTGTCTCATTATTCAGGAATGCCTGATACTCATCACTCTTCACTTCTTTCGATACTAAGGTGAATGGATTCTTTCCTTCTGCTTTTAATGCAGGATTGAAGGAGAATAAGTTCCAGTATCCAGCGGATACAGCTTTCTTCATTTCATCCTGGCAGTGGTTCATTCCACCTTTTACTCCGTGTAATTCACATGGAGCATATCC